>CANLTI010000005.1 GCA_947494095.1 uncultured Pseudomonadales bacterium
CAAGGCCTTAGAAGGCAGGATGCCGACTAGAGCTACAGGGAAGTACTTGCCGCGTGCCTTGAATGGGTGACGCGGGTTGCGCCCCGACCCAAACCCAAACCCAAACCAGCCCAACTACCCCACAACCGCCCAAGCGCCCGTTTTAATACTCTCAAAAGCGGCATCAATAACAGCCATATTGGCCACCGAGTCATTAAGACTAATGGCCGGTTGCGTGTTTGTATTAATGGCTTGCACAAAGGCTTCGAGCATAAGCTGATAATGATCAACCTGGCTGCCAAAGGTAAATGCTTGCTCTTCATCGTCGGTGATTAACGCAATACTGCGCTCATCATCTGCATCACAATAAAACGGGTGCGTCATTACAATGCGGCCTTTGCTGCCCTCGATAGTAACGCTTTGATTACGCTGCGTTTTGGTGCCGACCATAACGGTGGCACTTACCCCATCAAAATCCATTAAACAATGAGCGATATCATCTACTGCAAACTCTGGGTGCATAACCGCACGCGCAACAACTTTGCTGGGTTCGCGGGCCAGTATCATGCGCGCCACCGAAATACCATAACTACCAATATCCATTAACGCGCCGCCACCGGCTGCCGGATTGTTGCGAATATTGGCAGGGTCTGTATTGCAATAACAAAATTGGCTAGCCACACTTTGAATAACCCCAAGCTCGCCGTCGTTAATCCAGCGCTGTACCTGCTGCCACTGAGGGTGAAAGCGGTACATAAACGCCTCCATCACTTTAAGCGCTGGCTTTTGCCCACTGGCATCGGCTAAACGCTTGGCATCTGCCGCATTTAAAGCCAGTGGTTTTTCACACAATACATGCTTGCCCGCAGCCAGCGCTTTTAATGATAGCTCGACATGCAAATCATTAGGTAACGGGTTATAAATAATATCAACATCGGGGTGGTTAATGAGTGCGTCGTAGCCCTCTACAGCTTGGATTGTGTGCGCAGTACTGGCGCCCTCTAATGACTGAATATACCCCTGCGCTTTAGTTAAGCTGCGCGATGCCACCCCCCAACATTGCAAACCCTCAACGCGGCCCATAGCGGGGATAATATGTGTTTTTGCAATTTTAGCAGCGCCTAACACGCCAACATTTAATAACTTACTCATTGTTGCTCTACCTTTATTTGCCTTGATGAGGTCTTAGTTAGATCTTAATGTGTCTATGATTGCGTCTTTTTTGTGACTTTAGAGACTGTAACAACATAGACTGTAGCAACATAGACAGTAACAATGTGAACCCTATGCGCACAAGGCGCCGGTGGGCAAGTGTACATGGCAATGCTGTATCAAACACTGTGCTCAAATACTGCATTTAAAAATGCACGTAAAAACACATGCGCAGTAGCACTGGCTAAGCGCCGCGTAAAGCCAAAATAACGCATCAAAAAGCTTTCGATTTATGGTATAAATAGCACCCATTTTTAGCCTATTGTAGTCACTATGGCCACCAAACTTAACCCCCGCCAAAGTCAGGCCGTGCACTATATTGCCGGGCCTTGTTTAGTTCTTGCTGGCGCTGGCTCGGGCAAAACCAGTGTTATTACACGCAAAATTGCTTACCTTATTGAGCAATGCGGTATGAGCGCGCGCAATATTGCCGCCGTCACCTTTACCAACAAAGCCGCCCGCGAAATGAAAGAGCGTGTGAGCAAGCTCGTTAAAGGCAAAGCGGCGCGTGGCTTGACTGTATCGACCTTTCACAACCTTGGCATGAACATTATCCGCAAAGAGCATAAAACATTAGGCCTTAAAAATGGATTTTCTATTTTTGATGCTGAAGATGCCAAAGGCTTGCTTAAAGAAATCATGCTCAAACAAAATGAGCTCGACACCGACAATGTTGATATGGTGCAAAGTGAAATATCAAACTTTAAAAGCGCCATGATCACCCCGCAAGAGGTCATTAGCAAAGCCGATAACCCCCTTGAGCTCCATATTGCGCATGTTTTTGAGCGCTACAACCAAGCGTTGCAAGCGTATAACGCCGTTGATTTTGATGATTTAATTTGCCTGCCCGTTAAACTATTTAATGAGCACGAGACTATTCTTGAGCGCTGGCAGCATAAGCTGCGCTATTTATTGGTAGATGAATACCAAGACACCAACGAAAGTCAGTATCAGCTCGTCAAGTTTTTAGTGGGCGATAGAGGCGGCTTAACCGTGGTGGGTGATGACGACCAAAGCATTTATGCTTGGCGTGGCGCAAGGCCCGAAAACTTAAGCTTGCTCAAACAAGACTTCCCCACACTAGAGGTGATTAAGCTTGAGCAAAACTATCGTTCGACAGCGCGTATTTTACGCGTAGCCAATGCCGTTATTAGCCATAACCCGCACGAATTTACTAAAACGCTATGGAGCGACTTTGGCCTAGGCGACCCACTACGTTTAATACGCTGCCCCACCGATGATGCCGAAGGCGAGCGTGTTGCGATGGAGATACTTAACCAAAAAATGCGCCGAGGGTTAAGCTTTAAAGATTTTGCCATTTTATACCGTGGTAATCATCAAAGCCGCATTCTTGAAATTAAACTACAACAAAATCAAATCCCTTATACGATTAGTGGCGGCACGAGTTTTTTTTCGCGTACCGAAATTAAAGATATTATGGCGTACTTGCGTTTATTGGTTAACGCCGATGATGACAATGCCTTTTTGCGTGTTATTAATACACCGCGCAGGCAAATTGGCACATCCACTTTAGAGTCTTTAGGGCGCTATGCCACCGAGCGTGAAATTGGTTTATTAACCGCTTGCGACGAAATGGGCTTACAAACGGTGGTACCTGAAAAAGGCTTAGCCCGCTTGCGAGAATTTTCGGGCTGGTTAAACCGTGTCCGCAATAACTGCCATAGCAATAACCCCGTTGATGCCATGCGTGAAATGATTGGTGATATCGATTATGAAAGCTGGCTATTCCAAAATGCAAGCAGCGCAAAAGTGGCCGAAAAGCGCATGCAGAATGTTCATTATTTAATGGACAACATCGCCAATGCTATTGCCCGCGATGATGATGCCCAAGACAACGAGCAATATGTTAAAAATGCGATCGCCAAATTATTGTTAATGGATTTAATGGAGCGACAAGAGGACGAAGACGAAGGTGATAAAGTCCAACTAATGACTTTGCATGCCAGCAAGGGCTTGGAGTTTCCGCATGTTTTTTTGGTGGGCATGGAAGAAGAGATACTGCCGCACCGCAATAGCATTGATGAAGATAATATCGAAGAGGAGCGCCGCTTAGCGTATGTAGGGATTACCCGCGCACAAAAAACCTTAACCATGACCTTAAGCGCTAGCCGCAAACAATTTGGCGAAAAAATAGAAACCTCACCAAGCCGCTTTATTGAAGAAATTCCTGAAGAAGATTTAGAGTTAGAAGGCTTTGGCCAAGCCAGTGCCGCGCAAGTACAACAAAAAGCGAGTGAGACAGTGAGCAATATTTTTAAAATGTTTGATGACGATTAGTGTTTACCTATAAAAAATATAAAGCCACACACAATAGTACATATTAAAAGCACGCACAAAAAACAAAAAAGCCCAGCACATGCTGGGCTTTTTAATCTCGCGTTACTTTGCATTAACGCGACATAATTTCTTCGTAGCCACCCTCGTTAATAACGTTGGTATAGCCCATTGCGGTTAATGCTTCTTTGGCCACCTCTGAGCGACGACCCGAGCGGCAATAAACACGAATGTCGGCTGTTTTATCTGAGGTAACCGAGGCTATATGGTCGGTGATGACTTCGTAAGGAATTAATACCGAACCCTTTACATTTCCGCCGGCAAATTCTTCTTGCGTGCGCACATCAATCCAGTAAGTCATTTTTTCTCCTGCATAGGCATTATATTGTGATACAAACAGCGCGCTTAATATAAGAGCAAGCATCGCTATGTAGTGGGTGGTACGCAACATGATAGGTTGCACATTGATAACACGGGTCATAATAACCTCTTCTCGGTGTTTTTACGATTAACCTTTAGCCCGCATTAAGATCGCTAGGCCACTCAAATACCTCACCGCGACACGGCTCTATCACAGCTTGAGTCAATGCTTTGTGCGGCAAAGTCGAAAGTCTAACAGCTTCTGCTTGGGCTGTGTTGTCTGGCTTATGGATACCGGTATTAATACGGCCGCTAGCATCAACCGATTGGCGCCACGACAAAAGGGCCAACTTGGGCGAGCGCCAATAGCTTTCTAACCACACATTCGAGCAGGCCTCGGTTAACAGCACGCCATGACCGGCTTTGGGTGCTTGCACTAATAGGCCGCCATATTGTTGCGCCAATGCCTGAGCGCTCGCAATAGGTGTCACAGGATCTAGCCCGCCACTCATCACAACCACTGGCAAACGCTGAGTAATACGAGGCGGAGGCCGCCATTGGGTTGGCGCATTGGTCAATTCACAAACGCTACGCTGCGCACCTGGGGTTAAAAAGCGTTGCCATTGTGGTGGCGGGGTTAATACACTCAAGTCATCATCGGCACTTATAGCGTTATCATTACACTGTGTTAGCCAGTAAAGCCAAGGGTTTGCTTTGGGGCCATAACTAGACTCTAAAATATGCGCCAAAGCGGGGTACGGTGAGACAGCAGATGACTGAGGCGTATCGGGATGCGCTAATGCCAACAATAATTGCGCCGCTTGCGGATACGCGGCAGGGTCATACAATAACGCAAAAAACATATGAGCAAAGGTTTCGGCACCTATTACAGCGGTATATTGGTAACCCTCTAGCTTAAACCTGACCGTAATGGGGCTTTTATCTAACCGCGCAATAACAGTATCAAACACCGCCGCCATTGGCCTACCCCCTGCGCAACTGGCCTGCTCGTCACACACCACAAAAAACCGCTCAAGCCCCTGCCACCAATAGCGCTGATGATGCGCCAAACTTTTTGTTTGCCAGCTATAAGGCGAGTCGAGCAACAAGCTTTGCGTATGCTCAGGCGCCAAGGCCGCCAACCACTGCGCGACACGGCTACCATAAGATACGCTCAAAACATGCCAAGCGGAGTACTCTAGGGCCACCAGCGCCCCCAAAATATCGCGTGCATTTTGCTCGCTATTAAATGCTTGAAAGCTTTGCCCAGCCAATTGTTGGCGCCAGCGGTCAACACACAACTGTAACTGGCGATACTCATCACTCTGGCTGGCCGGTGCTGCTACCTCGATCAACTGATTCAACGACCACAAACGATAAGCGTCGCATTCAAAATACCCCCACGCGCCTTCGTTGCCTCGGCTGTCCCACACAATTAACGGCCGCTTTATAGGGTTATCTAATAACCAATAACGCCAACGCTCTAGCTTTATACCTTGAGTATTGCCCCCTTCACCTGGGCCGCCGGCCATAAACACCACAGGTGCGGCATTAGGCGGTGCGCTCTGTGGGGTTAAAATAGCGAATGCAATGTACACACTGGCTGCGCCCGCACCCGCTGCCGCCTGGGTATTGGGGTAATAACGGCCGCAACGGCTGGCCACTAATGCATGATCAACGCCATCACAGGCTCGCCACACAATAGGCGTTAAAGTCGAGCGCAGCTGAGCCGGTGGGCCATCACAAGCCATTAGTAAAGTGATTAATACAGCTATACACGCAACCGGTATTAAACCGAGTACGTAAAGCCGTAATCGGCGTATAGGTTGGCCCATTAAACCGCCAACAAGGGTTAAGCTCACAACCCCTTTGGCCATGCTTGCGCCCACACATCACCCAGCGCTGCCAAGCGCTGCTGCGCCTGTACGCCCATAAAATGTGTGCCGCACACAGGCTTAACCTCAAAGGCGTAATCAGCTTTGCCTAGGGTAAATTTTATGGCCAAAGCGTGCAAATACAAGCGATCGGCCGGCGCCCCGCCGTAGCGCTTATCGCCCAAAATAGGCGCGCTCCAACTTTTTAACGCCACCCGCAACTGGTGCGTTTTGCCGCTTTTAGGGCGTAGTAGCCACAACCTAGGCTCGCTCTCGCTGCCAAAACTCAAGGCATAGGTGACGGCGGGATTGTGCTGGCTATGCAGTAGCTTATAGCTCCCACCACGCGCTTTTTGCATATCGCCTTTGATCCAGCCCTGCTTCTTTTTAGCTTTTGCCGTGGTTAAAGCCAAGTACACTTTTTGTACGCGCTGCTCGGCAAAGGCTTGGCACAATGCGCGGTTGGCGGCGCTTGTTTTGGCAAACACCACCAACCCCGAGGTTGCTAAATCTAAGCGATGCACAGGGTGAATAGCCTCGCTGCCAAAATGCGCACGCACAGCATCGAGCAGCGTAGGCTCATCATGCGCATGCACCGCCATATTGACCGGTTTATTCACCACCACAAAATCACTGTGATCAAAGACAATATCCATTTTAGAGACGGCTTGAAGGGTTGTTTTAGGGACTGCTTGAGAAGCAGTTTTAGGGACTGTTTGAGCGGTTGTTTCAGGCATTAGTCAGTCGTCACTTTAGTATTGCCCGCTTTAACCGCACTATGCCAGCCCACAGGGTCGGCAATTTCGCCATCGGGTGCCATTGGCGGGTAAGGCAGGCCGCGCTCATCGCAAAACCCCGCTACCTGCGGGTGCGCCCACCGAAAAAACAACGCATCGTAAGTGGCTTGAGGTAGCCTAGGCTGATCGAGCATGCCTGCCTTACGCCGCTGCTCGAGCGCCTCATTTAAAATAATCGCTGCCGCCACCGAAACATTCAACGACTCGACCATGCCCACCATAGGGATGGTCACAAACACATCGGTCATGGCGCGTGCGGTATCGCTAATGCCAACTTTTTCATTGCCCATAACCAGCGCGGTAGGCTGAGTAAAATCGACCTCGCGATAATCGCACGCCGATGGCTCAAGTGCCGTACTGACTATTTGAAACCCTTGGCTTTTGAGGTCTTCTAAGGGGGTAGCGAGTGTTGGGCATAGCTCAACATCGACCCACTTGGTGGTGCCTAATGCCGTGCCGCGGTAAGGATGGTAGCCAGCCTCAGGGGCAACCGCGTAAATTTTAGGCACACCTACAGCGTCACAGGTCCTAACGATGGCTGCCATATTGCGTCCTTTGTGGATCTCATCGGCAACCACGGTTAAATCGGGCTGTCGCACATCCAAAACTGAACAAATTTTTGCATGCCGTTCAGGTGTCATATTCTCTCCTATGAGCTTGGTATATTGCTAACTATTCAGCTCAGCTGATAAGCCTCACCTAATAGAGTGCTGATGGATTATTTTCTGGGCATTTAAGCGCCGGGCCTTGCGGGAAAACAAGGGTTAGGCAGCGCACCTGCATAGGAATATGCAAGAGTAGACTTTGCACCGGCATAAGGATATGCAAGAGTAGACTTGGCAGGAGCACAAAGTCGAGGAGCACAAAGTCGCAGATGGCTTGAGCGGTCCAGTCAATGATTCATTAGCGCCCAATTTCGGTAACTCTGAATAGTTACGTATATTGTTAAAAAAACACTTGCTAAGTATTAAAAACTAACAGCCAATTACCGGCTGTTTTTAGCCAAAAGTTACCCACAGATTCTGTTGATAACTGTGTGCAAAGCCTTGCCCTAATGTCATCTAACACCGGATTTACAGGGCTAGCACGCAACTGTACGTTTTTTGATCAGCGCTATTTGTCGTAGCGAGCATTCTACGCAAAAGACTTGCGTGGGGCTAATTTTTGCTGCTTTTTCTTCGTTTTTTTTGTGAGATTGTCAATTACACACCATGGTTTTGGGGCATTACTAAAAAGCGTTTTTCAGGCACTTGAAAATGGGTTAATCTAGACGTTCACTTATTTGTTGGACGCTAAACCTTTGGCCATTGAATCGACTCCATCTCAACCCGAACCCATCACCGCCGAGCCCACACCGACCGAGACTCTAACACTGGCCATTACTCTTGAGCCAACAGACTCCTACCGTCTCAATAACCTTAGCGGCAACCTTGATGGCAACCTCAAACAAATTGAAGCGCGTTTAGGTGTGCAAATTCATCAGCGCGGGGGCGACATTAGCGTACATGGCAGCCAAGAAGGCACCCAAATAGCACAAAAAGTGTTAGCTGACCTGTACGCTTTAACTGAGCATGATGGTGAAATAAGCCCAGAAGAGGTGCATCTTGCGCTACAAGAAGCCGGTGCCGATGCTTTTATCCCGGTAACATCAACTAAAGAACCCTCTTTGGCGCCCGTGATTCGCACTAAAAAGTGCTCAATTAAGCCGCGCGGTGTTAATCAGCAAGGTTATGTCATGGCCGTGCGCCGCAACGATATTAACTTTGGCATAGGGCCTGCCGGTACCGGCAAAACCTATTTAGCGGTCGCTTGCGCAGTTGAAGCGTTATTGCGCGATGAGTGTGAGCGTATTTTACTGGTGCGCCCCGCTGTGGAAGCCGGCGAAAAGCTGGGTTTTTTACCGGGTGACCTTAGCCAAAAAGTCGACCCTTACTTGCGCCCACTGTACGATGCACTGTATGAAATGCTCGGCTTTGAAACCGTTGGCAAAATGATCGAAAAACAAGTCATTGAGATTGCGCCTTTAGCGTACATGCGTGGCCGCACACTCAACAACTCATTTGTTATTTTAGATGAAAGCCAAAACACAACGCGCGAACAAATGAAAATGTTTTTAACCCGTATTGGTTTTGGCACTACGGCGGTCATTACCGGTGACCCCAGCCAAATCGATTTACCCCGAGGCAGTCAGTCGGGTTTGCAGCATTCTATTAGCGTATTAAAAGACGTTGAAGGGATAAGCTTTACTTACTTTACCTCTAAAGATGTGGTTCGCCACCCTATTGTGCAACGCATTGTGGAGGCCTATGAAACGAGCGAGGCCGAGCTACAAGCCATTGAGAAGCGCCGCCGCGAAAAAGCCGAGCGCGCACGCACAGCAGGCGCCGCCTCTGATGAGTGATAGTGACCACAACGCTAACGGTGATGAAGCCCATGCAACGGCCAATACCTTGGTCGATCTTCAGTGCGCCAGCGACAGTGAGCTCTTTAGCCCCAGCCAAGCTCAGTTAACGCTGTGGGTTAACCAAGCACTGAATTTTGCTCATCAAGAAGGGCTAGACGGCATTCAGGCACACAAACACTTCAATAGCGATATTACCGTGCGCATTGTAGACGAGGCCGAAAGCCAAACACTAAACCGCGATTACCGCGGCAAAGATGCACCGACGAATGTTTTATCCTTTCCGAGTGACTTACCCGACTTTATCGAGGAGCCACTTTTAGGGGATTTAATTATTTGCACACAAGTGGTGAGCGATGAAGCCTGCACGCAACACAAAACCCTCGAGGCGCATTGGGCACATATGGTGGTGCACGGTACCTTGCATTTATTGGGGTATGACCATATTGAAGACGACGAAGCGCAGGTTATGGAAGCACTAGAAACGCGTATTTTAGTCGCACTTCATTACCCAGCGCCTTATACTGAGCAATAACGTTAAAGGTAATAATCACCACCTATAAAAGCCACCAATAGGCTTGAGCCCGCCCACCAGTCATTAAAAGGTGGCAGGCACTCACTTACTTTAATACTCTACGCCTTCACGGCACTAGCGACCCAAAGAGATCATCATGTCAGAAGACCCCCCGAGTAGTCAGTCAAACGCTAAAGACAAGCCCCAAGAGCGCTCTTGGATTGACAAACTACTCAACAGCTTTACCAATAATGAACCACAATCGCGCGAAGAACTGCTCGACATTATCAAAGAGGCCGCCAGCAATAAATTGCTCGACGATGAAGCCTTAGAGATCATTGAAGGTGCATTAAGTGTGAGCCACCTGCAAGTACGCGAAATTATGATTCCGCGCTCGCAAATGGTGGTGATCAAACAAGATGAATCACCCGAAGAGTTTTTACCCAAAATCATCGAGTCCTGCCATTCACGCTTCCCGGTGATCGGCGATAGCATTGATGATGTAAAAGGAATATTACTCGCCAAAGACTTACTGCCTTTATTGCTCAATCGCGAACAGACATTCACCCTAGAGAGCATTTTGCGCCCGGCGAATATTATCCCTGAAAGCAAGCGCCTCAATGTGCTGCTTAAAGAGTTCCGCGAGAAGCGCTATCACATGGCTATTGTGATTGATGAATACGGCGGCATATCGGGTTTGGTCACTATCGAAGACATTCTTGAAGAGATTGTTGGCGAAATAGAAGACGAAACCGATGACGACGATGACGATTTTATTCGTCGCGTATCTGACGAAGATTTCATTGTTAAAGCACTCACCCCCATTGACGACTTTAATACGTTTTTTGATGGTGATATTGACGACAGTGACTTTGACACCATTGGCGGTATTGTGATGCAAGCTTTTGGTCACATGCCCTCACGCAACGAAGTGGTAGAGCTCAAAGGCTTTCGGTTTCGCATTTTGTACGCTGATAGCCGTCAAATTCACCTTATTCGCGTCACTAAACTGGGTTAACTCCCTAAAGGCTAAGGTAACAAACAAGCTTCTTACCTTAGCCCCTACGATTTTTAAGGCCTGATTCTTAATGCGCTGGCAGCAATCACTCTTGGCAAACACTCCTCGCCAGTATCACCTTTGGCTCAAAATACTTAGCGCAGCCTTAGGTGGCGCGCTATTACCCCTCGCCATGGCGCCTTACAGCCTGTGGCCGGCCAGTATTATTGGGCTGGTACTTGTGGGCCTTAGCCTGCGTAACGCCAGCCCCAAATTAGCAATGGGCTTGGGCTTTAGCTGCGGGGTGATGCTTTTTGGTGTAGGCGTCAGCTGGGTTTACGTCGCCATCGCCCAGTTTGGCAGTAGCTCAGCGGCGCTTGCAGCTGTGCTGACGGCACTGTTTGTCGTTGGCTTGGCGCTGGTATTTGCTGCGCCGTTTTATTTTTATGGACGCTTTTTAAGTCATCACCACATGGGGCAAACCCTAGGGTTTGCCGCCTTATGGGTTTTTGGTGAGTGGTTGCGCAGCTGGCTATTTACCGGCTTCCCTTGGCTGTATGTGGGTTATGCCCACATTGATACGCCACTGAGCGGCTTTGCCCCTCTTTTTGGTATTTTTGGCGTCAGCTTAGCGACCACATTAACCGCTAGCGCGCTCATTAGCTTGCGCACGCACATACGGCACCGCTCAAACCCACTGGCTATTGCTGCCATCTTTGGCTCGGTGATGCTATTGTGGGTGGGCGGTTGGGGCTTAAAAAGCATTGCCTGGACGCAACCTAAACCTCACACCATTAGCGTGGGCTTAATGCAGCCCAATATTCCACAAGAGCACAAATGGGATCCGGCCCACCACAGCAAAACGCTGGATACATTCAGTCGCTTAAGCACACCCTTATGGGACCTCGACTGGGTTATTTGGCCCGAAGCGGCCATCCCCTACCCTTATCATCAAGCCACCGAGCTACTCGACCAAATTGATAGCTTTGCCAAAGCTCGCGGCACCGTTTTTATTACCGGCATTATTTATGATGACTTTTCCGCCTATAAATATTACAACGCCATTATTGCCAGAGGTGCAGGTGGTGGAGAGTATTTTAAGCAACGCCTAGTCCCTTTTGGTGAGTACGTACCTTTTGAGGAGCAACTGCGCGGGCTCATCAGTTTTTTTGACTTACCCACCTCCATCATTCATTTAGGCCCTTATAGCAAAAGTGGCTTAAACGCTAACGGCGTTTTAATTGCGGCCGCTATCTGCTATGAAATTGTCTACCCCGACCTTATTGCACAATTAACACAGCAAAAAGATGTCATATTAACAATCAGTAATGATGCATGGTTTGGCTTGTCCAACGGGCCCTTACAGCATTTTGACATGGCCCGCATGCGCGCAATAGAAACGGGCCGCTATGTGATTCGCGCTACCAATAACGGCGTGAGCGGCATCATTAACCCCAAAGGCGGCATTGAATTAAAAGGCGGCAGATTCACCCAAGAGTCACTACAAGGCGAAGTCGTGCGAATGAAAGGAATCACACCGTTTATGCTCTGGCAGTCTTGGCCTGCGGTGCTGTTAATACTTCTAATGCTCACTTGCAGCGCTATGAGTAAAAAGCGCTATAACCCCCTGCATAACGTCAATAAAAAATAACCTCTCGATCAATAAAACATTAAATTCTTGCATAAAAAACGCACAGCGCAAAAGCTTGGCTATACTCAGAAAAGGAATTTCAGGAGTATTACAGTGCGAATATTTAGCGGTATATCAGTCAAGTGGAAAATCTATTTCATTGCCATTGTTAGCATTATTGGCTTCGGTAGTTACTTAGCCTTTAATGTGTGGATTAACACCAAAAACACCGATTTATTAACCAATGTTCGAGATACGTATTTTCCCATTCTCGAAAAAGCTACAGCCAACGGTGTACGCTTAAAGCGCATAACAGAGCTCTTTAATACCGCGGTATTAACCGGTGAGCTCGAGTTTTTACAATCGGCAGAAACAACAGCCGACACCATGAACCAAGATTTCTCGGCTATTTTAGCGCTAGAACCCAATAAAAAGGGGGACATCAAGGCGATTAAGCAAAACTTTAGTGACTATTACGATGAAGCTAAAGGTATTGCTGAAGAAATGACCACTGGCGAAGCCGACTTTGCCACCATAGGGCAGCGGGTAAAAAGTAAGGAGGTGCTGCTCGAATTACTCGAAAGTAAGCTCGAGTCCTTCCGTCAATATTCGCATGCCAATTTTTCGGGCAACATTAATGAAGCCAATAAAAACTCGGAGTTTATGCTGACTTCCGGCTTTGTCATTTGGGTATCGAGTATTTTGGTGCTAACGATGACCGTCTACACAATTGCCAGTATTATTATTGGCAGTATTATCAGTGTTTCTAAATCACTCCACTCCATTGCCAAAAGCGGTGATGTCGCACAAAACATCCCCGTCAGTTCAAACGACGAAATAGGCCAATTAACGCAGAGCTTTAATGAGCTGATGGATAAGTTACGTGAGCGTACTCACGACCTTATGAGCATGATGCAGAACATGCACCAAGGGCTATTTACCATTACCGAAGACGAGACAATCCACAAAGAGTACTCAGCATACATTGAAAAAATCTTTGAAACTGAGCATGTAGCCAATAAAAAATATGATGCTCTACTCTTTAGTCATGCCAGCATAGGCAGCGATCAGATGGATCAAATTCATACGGCTATCTCAAGCTTGTTAGGGGCCGACGAAATGATGTTTGCCTTTAACTCTCACCTATTGATTTCTGAATATAACGTCATACTCCCCAACACCGAAGACCAAACAAAAACTAAAATACTCGAGCTAGATTGGGACCCCATTATCTCTGAAGGGACAATCACCAAAATTATGGTGACAGTACGCGATGTCACCGAGCTACGCGCCATGCAAGCCGAAGCCGAAGAGCAAAAACAAGAACTTGATATTTTAGGTGAAATTATAAAAATTGCCCCAAATAAATTTACAGGCTTTATTGATAACGCACGTAAATTACTGGATGAAAACCAAGCCACCATCGAAAAAAACAACAGCAAAGATATCGAGGTGGTGGCCAATCTTTTTGTTAACATGCACACCATAAAGGGCAATGCGCGCACCTATCAATTTAATGCCATCACCGATTTAGTTCACGAGGCAGAAACCACCTATGATCGGTTGCGCAAAGAAGACAACTTCCCCTGGGAGCCAAAAACGCTCCTGCACGAATTACAACTCGTACGCGATGCCATCGAACATTACGCCAAAATCAAACAAGAAAAACTGGCCAGCAATCAAACCGCCGAGATACCTGTAGGCAGTATTCTGATCTCGCAAGATGATTACAAACACATGTTGGCAGCGTGTGATCAACCACAACCTTCCAATAGCGCTATTGCGAAGATGCTCCGGCGCTTTGATACAATACCTTTTGAGTCTGCTATCGACGATCTTATCGCTTCGCTGCCATCGGTGGCTAAACAGCTCAACAAACCGGCACCACTGATCAATATAGAACTTAGCGGCTTACTCTTACATAAAAGCTATAGCGAATTGATCGGTAACGTATTTACACATCTTTTACGTAACGCGATTGATCACGGTATAGAAACAGCCGAGGTCAGACAACAAAAAGGGAAAGTAGAGCAAGGGACTATTTACCTTGAGTCAACCCATGAAAAAGACGGCGCGACTATTTGGCTGTGGGATGACGGCCAAGGCGTTAACCTTCAAAAACTCAAAAGCAAAGCACTCGCCTCTGGGCAAATCAGTGCGCAGGCGCTGGAAGATCCATCTGCGGTTGCCAACTGCTTATTTATGTCGGGTGTGTCGACGGCTGAAGAGGTCACGGCTATTTCGGGCCGAGGCGTAGGCATGGATGCCGTCAAGAAATACTTACAAAGCAAAGGCTGCGATATTATTATTGTGATCGATGAAGGGGTCGACAAACAAGCAGAGCTCGCGCCCTTTAAACTCAAGCTGACGCTTGCTGATAACCTTATTGAACACGCAGACGATAAAGCCGCTTAGAGCCCAACCTGATAACACCCTGTAAAGCGGCCATGCCCGTTTTACAGGGTGTTATTACCCAAAGATTTACTCACATACGGTGCGGACACCCAATACCACTGATCCCCCTCTTAATCTCACAACTCTAATCTCACAATCTGCTCATATCACAATTTATTCAACACTTTGCCTATTTGATACTTGTTGTGATCAACCTGTTGCAATGGCACCCTAGGCGCTCTATCAAGACACCTTTAAAGCGCAACTGAAGCCACCTTTTATAGACACTTAAATATTGCATACATTATTCGGCCGTTTTTATATCGCGCACTTAGACTAAACACAGTCAGCGCTAAAACTAGCATACATAACACTGTCGCCATAAAATGCAAAGCGACTATAAGATGTAAAGTGGTTTTAATGTGTGAAAAATGCGCCACATTTTGATATTTAGCATCAATTCATACTCAGGTTGTTCGATTAACGCTTACCTTTAAGGCCGTTACTCAGTACAATACAAAACTATTTTTTTAATTAAGCACTCACCGGCTATGACTAATTCAAACATTGATGATTTAAACTTGGTCTCTCAAGAGGTACTAATCTCTCCGGACCAACTCAAAAACGAGCTACCTTTAAGCGCTGCAGCTGAACATACTGTAACCAAAGGTCGCACTGCCATTCGCAATATATTAGACCGCCAAGATCACCGCTTAATGATAGTGATCGGCCCGTGCTCTATCCACGATACTAGAGCGGCGATGGATTATGCCCACCGCCTTAAAGTACTCGCCGATAAAGTCTCTGATAGCTTGCTGCTTGTCATGCGTGTTTACTTTGAAAAGCCACGCACCACCACAGGCTGGAAAGGCTTAATCAACGACCCGTATATTAATGACTCGTTTAAAATTCAAGATGGTTTACACGTAGGTCGCCAATTGCTACTTGATGTTGCCGAGCTAGGCTTGCCAACCGCCACTGAAGCACTCGACCCTATTTCGCCACAGTACCTCCACGACTTAATCTCTTGGTCAGCTATTGGTGCGCGCACTACCGAGTCACAAACACATCGCGAAATGGCCAGCGGCCTGTCATGCCCTGTTGGCTTTAAAAACGGTACCGATGGTGGCTTAACCGTGGCAATCAATGCCTTACAATCAGTCAGCAGCCCCCATCGCTTTTTAGGTATCAACGGCAGCGGGCAAGTGGCTATTATTCACACTCGCGGCAACTCTTATGGGCATGTAGTATTACGCGGTGGCAATGGCAAGCCCAATTACGATTCGGTCAGCGTTGCCATTTGCGAAAAAGAATTGGTTTCAGCTAAAGTCCCGACTAATGTCATGATCGACTGCAGCCACGCCAACTCTAATAAAAATCACGAATTACAACCTTTAGTCATGGAAAACGTCACTCATCAAATCTTAGATGGCAACACGTCCATTATCGGTTTAATGATTGAGAGTAATATCGGTGCTGGCAATCAAAAAGTACCCGCCGACCTCGCCGATTTAGAGTATGGCGTATCGATTACTGATGCTTGTATTGACTGGGCAACCACCGAAGAAACAATTCTAAAAATGCACTCAGAACTCAAGAGCGTATTGCCCAAGCGCGTATAAAACTCAGCAAAAACAATGATAGCCCAACACTAAACCCCAAGCACTTAGCTAACAACAGGCTCAGCGTTTGGGTTTTTTGGATATTGCGCATTCGATATTACTTGCAGCGCGCCCTGAATACTAGCACTGACTTTCTAACCTCGCATCTTAATACAAAGACTCAAAAAACGGCTACTCATCACCCGTAATACTTGGGTAGTACCAAGAAACAGCCACTCCCTTTGAGGCTCCCGCCTCTAGCCAGTAATCCCCTACCGCTATAAGATCCTCTGCACGGTAAATTAAAGGGACCTGATACCGAAGCCACGGCGGCACACCGTACTCTTGCAACAGCTTTTTAAGCACTTGAGAATGCCCGCGCCCTTGTGGCTTTGCTCTCTCACCGCCTACGCGAAAACGTATAGACAAGGGCGCCTGACAACCGATTATCTGTAAGCGACTTCCATCAGGCAAAGACAATGCTTCGCCCAGCCACTCTATGGTTGTGCCATTGGGCGCTGTTAAGGCGCACGGAAGCAGGTACAGCCTATGCGCAAATCGCCTAAAACCGTAATCGGCCACCCATAAAGCTGGCACACTATCGCTTTTAGCTGCTAATACTTTTTGAAGCTCATCCAAATGCTTTGCCTCTGGCGCCAAATGCCCCAGCCCGCGCAGCCAATAGCGTACGGCCTGCTTTTGCCTAGAAAGCGACAGCAACTGAAGCCGATGAACACATAATGAACAGCCAAACTTTTCAGTGCGCACATCTAATTGCGCAAAGTCTGCTGCGGCATACTCATCCAATAGCACTTGCGCCTCAAGAGCATGCCCGGCTGCTTGTGAGATTTTATGGGCGGCATGAGGCCAGCGCTGATGCAAAACAGGTAATACTTGGTGTCTTAGCAAATTGCGATCAAATCGAGTATCGCTATTACTCTCGTCATTCACCCATTGCAATGCATGAGCGGCAGCATAGCTTAAAATAGTGTGCTTTGAGGTATTTAAGAAAGGGCGCCATAACTGCGCTTGCGCCAGCGCACGAGTACTTGGCATTGCTGCCAGGCCTTGCACTCCGGCTCCGCGCATTAACCGCAATAAAAATGTTTCGGCTTGATCCTCCTGATGATGCCCGAGCATCAATATATCACCCGCTGCGAGCTCTGCCTCAAAAGCCTCGTAGCGCGCCTTTCGCGCAGCCTGCTCTAGGCTTTCACTGCGCACAAGCACATTCACGCGCTTAACCCATAGCGGCACACTCCAGTCAGTACACAGGCGCATCACATGCTGCTGCCAAATATCACTTTGAGCAGACAATTGATGGTTTACATGAATCGCTTTTAGCGCGATACCACGCGCGGCCAATGCGCGGCTATTTTGGGTCGCCCAATGCAATAAGACAACAGAATCAACGCCCCCGCTAATCGCCACCCACAAATGCCGACAGCCGGCGGGTACATTCAAATCTGGAAGGGGCATAAACGAGCCTTAAAGCAATCAACAATCAAGTCGAGTATTGTAAGCCAAAACCCAACGCAACCCTAAAACGTTTCGATATCCTCAGCAAAGCTCTTCCAAACCAATGTTCCCTGACCGTAAATTGCCTCTAGCATTTCACAGCGATACCATTCGTTTTCTAAGTACTCGGGGTCACACACGCTGTACTCATTTAACATAAAGCCCAGCGTAACAGTATCCATCTCTCGATTGCGTAACATGACCGAGCGATAAACCGGCTGCCCATCAATCACTTCAATTTGCGTTTCATTTTTATGGCACAAGGCGCATGAGCTTAGTTCATTACTTTCGTAAAGATTAATATCTACATAAGGCGACTTACGCGATAAAGTTTGCGTAATGGGAAACTTAAACTCCCCCTTGATGGACTGTCGCGTAGGTAAATCGGTGTCGACCTCTAACGAGACCTCTAACAACTGTACACCATCGACATCCCAAAACTTCTTATCGCGACCGGTGATCGGATCTTTAATATTCAGGCCTGTTTCAGGGTCGTGCTTAGGATCGTCTTGCTCATCGGGTACAACCGTGAGTATCAGCTTATCGATAAGGAAGAATATACGAGGACTGCGATGGCCTTTTGAGCGCTGAGCACTAAATGCACTTTTGGTCGCATTGTAATACATGGGGCGCGGTAAACTTTTAATAAAGCAAGGCAATGTTAAAGGCTTAGGCATCGCGTTAATCCAATTTACAATAGAATTAATATCCGTCAGTGCCAGCCCCACTGGCGCCTCACACAAGGACTCAGCCGCCACACTAGAGTGCGCACTCGAGGAGTTGCCTGCCGAAGAGCCATCAACAACAATGGGGCCGCCATCACACCCCACTAAGGCTTCACAAAACATAACTAACATAAACACAAAAAAAGAACGTTGAATAAACTGATTACTGGACGAGACCATGACGCAAAACCTTACAGTGATATATTTCCATTTTATGCATACTTTATATAATGCTCTATACCTTTAAGCAACGTTAGTATTGGCTGTTGTTGCTCAAATTGACCTATATCAACCTTTATTTTTAAGATGCGGAAGCAGCTCGCATACTCAATGTTAACTGCATCACAAAGTTTTATACCCGCTATCTGTCACACTAAGCACTCACGCTATTTGCAATTGGGCCGCATATCTCGAATAATGTCTCAATTTTTAGAGATACTTGTGACTAAACAACGCCGCCCCGTAAAAAACACCCGCACCTCTCGCCCAGAGCGCAGCTCTAAGCCCACTCAAGACAGGCCAGCGTCGAGCCAACAATACACAAGCAATAGGCCAAAAGGTGAGCAAAGCAGCTACAGCAGCTTTGACCGTACAGCGAATCAAATGCGCCAAGCGCTTGAGCTGTGGCAGCAATGGTTAAGTGAAAGCAACTGGTACCAGCTTGATCGCTGGCTCAAAAACACGCTAGGTAGAAACAAAAAATACGGTAAACGTGATCGCCTCTTCTATGGCGACGTACTCTTTAACGCAACGCGCTTTGGCTACTGGGCTGCGATTGTCATAGAGAGCCAACAACACAAAAAGCTCGATAAATCAGACCCAGCCTTAATGGCTGATTTTATTGGCCAATTTGGCGAGCAAGCACCTAGCGCAACCGCCCTTAAATCACAGCTTCGCCTGCTAGCGCTAAGCCCACAAGGGGCCGATTTTTTAAGCCTTTGCCAATGGCGCGCAAAAGGCGATAGCGCAGCGGTATTACCTGAAACACTCAGCCATTACGCCACTAGCATTCAAGCCATCTCAAAGCTTAGCGAGCACAACCGCCTCGGTCAGCTTGTTTGGCACGGCATACCGGTACAGTACTTTGCCGACATTGAAGCACTCAGTGTTATTGCCGCGCGCGCAGATGCTGCCGATGACTTTCTCGAGGCACAAGATACACGCCCGCCCCTGTGGCTCAGGCTTAACCGTATCGACAAAAAAGATGATGCCTTTAAAGAACTTAGCGAATTCTATACGGTAGAGCTCGATGGCGCCGCGTTATCGGTTGTGGGTGAGCGAGGCATTTTTGGTCTCGAGTGCTACAAAACAGGCTTAGTCGAAATTCAAGATTGGGCCTCTCAGCAACTTGCGCTCAAAGTAGCGGCCACACCCGGTCAAAAAATATGGGATACCTGTGCCGGCGGTGGCGGCAAAACCCTTGCCGTAGCGGCCCCGCTTAATAATAAAGGCGCCGTATGGGCGACCGATATTAGAGAGCATAAATTAAACGAAGTAAAACGCCGCGCCAAGCAGGCAGGCTTTTACAATATTCGCACCGCACCTTGGGATGGCGAAGAGGCCTTTAGGCTTCCCAAAGAAATTGCACGTGACGGTGGCTTTGACTGGGTACTGGTCGACGGCCCTTGTAGCTCAAGTGGTACCTGGCGCCGAAACCCAGACGCTAAACTACGCAACCTAGGTGAAGACCTCACAGGGCTTAATGAGCTGCAACTTAAGCTCCTCACAAACGCTAGCCTTAGCGTGAAGCCTGGCGGTAAAATTGTGTACGGCACCTGCTCTATTTTTGAGTGTGAAAACAACGCAATTGTACAAGCCTTCTTAAGCCAAAATACGGGCTGGGTACTCGATAGCGCAGAGCTTATGGGTTGCCCAAACCACAATAGTGACTCTTTATTTGCCGCCGTTATGACTAAAGTGATCCCTAAATAAGCGCCGCTTTTAATATCATTTGTAACATACCACCTTGCAACATGTCACCTGACAGCTGATCAAACACTACCGCTTAGCTATAGCGCTGCAAGATTAAAGACTACATAAAGACTACATAAAGACTACAAAGCTAAACCGTTACTGAATTAAAAAAGTACCGGCACCTTCAGTGAGACATAAAAAAAGCAGCCTAGAGGCTGCTTTTTTTATGTCTCACATTTAAGCTTTTGCGGGGGTCTTTAAAAAAACGACTTAGAGCCTTTATAGTTTTCTAAATACTTAAGCACCAACGTATGCCCTTCCTCTTGAGCCAAAATCGCCGCTGTTTTACCATCGCGGTTACGACGTTTAGGCTCGGCACCGTGCTCAAGTAATAACTTAACGGTCGATAAATGCCCGCCTTGAGCCGCCAACATTAAGGGTGTTAGTGTCATGTTATTACGGGCACCTAAATTAACCTCACGCGCCAACAACAATGCCACCACATCATCAAACCCCGATTGCGCCGATAACATTAACGGCGTATTGCCTTGCTTATTCGGGATATCAATTTTTAAATCATAAGGTGCAATCGCCGAAAAAACCTCAGTAAAGCCCATTTTAGCGGCATACGTTAATGGCGCGTATTCATCAACATCCATTAACGTTACATTGGCGCCGGCTTTAATCAGTGCCTCAACCGCCTTCACTTGGTTTTTAGAGGTGGCTAACCACAAAGCTGTGCGCTGTAAATCATCACGCACATCTAAATCGACCGAGGCCTTCACTAGCGCAATAATAGCAGCAGTGTCACCCAGCTCAGCAGCCCACATTAAAGCTGTTTTACCTTTAAATTTAACACTCAGCTCCGTTGATTGATTAGCATATGAAAACTTAACCAACTGCCATGCGATTTTAGAGTACTGCTTGCGCAAAGCAATATGCAACACAGGTTCCAAATCCTTGCTACGCGTTACCGTTGCATTTTTAGCAATCAGTGCATTAACTACCTCTAATTGATTATTCTCAACAGCGACTGACAATGGGCTTTGACCGTGTTCAGAGACAAAATTAATATCCGCGCCCTCGCTTAATAAGCGCTCAAGCACATCTACATGTCCATGCCAAGCGGCGCGCACTAATGGCGTTAAACCCTCTTGATCTAAGCTATCGACATTAAAACCGGCTTTTTGACGATCTTTAAGAATCACACTCACTAATGACATTTGGCCACGCCACGCAGCGATATTCAGCGGCGGCCATCCTTTAAAGGGGTTGTCGTCATCATCGATCATCGCCGCTTGACGCTCAATATTACTGGCCAATACGCTATCGCTCGGCTCAGTCCTCGAGCCCGTAAAGGCTTGTCGTTTGCCACTTGTCGCGCCAGCAGCGAGTAAAGAGGCCTTTACCGCATCATCTTTAGCATTATCTAGCGCTGTAAATTCTTTTTTATTTTTAAGGTTAGGGTTCGCCTTTTGCTTTAAGAGCATATTGACCAATGCCAAGCTTTGCTGTTGAGCGGCAAGATGTAACGGCGTGTTATTTAGCTGATCAAGCCCGTTGACATTAGCGCCCGCTTTAAGCAGCGACTTAAGCACTGAGGCGCTGTTGCGCTTAACGGCAAAAATAAGCGGTGTATCGCCAAATGCATTGGCCGTATTGGCCGAGGCGCCGCCGGCGAGCAACGCACCAATTGCGGCTTTATTGTTTTTCTCTATCGCAAAAGTCAGCGGCGTATGGCCCGATGAATCAACGCCATTAACTACCGATACGTGGCTCAAAGACTGCTGCAACGCCAGTAAATCGTTATTGCGAATCATAGCGATGAGATCAGAGGTTGTTTTAGTGCCAGTAGACTGTAATTGCTGGTTTACTTTAACAAGCTTGCGCTCAGCTTTAGTGGCGCCGCCGTTTAATGCCACTTGATACCAGCGCTGCGCTTGAGCTAGATTTTTAGGCGTGCCTTTACCTCGCTCATGTAAAGCCGCTAAGTTATAAGCTGCGTCAATATGGCCTTGCTGTGCGGCCTTTGTTAACCATAAAACACTTTTTTTATAATCGCGCGGCAATCCATTACCGGTTGTGTACAGCGATGCCAGTAAATACTGCGCCTCTTGATCACCGGCATTTGACAGTACGGTCAATTGCTCTTGCGCGAGTGAAAATTGCTTAGTGCGAATGGCCAAACGGGCATCATCCAACGTGACGCTATATGCCGGTGCGCTAATATATAAGGCACATAGCAGGCCAAACGTCGATATTAATTGTTTACTCATTTTTACACTTCGCCGTATTTGGTTTGTATTTCGATGCCAAGCTTTTTCAAAAATGGCGTCGGTAAAATACCACCGGCACACACAATGACGCCGTCATTTTTAAACGTGACTTCTTTGCCGCTTTTGTCCAATATAGTGACCGCTTCAGCGGTCACGTTTTTTACATTAGACTCCAGCATTACATTCAAGCGCCCTGCCGCTTCACAGTCCTCCACCTTTTTACGGTTTTTAGCTTTAGCTCGCGAAAAGCTCGCACTGCGATAAGAGATCGTCACCGTTGTGCCCGGCTCTTCGGCAATACTCGTCGCCGCCTCTAGGGCACTATCACCGCCGCCAACAACTAATATGTGATTATCGCGATACTGTGCCGGATCGATCAAACGATACACCACTTTGGCATGCTCCTCTCCTGGTACACCTAACTTGCGCGGTGTTCCTCGACGCCCTAGACACAATAAAATGGTTTTTGCCGTAAATTGACCCTTTGTCGTCAATACTGTAAAACCGCCATTCGTGCCTTCGGCACCCTCTAAGCGCTCACCAAAATCCACCTTCAGTTTCGCCTCTTGAATAATGCTTTCCCAAAACTCAAGTAGCGCTTCTTTAGTGGTTTCTTTAAAAGAGACTTTACCGACAATAGGCAAATTAACAGGCGCTGTCATCACCAGCTTTTTACGCGGAAAATGTGATACCGCACCACCTAAAGAGTCTTGCTCCATGAGCTTATATTTAAGATTCTTCTTTTTAGCCGCTAAGCCCGCACCAATACCAGCAGGGCCTGCACCAACAATTAACACGTCATAATCAAAAGCATGTTTTTTGGTGGCTGCTTTAGCAATCGAATCTATCGCTTGTACGCCTTGCTCTATCGCATTGCGAATAAGGCCCATTCCGCCCAGCTCGCCTGCAATATACATCCCTTTTACATTCGTTTCAAAAGTCGGCTCTAACACCGGGATATCCATTCCGCGTCGCTCAGTACCAAAAACCAACGTAATGGCCTCAACGGGGCATGCTGCTTTACAGGCACCATGACCAATACAGTTGGTGGGTTCAATCAGCTCGGCTTTGCCGTGAATCAGTCCTAAGATATCCCCCTCTGGGCAAGCCCGCGCGCAGGCTCCACAACCCAAGCAGATGCTCGGGTCAATCACAGGATGTAAACTTGCCGGCTCAATCAAGCCTGCATCAACGGCTTCTTTCTTTTTAGCTAAGGTTTTACGGTGCTTAAGGGATTTTAAAAGCCAGTAACCTCCCCAAATCAATAACATTAGGCAGACGTAAACAGCTAAATCTTCAAATGACATAATTTAATTAACCTGCGACCTAGTGCCGCCTTTAACGTAGGGTTCGCACAAATGCAAAACCCAGTAAATAGAATGAGAATAATAGTCAAATTTTGTGACGATGGATAAAACTAACCGCTGTATAGCGATTGTCTAGCAAGCGCTCAAGCTCGATTCATTATTACCCAGCAAAAGTGTGACGTAACACACAATACGCACCAAGTACGCAAAGATAATAGCTACCACGCCAATTTTGCGCTCAAAACCCGCTAACACTTTCATTTTAAACCAAAGTGCTAAGTTCAAATATCATAACTCCCTCAAAAAGACTCAGTTAACGGTAACAATCACTGCCGGACCGCCTTTGCAAATAAAAAATACACAACTAAAACTAAACTACTTGCTCTACTTTTCAGTAAAAAGTAATGGTTAAAACCTTTAATCGCATGCATAAAGGTGGATACAATAACCATTTTCAGCGATGATACGCACTTTGGCTCAGTATTAAGCACCATTAATCACTGTAGCTCGAGCACTGACAATTCATTTGACTGTCACAGCGACTATAAGGGTCGGCCTTTTTTTGCTAACATTCAAAGAGACATAGCCTATTATGACAAATATACCTACAACACAAGCCATCTTATTATCGGTTTTGCTCGGCATGAGCAGCCTCAGCTTTGCTCAAGCACCGGATACTCAACCCACGGGGGTTAATGCCGGCGCCATTGACCAGCTCTTGGTTGGCCTGCGCAAACGACTAGAGCAAAAACCTAACGATACCGGGGGCTGGGTATTATTGGCTAAATCTTATCATCACTTAGACCGCTGGCATGAGGCCGAAAAAGCCGCCGCTAAAGCACGCGCTCTGGGTTATGAAGGTGACATATTTCCGGGCGAACGCAGCATAGCCCCCAGTAGTCATGTTAAAGGGCACGCAAAAGCCGGCTCGATGGTCTCGTCCTTTTTTGAACAACAAGATGCCGAACACGATAAACCAACCGCGCCACAGACCACCCAACAATAAATAGCACGCACTGTGCACATCCGATTATTTGATTAAAGAAAACATTTATGGCCACACGAAGTTCAGCATCAAAATACACAGGCGAAGGACAGTCTACCAAAAAGTCAGGGATTTTAAGCTTGACAACACTGTTTACGCTCACTGTGATTGCGGCACTGATCGTTGGCTGGAATGTGCGCGAAGAATACCTCTGGACTGCCGAATACGGCCTAGGCTATGCCTTGGGTATTTTAGGCGCTTCATTGATGATTGCTTTATTGATTTACCCGCTGCGTAAACATTACAGCCGCACGCCTTGGTTAGTTTTTTCTACAAAAACATGGTTTAAAATTCACATGGCCATGGGTGTACTTGGGCCTTTAAGCATTTTGTATCACTGTAACTTCAGCTTAGGCTCAACTAACAGTAATATTACGTTGGCCGCCATGGGCTTAATGGTGACTAGCGGACTAATTGGTCGTTTTATTTACAGTAAAATACACTACAGCCTCTTTGGTCGCAAAATAGAAATTAAAGAGCTACAGTCGCAACGTGCAGCAATGCATGAGCAGCTCGATAACGACTCATTACCCGATGATATTTTACTAAACGATCTTTACGCCTTTGAAGAAAAAGTACTGGCCAGACGAGATTTAAAAGGCAACCTACTTAATATGCTGGTACTCGGTCTCAGCAGCCGCTGGCTGCTATTTCGGTTAGTCAAAAAAGTCAGGGTGCTCGTTACCCACAAAGATCATTTAAAAGGCGCCACAGCGCAAGAGCGAAAAGAATACTTCCAAACAACGTGTCAGCACTTGAGCAGCTATATAGGTACCCTTAAAAAAATAGCGGGTTTAGGCTTTTACGAGCGCTTGTTCTCGCTCTGGCACATGCTGCATTTGCCGATCTTTTTTATGCTTGTAATTACTGCGATCGCACATGTTTATGCTGTGCACTGGTACTAAAATTAACATTCGCCTATGCACCCGAAAGGCAGCTTTTGGGTCTCGACTATTATCGGCCTTTTATACGATGGCCCAAAATTTAGCGAAGCCCTTGATATGAGGTTTACATTGAACAATACGTTTTGGCATTCACTCAAGCATCAGACTCTATTGAGCTTGATGGCTTTTACCCTTCTTTTAGCATTGTTAGGTCATAGCGCGCAAAGCCTTGCCGCTGATGAGCCCATTAGTGAAAATAGCAATGCATTTAATCTTAAAACCTTGCTAATGCCCGGCAAAGTGATCGAGGGTCACGCAAAATACGAAAAACAATGCGACCTTTGTCATGGTGATGATCGCCCTGCGCTTTGTCGTGATTGTCACGAAGCGATCGACCAAGACATCAAAGAAGATACCGGCATCCACGGCCATCGAGCCGAAGGTAATGTACTTGATTGTATCGAATGCCATACCGATCACATTGGCCGCGATGCTGATATTCTTAATTTTGACCAAGATAATTTCAATCATTCTCATACCGATTTCAACCTCACAGGCCAGCATGGTAAATTGCAATGCTCGTCATGCCACGAAGCAGGCAAAAACAATTACCGCGATGCCCCTCACGCCTGCTTTGATTGCCACGAAAAAGACGATCATCACAAAAGTGCCTTTGGCGAAGAGTGCAGCGACTGCCACACGACTGACGGCTGGGCCAAGAAAAACACATTCGACCACTCAGAAACAGAGTTTGAGCTACTGGGCAAGCACAACGAAGTACAATGCAGCGCCTGCCACCCCGATCAAAAATACGAAAAAACACCTAAAGCCTGTGTCGCGTGCCATGCCGTTAATGACGTCCACAACAGCACCAACGGTAGAGAGTGTGATAAATGCCACAAAGAGGAGGCTTGGGACGAGCTAGTCTTTGATCACGATGTCGATACCGACTTTAAGCTACACGGTGAACACAAACCCCTTAACTGTAATGCTTGCCACACCAAGCCCGGCTACGAAGACAAACCGAGCATGCGCTGTGTTGACTGCCACGAAAACGATGATAAGCATTTGGGTCGCAACGGTCGCCAGTGTAATGACTGCCACAACCCCAACAGCTGGAAGAAGCAAACCTTCGACCATGACATAGATACGAAATTTGCACTCGATGGCGAGCACACCGAACTCACCTGTGAAAGCTGCCATAAAACAGCCGACACAACAGACAAAATTGGCAGCCAATGCATTGATTGTCACAAACAAGATGATGTACACAAAGGCCAGCAAGGTAAAGAGTGCACGCAATGCCATAACACCAGCGGCTGGCAAGAAAAAGTGCGCTTTGATCACAACCTAGCCACCTTCCCTTTGACCGGCATGCATGCGGTTACCAGTTGCGATGCCTGCCATACAACACCCGAATATCGCGATGCCAAAAGTGAGTGCTACGCCTGCCACAAAGAAGACGATAAACACAAAAAGACACAAGGCACCGATTGCGGCTCTTGCCACAACCCCAATGACTGGAAGTTGTGGATTTTTGATCACAGCAAACAAACCAGCTTCGAGCTTGAGGGCGCGCATACCAACTTAAGCTGTGACTCTTGTCACACCACCCCAGCCGAAGGCACGGTTAAACAAAGTGATAGCTGCATTGCTTGCCACGCTAAAGATGACGAGCACAATAAACGCTTTGGCCGTACTTGCGAGCGCTGCCACACTACCGAATCCTTTAAAGACATCAGGATGCAATAAGAATGAAGAGTATTTTTACCCAGAGGATCCTTAGTGCACACCAAACTCTAAAGGCCTGGACTTTAACCGGTTTAATATTCGGCGTTATGGCAAGCTCTGGCACTGTAGCTCAGACGGTGACGCCTGAGCTTGCTCAAGCTGAACTAGCAAAAAAGGCCGAGCCCGTCCAAACAACCGAACCTAGCTCACAGACCCAGCAGACAGCAGCCGCTCAAAAAAGCACGCCAAAAAAAGAAGCCGTCTCTGTAGAAGTTTTTGAGTTTGATCACTTTAATACAGGCTTTGCACTCGAAGGGATGCACGCAAGCTTAGAATGTGAAAGCTGCCATTCGCGTGGACAATTTGAAGGCACTATAACAACCTGTACTAGCTGCCACAGCGAGGGTAGCGCGGTGAATGCCTCAGCTAAACCTCAAAACCACATCCAAGTGGTTGGCCAGTGCGACGACTGCCACACCCCCCAAGAATGGAGCTTTGTAAGCCGTGTCGATCACGCCTCGGTATTGGGCTCTTGCGGCAGCTGCCATAATAATTTTTTGGCTGATGGCAAACCGGCAAACCACATACCCACAGGCAACAACTGCGAAAGCTGTCACAACACGGTAGAGTGGGTTACGGTTAACTTTGACCACAGTGATGCTTCTGATAACTGCGCCTCTTGTCATAACGGCTCTACGGCTACGGGTAAGCATGCCACGCATATCAATGCCACTAACCGCTGTGAAGCCTGCCACCTTAGCACTAATTTTTGGGCTCCTGTGGCAGCCATGAATGTTGACCACATTGAAGTACTGGGCTCTTGCCAAAGCTGCCATAATGACTCGGTAGCGCCGGGTAAGCCCGCCAACCACATCAATACGACCAACAATTGCGATAGCTGCCATCAAACAAACATGTGGCAAATTGCTAGCGCCAGCTTGGTCGATCACGCCGAAGTGCTTGGTAGCTGCCAAAGCTGCCATAACGGCTCTGTTGCCATAGGTAAATCGAGCGGCCATATTACAACCAGTAACCAATGTGATGCATGCCATTCCGATAATATGCCCTGGTCGCCAGTGCGCATGGTCGATCACAATGAAGTTGAAGGCACTTGTGCCAGCTGCCACCAAAGCGATAAAGACCCACACCCGATCAACCCTGTCAGTAATAACTGTGAAGCGTGCCACTCTTCATCGATGTGGGTACCCACCGTGCGTGTTGACCATGACGAAATAACGACTACCGCCTGTATCGTGTGCCATAGTGGTGGTTTTAGTATTCCTAGCGGCAATGTTATTGGCAAAACAAACGCACCCGCGTGGCACATGGGTGTGTCTAATAATTGCGAAGCCTGCCATAACACGTCCGCCTTTGGCGCAGTACCTAAAAACGGTGTCGATCACTCAGAGATACCAGCGGCACAAACAGGGTCATGCTCTGTTTGCCATAACGGAGTCATTGCAATTGGGCAGCAAGCCGGCCACATCCCAACAGGTGGCGCGGAGTGCATTAATTGCCATCAGCCGAATATGGACTGGCAATTTGACACTAGCGGGCTTTGATAGATCAAATTGATATTTCAGGAGCCTATGACAAACACCATCATATGGCTCACTGTAACTCTAATTACAGATAAAAATTATGCTTACTCAAAATAAAAGAACAATAAAGTGCCACCTTCTTTGGCGGCGACTGAGCTTATACACGCTAGCGCTTGTGGCTACCTGCCTGTGTCAGACGGTTTGGGCGGCAAACGAAGCCCTTAATAACGTCAACGTGGCCGATACTGCTACAGGCTACGATGTCGAAATTCGCCACCAAAGCCCCATGCAGTATTTAAGCCATAACCCAGAAGCTGCCGGTAATCGGGTCAAAATTCAATTGCGCCAAAATGCCAGCGGGCAAGCTAAGCAAAGCAGTAATACAGCCGCCTTTAATTGGGCCGCTGCATTTGGCGTGCCGCTTGAAGAGGTCACCATGGACGAGCTACAAAGCGATAACCCCGTCCTTGAACTCAACTTCAGCAAAGATGTTAAATTTACGGTGAGCAATTCACCCGATAACCGCATGACGATTATCAGTATCACAACACCGCGCCCGCTATTTACTGGCCCGGCTCCCGAACGCGATACGACACCACGCAACCTGATCACATCTCTTAAAGGGGTTGACCCTGATATGGCCGAGCTTCTTGATCGCGCCAACAAAGCGATGCTCGATAAAGAGCATGGCCGTGCCGTGCAAATTTTTATGCGCATACGCGAGCAAGGTAACGTCGATATTCAGCCTCCTATACAAGAACTAATTGGCTTAACGCGTGAAAACTTAGGCCAAATGGCGCACGCTAAAGCCGAGTACAATAAATACTTGACTAACTTCCCTAACGGGGATGCCGTTGCAAGGGTACGCCAACGCTTAAGTGCGTTAAACACAGCCACTCAGCGAGTAACTGACAGCGATAAAATCGTCGCACAGCCACGTCAAGACGAATGGCGCAAACAAATTTATGGGGGCTTTGCACAAACCTATTACTACGATCAACTCGATACTGCCGATGGTGAAAAACGCACGCTACGCTCGGCGCTGAATAACCACCTTTATGTCACTGCCCGCGCCAGTAACTCCCACTACGACCTCAAAGCCAGCTTATCGGGCTTATATCAAAAAGATTTTGAATTTGATGGCGAAGAAGATGTCGTTAACCCTCATCAAATTACCGTAGAAGGCCGCCAAAAAGACTGGGGGCTGTTTGCCCGTGCTGGCCGCCAAAGCCGCAGCTCTGGTGGCGTACTTGGTCGCTTTGATGGCGTGCATGCCGCCTACGAGCTCAACTCAACTTTTACTCTTAATGGCGTTTTTGGTTACCCTGTCGACAGTCAAAATAAAGAGTACGTCAATACTGACCAGCAGTTTTATGGCGCCAGCATAGATGCCGGTACGCTCTGGGGTGGCTGGGAATTTAGCGCCTTTTATATTATGCAAGAATATTTGGACATTACCGATCGTGAAGCGATTGGTGGTGAGGTGCGCTTTGTTGATGCCGACAAATCTCTTTTTGCTTTAGTTGACTATGATGTTTTTTATCAAGAGCTCAACATTTTTATGCTTAACGGGCGCTGGGCATTCAACAGCGATACCTCTGTTAATGCATCATTTGATCACAGAAGAAACCCCATTTTATTTAGCTACGGCGCCGTACAGGGCCAGGGCATTCAGTATGTAGAGCAACTATTCCCTCAATTTACCCTTGGGCAGCTATACACCTTTGCCGAAAACCGTAACGCCACCACCAATACAGGTACAGTAGGTGTAACCCATCAAATTAACAGCCAGTGGCAGCTGAGCGGTGATATTACTGCCTCAAAGTACAGCGGGAATGACGGCACACCCACGAACTTTTTAGGTGTACCCATTGAAGGAATCGAAGGCACCTCGGCAGATATTTATTACAATAGCCGCCTGACTACGAACAACCTTTTTATGGATAACGACAGCATGATATTTGGCCTACGCTACAGTGATACTGAGCGCGCCAACACCACAACCTTAGATTTTAACTGGCGTGCGAATATTACGCCCAACTTGCGTATCAACCCGCGCTTTAGAATTGATTATCGCCAAAGCGCTACCAGCGATGATAGCCGCTGGCAAACACGCCCCAAAGTGCGCCTAGATTACAAACTTCGTCGCCGCATTCGCCTAGAAATGGACATAGGCTACGACTGGCTGCAAGATAGCCGCACCGATTACACCTACGAAAGTGCAGGCTATTACTTTTCGGCAGGCTACCGATTGCAGTTTTAATAACGTTTTAGCCACGATTAAACCCTGCCAATCGATTTTACAGACGAGTGTGCTGATATGCCCAGAAAATAAGCTATCAGCACACCCTCCAGGGGGGGGGAGCTGTCAACTTGGGAAGAGTTACAAAAAATTATTGGATAATGTATTTTTCCCTCGCGCCTTAAGCTTCAAAAATACGGCTGATCACAATATTATATCCAGCAACCGGTTTTTTGTACCAAGGCCAACATTGACGCACGAACCGCGTAAATACTGAACCCGATTCGACACTGGGCATTTCACTGACACAAGCTATACCCACCATATTCTCTTGTAGCGCGCTAAGACCCACTGTTTTGCAACCGACTAATAGTGTGATCTGAGGTGTTTCATCGGTTAGCTTACTTTGAATACTCAACAGTAATGCATGCAATGCCTTAATGCCTAGCAGCGGCTTATCATCTCCAACAATAATTAGCTTGGGCTGCGCCTGACGCCAATGAATGCTCTTTGTAAAGCCCTCTAACGGTTTTGTACACGCAACATGCATATGGTTATCTAACTCAGGAAAGATAAATCCAATACAATCATCAACACTCGGGGTATTGACAGTACGCCAACTAAAGCGCGGCCAGTCCAGCTGTTCGCATAAACGATGAAAGCGCGTACTCAAGCCACCCGACACCTCAATGCCAACACCCTCTGGGTATTGCTCAAAAAACAATAAGGCTTCTTGATCAAACCATTGATAACGGCGCAATGCTATGCGCTGCTGACTCTTCGAGACATTGACCTCCTCTTTACAGTCGAGCAGTGTCAGCACATAACCTGCCGCGCGGTCAATAAAGCCTGCCGTACTCGCATCACCTCGCGCCTGTGCACGACAAACCACTGGCGCTAACAATTGTAAAAACTGCGCTTCTGAAAGCATGTGCCTCTCTCCTATTCTATAAGTTTTTAAATGATAATCATTATCATTTAAAAACTCAACATAAATTTCTCCCTCCTTTCACTATTTTAACGATTATCTTAGTGACCATATAATAATAGTATTGATAATAGTTCTTATTTAGATTAAATTGACAATACTTATTACTTCTAGACGAGACCTATTATGAATTTCACTCAAAAAGCGCTACCTGCAGCCTTCTGCCTTTTATTAAGCGCTTGCGGCTCAGATAATAGTACCCCCAAGACCGATACATCTTCCTCGAGCACACCTTCAAGCCCAGCCACTGTGACTGTTAATGCCGTTGTCGAGCACAATGCACAACTCGCCTTCGCTCTATACACTGATGCATTATCTACCGCTGAGCAATTGCACAGCGCTATCGAAGCGTTAGTGTCATCCCCCTCTGCCGCAACACATCAAAATGCAAAAGACGCTTGGCTTACCGCTCGCGAGCCCTACGGCCAAAGTGAAATATACCGTTTTCGTGCAGGCCCAATTGATGATTTAAACGACGACGGGAACTTAGTGGATGGCGAAGGCCCTGAAGGTCGATTAAACGCATGGCCACTCGGTGAAGCCGTTATTGATTACGTGGCCAATGCTGTTGATGGTGTATCGGGCCCCGAAAACGCTGATAGCCTTGGTACCCTTGACGGTAATATTATCAACGACACTCAAAACTTCCCGACCATTACCGCCGCTGTACTCAAAGATGACTCATTGAGCTTAGGCAGTGATGAACGCAACGTGATTGCTGGCTACCACGCGATAGAGTTTTTATTGTGGGGCCAAGACTTGAACCTAGATGGCAGTAGCAATGGTGAGCGCGATAGTACAGCGGGCCAACGTCCTTGGAGCGATTACGCAACAGGTGCAGACTGCACCAATGGTCACTGCGACCGTCGTGGAGATTATTTAAAAGCCGCTAGCGAGCTACTCATCAGTGACCTGACATTATTAGTCAATGCGTGGAACCCCGCAGCGGGCAACAATTATTACACCACCTACACAGCAGCGGGTGAATCAAGCCTTAAAGGTATGCTCGAGAGCATGGGTAGAATGGGCTATGGCGAACTCGCCGCCGAGCGCATTAATGCCGCTTTAATTGAAGAAGCGCAAGAAGACGAGCACTCTTGCTTTAGTGATAATACACATCGCGATATTTACTTAAATTTTAACGGTATTCGTATTACCTATAGCGGTGACTACACCCGTATAGACGGCACCGAACTCACAGGCGCAGGGATTGATGACTTACTGCTTAGTATGGAACACAGTGAATTAAATACTCAAATGCACAATGCTTTTGATAAAACCGCAGGCTTTATTCAACAAATTGATGACAAAGCCAATATGGGTATTCCTTTTGACATACAAATTGAAGTTACCGAACACCAAGCCCCCATTAAAGAAGCCGTTAATGCATTAGCCGAACAAAAAGATGTTCTTGAAGATATCGCTAAGGCTTTAAATATTACACTCGGCGACCTCACCCAAGATACCGAGCAAGATTTACTGTAAATTACCCCAAGGCTTTACCCGCGCTATGCGCGGGTTTTTTTATTAATCGCCACCCAAAAAATACGAGTTCATAATGCTGGTAGCACGCCTATTCCAACGCCGTTTAATACTGTACTTTTTCGCCAGCATCTTGATGATCGGTTGCGGATCAAACAGTTCAAGCCAAAAAACAGTCAGCTCTACAAGCAGCAATACGGCACACAGCACCAGCGATCAATCCCAATCCAGTAGCGCGCAAGCTATTGAAGATAATGAATTTTTAAGTGCCGGCGCAGCAACTTATATCCCCAGCAATAATATTTATGAAAAAGACGCTTACAGTCATGCCATTACTGCTATTAGCCGCGATGCGGGGCTAGAAGCTATATTTAAGCAAGGCGACCATACCTTTAGAAATCAACGCAAAAATACTGGACCATTAATTAATGATACCAATTGCCAAGGCTGCCATATTGCCGATGGCCGCGGCAGCTTGCCCGCTAATAATCAGATAGTGAGTCGAGGTTTGTTATTTAAACTCAGTCTGGGTCAAAATGCCGCTGGGCAAGATATTCCCGAGCCGACTTACGGTTTTCAATTACAAACATTAGGCATTAATCCCGATGGCGTATTTGTACCAGCAGGTACCGCCGGTGAACCCCATACCGGCGAAGCCTTTGTTAGTATTGAATATGTTCTAGAGCATGGCACTTACCCCGATGGGCAAGCCTATCAGCTACGTAAACCGGTTTATCACTTTAAACATTTTAGCTTTGGCGAAATAGACCCTCAAACGCTCACCTCGCCACGTTTAGCACCGCCGATGTTTGGTGTAGGCTTACTCGAATCCATTATAACATCAGACATTCTTGAGCAAGAAGATACTCACGACAGCAATAATGATGGCATCTCGGGCAAAGCAAAATGGGTTTATGATAATACACAAAACACCATGGTACTGGGGCGCTTTGGCTGGAAAGCTTCGGCAGGTAGCGTACTACAACAAAGTGCTGCCGCATTTGCTAACGATATGGGTGTCACTAGCCGTTTTAATTTAGAAGAGCCCTGTAGCCCACTTCAAATCACATGCCTAGAAGCCGCCGCACGTGAAAGTAAAACCCAAAACACGCCAGACATTAATGATATTTTATTAGCCGCCGTTGAATTCTATAGCCGTACTTTAGCTGTGCCCGCAAGGCGCGGATACAATAGAGACACTCAGCAATGGGATGAAATGATTACACAAGGGAAGGCTTTATTTACGGAAGCCGCTTGCAGCCAATGCCACACCCCGCAATACACAACCGGTATTGCACGTGAAAGTGTTATGGGCACACTGTCCAACCTCACACAATTAAACCTGTTAAATCAACCCATTGAAGCGCTGAGTCAGCACATTATTCACCCGTACACCGATTTGCTACTCCATGATATGGGTGGCCAATGCGAGCCACTTGCTCTCGAAGATACAACAGGTAACAGCTGCTTAAATAGTAGCGATCAATGTCACTGGGTTCAACGCTGTGAAGGCCTCGCCGATGGTCGGCCAGACGGTGCAGCCACAGGTCGCGAATGGCGCACAACAGCTCTGTGGGGCATTGGCCTCGCACAAACCGTTAACCCCACCGCCACTTTTTTACATGACGGGCGGGCACGCACGCTCGAAGAAGCCATTTTATGGCATGCCGGTGAAGCCGCCCAATCACTCAATACCTTTAAGCACTATAGCCAGCAAGAGCGTGAAGCGCTGTTGGCTTTTTTATATTCGCTGTAATTAAAGGCCTCTTCCCAAAAGCTATTCAACAATATTATTTTTAATATGAGAAAACATCACTTCACCTTAACGCTAATCATTTTAATAATTAGCGTGCTCACTCACTCGCGCGCGCATGCCAACAAAGCATTATGGGTGGCGCCTAGCAATGCTTTAAAGCATCAAGACACACTGGATTTTTGGACGGGGTATTCGTTTTTTAAAGCGCCCTGGGTTTTTGCCCCATCATCGACCATAGCACGCGATGGCCTGGGCCCGCTATTTAATGCCAGAGCGTGCGAAAGTTGCCATATTCATGGCAGCGCAGGCATTATGCCGACACAGCCAGTCAGCGACCCTACAACACAGCACACAATCGCTCACGATTTTGTTGTTCGCATCGCAAGTCAGGCAGGCAAAGCACGCAATACCTTTGCTGATTACGGCAGTCAATTACAAACTTTATCGCAATATAATTTGGGAAATAACAAAGCGCCATTACCCGAGGCCAATATCGCTATTGAGTGGCTTCAGCACAAAGAAAACCAGCAACTTAACCAAGAACAGCCGCATCAAGAACAAGCGTATCAAGACCTGAAAAAACCCACCTTAATCATTACCCAAGATCATTACAAAAAATTGCCCCAATCGTTAAGTTACTCTATTCGCTTAGCGCCTGCGCTTTATGGTTTAGGGCTTGTTGATTTACTTGAGCCTGCAACGCTGCTTGCTCATGCTGACCCAGATGATTTAAATAGTGATGGAATTTCAGGCAGAGCCAATACTGTTTGGGATATTAACAAAGGCGCACTCGCACTCGGTAAGTTTGGCCTAAAAGCTGAGCAGCCCACGTTAGAACAACAAAACGCCAATGCTTTTATTGAAGACATCGGTATTACCTCCCGTTATTTCCCGCAACAAAACTGTACCCACATACAAACTGCCTGCCAAGGAATGCCTAAAGGTAATTCGCTTAAATACAAGGTTGAATTGATCGATTCAAAACTAGCACTTGTCACCCAGTTTACTCGGTACCTTAAAGCACCCAACAGCCAGTATAAGCCTATCAAAGTTGAACCCTTATTTGTTGAGGCTGGCTGTCATCTATGCCATCTTCCTCGCCTACCGTTACCGACTAGCAATATTTTTAAGCAACACATGCTTCATGCGTATTCAGATTTTTTATTACATGATTTAGGCGAAGGCTTGAGCGATGGTAGAACATGGGTCGATACTCAACCCAATGAATGGCGCACTACGCCTTTATGGGGTTTATCACGCAAATTAAAGAATACTCCCATTAGCTTATTGCACGATGGTAGGGCCCGCACAATCAAAGAGGCCATTGCTTGGCATGGTGGCGAAGCACGCCGTTCTCGCGACTTTTTTTTAGCGCTGTCACCAGAAAATCAAAATAGTATTATCCATTTTTTAAACCAGCTATAAAACGGCGATTTAAACGAGACACCCTATGAATATTATCTTTAAAAAACGTGCGTTAATCGTATTATCGGCTGCATTATTTGTACTGAACGGGTGCAAAAGCTCCTCTGGAGCAAGTAGCCCCAAAAGCAGCTCCTCAGTCAGTAACGCCAAAAACATTAGCGATACTGCTAGCTCTAATACTACCGCCAGCTCACAAACTAGCTCAAGCCAAAGTAATGATGATGCACAACACAAATTTACTAAGCATCAATTTAAAATAAGCACAGTTAATAAATTAAATAAACGTTATCATCAGTTTTACCAAAACAATCAGGCATTATATCGCGAGGCCACTGCATTTTGCTCACAAGTACAAACCCCTAAAAACAGCGCTTTATTGAAGACCGCATGGTTTAACAGTAATACTGCTTGGCAGTATCTTCAAGCCATTACATTTGGCCCTGTCGCCGATAACAGCCGCCGCTATGATATTGCCTACTACCCGATTACCAAAAGCACACTAGAAACCAAAATACACGAACTGGTTGAAATCGATGAGCAACCCCTTACAGCACACTATATTGCAGAGCAACCTGCCAGCCGGCAAGGCTTAACGGCACTTGAGTATTTGCTCTTTCGCGACGATGCCACAGCATTTTTTAGTGAGGATGATATTGGTCGACGCTACTGTGATTACGCTCAAGCCATTAGCCAGCGTTTAATCGATCTAAGCTATCCGGTTGACATCGAGTGGCAACAAGGTGGGCTCTATTACACAACCGTAATGAGTGAGCTCAGTACAAACGCCTTTAATGAAGCTATTTTTGGTGCCATTAATGAACGCTTAAGTATCATTAGCAGCGATAAAATCACTAAAGTACAAGCAGGTAATACCAGCGAAATCGAAAGCGCTTACGCACACATCTCACTCAGCAATATTAAAGAAAATATTGCTTTTATCCGTGACATTTACGAAACACCTTTTGAGCAAAGTACCTCAAAACCATCGCAAGGTATTTTAGCTTGGCTCTCTAGTGACGGGCATCAAGACATTGCATTAGAGATGCATAATCGCTTAAGTCATTTAGAAACGGTTCTTGATACGCTAGGAAAAAGCCTCATTCAGACACTCGAGGAGCCTCATGCCGATGAGAATATCGCCGCGCTATTAAGCGCACTGCATAATGTACACGAATATCATGCAAGATCAGTGGCAGAAAGCTTAAATATTTTTATTGGATTTAGTGGTGCTGATGGTGATTAGTCGGGCATATGGCCTTTTTACTGGCCGATAATACTCGTTGAATTTACACAACTCGTGCTACAGGGTAGTATTCATAAATACCTAACACCTATTGTGCACGAGAATACCTATGACTACCCCCAAAACCCCGAATAAATTAGATCGCATATTAGCTGAGCAACGCGACTACATTGCCAAGCGTGAAACCGGCTACCGGGAGCGAGCATTAAAACTCTACCCTCATGTTTGCGGGCGCTGTACACGCGAATTTGCGGGCAAGAACCTACGTGAACTGACCGTGCATCACCGCGATCATAACCATGATAATAACCCCTCTGATGGTAGCAATTGGGAGCTACTGTGCGTGTATTGCCATGATGAAGAGCATACAAAGTTTGAAAACCTTATACGCTACGGTAGCATTAAAAGTCAAGAAATTGCACCAGCTACCTACAACCCTTTTGCCGATTTAAAAGCCAAGCTAGAGAATAAATAAGCTCGCGCTATTGACTCAGGTCTATCAATAAGCGCGGCAGCGTTTTATTCATAGGCCTTGGTTAAAGCACACGGGCTATATATCGCTATCTAAGTAGTCATTAAGCTCTGATACGCTTAATGACTCTATTTTACCTACTGATTTTTGCTTAATTTCATCTAGCCTTGCCGCATAGCCCTGTCGTAATTCACGGCGTAGCTTACCTGCAATGTATCGCTGTCTGTCTTTGTTGCCATTAAATTTCATTCTGGGCACTACAACACTATGGCCATCATCATCCAGCGCTACCATCGTAAAAAAGCAGCTATTGGTATGGCGTATATTACCCGTTTTAATATTTTCGGCTTCAACCCTAATGCCAACCTCCATAGAGGTAGCACCCACATAGTTAACTCGCGCCCTAAAAGTGACCATTTCTCCGACCTGGATAGGCTGCCTAAAGACAACCTGATCCACACTCAGCGTCACCGCATAATTTTTACTGTAACGGCTCGCACAAGCATAAGCGACTTGATCTAATAATTTTAATAGCGCGCCGCCATGCACTTTACCCGAGAAATTCGCCATTTCGGGCGTCATTAACATGGTCATAATAACAGGCTCATTTTGCTTAACCTGCTCTATCTTTAACTTAGTTTGTACAACCTGCTCTTGCTCATCCATTAAACGACTCCTCGTAATATTAACTTTCGGCGTCACCACTTGAGGTGCGCAATTATACGTAAGCAAGCATTAGGGGCGAGGCAATAATAGTTTGTCCAATTAGACGTAGGTTTCTGTTTTCTCGGCAAGGCGCTCGAAGGGGCGCATGCCTGGGCATGTAACGCTTTGAGCAACACAGCAGAGGAAGTAGAAAACACGTATTATTGGATCATGTATTTTTTCCTCGCCCTTTATGCCTATCATCTTCACCTAAAAGCTAGGCAGTCGCATAGTAGATGGCCTGTGTTTCAGCCCGTAAGTGGCAGCAATACCAGCAGCGCACTAACAACTAAGGGATGGGGCAATAACTGAGACAGTAACGGGAGGCATTAAAAAACGTCGAGGGCACTTAGATAGTACCCTCAGAGGCTTAAGCGATCTAAAAAACATAAGCAACTATTCAGAGGGGCCGTAATTGGGCGCTAATGAATCATTTACTGGGCCGCTCAAGCCATCCATGGTCGCTATATAAGCGCTCCCGGCGCTTAAATGCCCAGAAAATAATCCATCAGCACCCTGTGAGGTGAGGCTTATCAGCTGAGCTGAATAATTACAAACATAAATGACTACTTCGCATTTTTAAATCATTATCTCATTTATCTAATAAGTAGCTACAACCTTAACACTATCATTAACAGAAGCTGAATCAATATAAGCAATGGCCGACGGATCTGAAGAAATCTTTTCAATGACGTCATTCACGCTCCCCAATGCATTAGGTGGCGTCCCCTTCCCGGTAAAAATTAGCTTAGACCAGTAGGCTTTTAACTGACTAGACGATTTTCCTAGCGCCTTTTTATTAAACTCGTCTCTAGCAGCATGACCTTGCGCAAGGTAAATAGGAATCGCTTTTGAGCCATCCGAGAATTTAGATTTTTTACCTAAGAACAAACGCCCAATATCATCCTCAGATATATTGGCGGTATTCGCAGGGTTTACAATCACAACGACTTCTGCGTAAACAGGTGCCGCCAAACTTAAACTTAATATTGATGCCATTAATATATTTTTCATAAATATCCCCAATTAAAAAACTAAATCTACAGCAGTACGCAATACGCCGCCTTTAAAACCAGATACTTTATCCTCTGTACTTTCGTAAGAGACCTTAAATGCTGCCGAGGGGTGGAAGTCCCACCTTACTCCTAATTGCAAATTAACAAAATCTCTATTCCTTGAGATCAATGTGTCACTTAACCCTTTACCCTGTTGCGCAAGAGCAATGGACATTTGCTGTAGAGTGGCGCCGCCAAATGCCGTCACTGGGTCGTTGGGCAATAATGTTTCAGCGGCAATAGCCCCCGCTACAGAGGTTAAGTCACTCGGTGCAATCGCGATACTCACTGGCGCGTCAGCCTCTTCTCGACTGTAGGTACCATACACAACCGTTGAACCCACTCGCCAACCTACTGTTAAATAATAAGCCGTTGTTTTTTGAATTAAATTCTCATCAATTTCGTACTGTATATATTCGCTATCAATAATTAACGAGCCTTCATCTACCCCAAGACCAACAGTCATATAGCTGCCGTCATCTTTCAATGCACGTATTTTATCACTGGTTGCCAAATATGTATTACCAACGCCCGCATAATTTGCGGCATAACTCGCTGCACGCTGACCTACGGGTAACGTACTCGCTGCCGCGGCAAATTGACCAAACCCTTGCGCGGCCCCCAACATACCCGCACCCAACTGTTCATAACCGGCAGCTAATGACTCGATAGTTTCAGATTCTAGAGTAATACCGGCTTTTAAATAACTCAATCGTCCCATCAAAAAATCCCAAGAACCTGTCCAATTAATACCGTAAAAATTGTCAAATACCATATAAGTTGTATCAACAGTAGTTGACTTGGTTTCACTGTCCACAGTTCCAGCCACAAACTGAAACGTAGAATCAACTGGCCCAACACTATTGCTATAAAGTACCGAAATACCATCAAAGCTGGGATAATCAATGCCGTATACACGCTCTGGCGCCGTTATCCAATTATAGGTATAACGCACATCCAAAAAATCAGAGTAACGATAAAAAGGCGCTTGCGTTCGGCCCACGCTTACTTGCAGTGAATCAGTCGCATGATAAGTGAGATAAGCCCACCTGACTTGGGGCTCGTAATCACTGTTACCACGACTCACAATCTGCAAAGTTGCAGTCAATTCCTCCTCTAAATCAGCATTCATTTGGAGCGCCATTAAGGAGTCTTGCTTAAAATTCAACGTATCGCTATAACCCAACACCATTTCATCAGGCTCAACATTAATAGCTTGCCCACCTACAATAGAGCCAAAGCCTCTAAAATTTATTTCAGCATTTGATAAAGGTGATAACCCGATAGACACCAATATAATTGCACAACTTAACTTTTTCATATTTTATTCCAACTATTCTCGATATCATTAACTGTAAACACTCCCACTTCAGTGGAAACGCGTTGAGTTACAGTCACTAAATTCCGGCTAATACTAAATAACTCTTCTGACTCTTTAGATGCTTGATGCGTATGCTGAGTCATCACCTCTACTACCTTTGCTAATTGATCCACAGCGACACCTTGCTCCTTAGTGACGAGCGCTATGTTTTTATTCATTCCATTAATTTTTTTAATTTCCTCTGTCATCAAAGAAATTTCAACACCAGCCGATCGCGTTATATCGCCTTTTTCTTTAGCGAGAACAACGCTTTTACGCATAACCTCAACCGATTTATTGGCTGCTTCTTGCAAAGATGAAATTGTCATTTCAATCTCATGGGTAGACTGCTGGGTTTTAATGGCTAAATTTCTGACCTCATCAGCGACTACTGCAAATCCTCGCCCTTGCTCACCTGCTCGCGCTGCCTCAATAGCGGCATTGAGTGCCAATAAATTTGTTTGCTCGGCGATACTATTAATCACACCCAACACATTACCAACTTGCTGAACATCTTCGGCTAGGGCCGATATCACTTTTTGAGCATTTTCAATTTCTTGCTCTAAATAGGCAACGCCTTGCGCTGCCAGTGTGAGTTTTTGACTGCTTTCAATCGCGACATTTGCTGAGCTCTCAGCCACTTCGGCAGCATTACTTGAATAAGCTTCAATATCTATAACACGTTTATTTATAGCATCTACTGCAGATTTTGCAGCCTTTGCATCATTTTTTTGCTCACCAATCGCAGCTCCCATGCGTTGAGCAATGTTATCAATATTGCCGATCAATGCTTCCAAGGGTTTAAACTCAACAATTAGGCGCGATACCACATGATCGAGCCTGGCCACAAATTGATTAAACCAATGCACTAACGCACCAATTTCATCATTACTGTTTTTTGACAATCGCAACGTTAAGTCGCCATTATCATCTGTCGCTATTTTTTTGAGTGATGAGACAACAGCACGAAGATGGCGATTAATCGCCAAGGCAATAGGCAATGCGATAATAATTAAAAAAATGGCCATCAAAGTGCCCGACAACAGCCCCGTCATCGTTTGTTTTTTAGCAGAAGAAGCAATCGACTCAAAGGCATTATCAAACTTTTTATTACGACGGGTAATAAAGGTCGATAAAATACTATTAATGCTGTTGTATACCGTGGTTTTTTGTTCTGATTTTTTTGGCAATAAAGAAAAGTCTGCTGAGCCGTCAATAAGGCTCTGACTTAATGGAATGGCCACGGCATAATAAGCCTCAAAGCCCGACTCGATAATATTGACCGCTTCAGCAGGTGCCGGCAAGTTGCGCAATGTCGAAAGCGCCTTAACAATGGTCGCTTTACGCAACAAAACGGCATCAAGCTCATCTTGCTCACCCGACATCGCCGCTTGCGTTAAGCCCTCATCAATGCGCTCCATTTCAAACATCAGTTCTTTTGCAACAATTAACGCTTTAAAATCAATATAATAAATAGATTCTAGGCGCTGTAAATTTTTATGAGCGACTTGATAAGTCATCGCCAAATAAACACCAAAAAATATAATTGCGACAATAGGTATCGCAAATATTTTTCGGCTGATGGTCAATAGCGACAATTTCATAATCGGGAACTAGTCATGCATTCCCAATGAGTATAGACAAGATATTTTTAATGCGAAAAAAATGAAGACTTTATTAAGGAGCAAAAAAAACCAACACATGAGAGTATTGATTTTTAGAAGGGGTATTGACGTTTTAGAAGTGGCTATTACTCGTAACGCAGTGCGTTAGCGGGGTTAACCTTACTCGCTTTCCAGGCCGGGTACAGCGTTGCCAGCAAGCACAAGCCTATAGCGGTAACAACAACCTGTACAATATCTTGCCATAAGATATTAATAGGTAAATAAGTTAAGGGATACACATCAGAGGTTAAGAACTGTGTATTAAACACCCACTCAATGAGCATTAATACATCACCCACTATGAGTGATAAACACACACCTAATACAACGCCAAGCAGTGCGCCGACGATACCAATAACAGCGCCTTGTACAATAAAAACAGTCATTATTTCACCGGTTGTTGCGCCCAGCGTTCGCAAAATGGCAATAGCGCCTTGCTTTTCGACAACAACCATGATTAAGGTGCTCACCACATTAAATGCCGCAATACCCACAATCAAAGACATCAACAAGGCAACCAGGCGCTTAGACATATGTATAGCATGATAAAGATTGCCGTGAGTACTTAGCCAACTGGTGCCATAATAACCACGACCTAAATCAGACACCACGTTCCACAAGATATTTTGTGCTTGAAATAAATCATCGAGCTTTAAACGCAAGCCGGTGACTTTGCCACTGGAGGTTAGCTGCTGGGCTTGCTGCAAGGGCATGAGCGCTAATTTTGCATCCACCTCGGTATGCGTGAGCAGTATTGCAATCACCTGTGCATAAACAACACTTGGCGGTGCCTTGGGGTTTAGGCTATTGGGCACCACCACCATGACGCTATCACCGGCAATCGCACCAATTTTTTGCGCAATACTGGCCCCTAAAATAATACTGGGCTCGGCAACAGCGCCTGTCGTAACCTTTGCCAAATGGCTTAATTCATCTGCGGTTAAATATTGCCCAATATCCGACACCTTCTGCTCGGCTGTAGGCTCAATGCCATAAATCGCCACCGGCTCTGCTCGGTTACCTACGCCAACTAACGCTCGCAACTCAACAAATGGCGAAGCCGCCAACACCTGTGGGTTTGTTTCGATTTGGGTTTTTAAACCTTGCCAATCATCAATACCTTGACGATGATAGACTGAGGCTTGTGGCAATAAACGGAGTATTTTTTCGCGTAGCTCTTGATCAAAGCCGTTCATTATTGATAGTACAACAATGAGCATCCCCACACCGACAATAAGGCCCATCATCGAAACACGCGATAAAAAAGCCACCAACAAATTGCGTTGGCGCGCGCCCACATAACGCAAGCCGATAAAAATCGAAAATCTAGGCATAAAGGTTAAATCGCTCGCTATAGTGACGCTGATGCATCGGGGCTAAGGGTGTGGAGCAAACCATCTTTTAACTCTAATATACGGTCTAAATCGCGCGCAATGGTCATATCGTGCGTCACCACTACAAAAGCCGTCGCCAACTGTTGGCTTAGCTCACGCATTAACTCGCGTACTGCCTTGGCATTTTGGCTATCTAAGTTGCCGGTAGGCTCATCCATTAGCACGCAGGCAGGTTCGCACACCAGTGCCCGAGCAACAGCCACACGCTGGCGCTCACCACCCGACAATTCGCTAGGTTTATGGCCTATACGTGACTGCAGGCCCACCTTTGCCAATAAGGCTTCGGCTTGTGCGTAGGCCGCTTTTTTACTGTGTTTTGCAATGAGTAGCGGCATCGCCGTATTTTCTAACGCAGTAAACTCACCTAATAAATGATGAAACTGATACACAAAACCTAAATTTTGATTGCGAATACGGCCACGCGCGTTTTCGTTTAAACGCGAAAATGCTTGGCCTTGTAAGGTAACAGTACCGGCTGACGGTTTATCTAGCCCACCGAGTATATTAAGCAACGTCGATTTACCCGCCCCCGAAGCACCGACAATAGCCGTTTGTGTCGACGGCATTAACTGCACATCTAAGCCTTTTAGCACATCGACTTTTAACGCGCCTTCGCCATAACTTTTTACAACACCTTGACACTCTAAAACTGCTGTCATGAATCAACCTAAATTTAATAAAATCGCGAACAAAAACTAAACATCACTACCGTGGTGACAGCGAAGGGTATTTTATCGAGCGCTTATCGCTTGAGCGCTATGACATGTTATGGCTAAATGTTGTACCTCAGCGCTTCGGCTGGCGCAATTTGACTCGCGCGATAAGCAGGATAAATACTCGCGATAACACTGACAATTAACGCACCAGCACACACAACAACGCTGTCATAGGGTCGCCATTGCGAGGGTAGCTCGGTCACAAAGTACACGCTAGGGTCAAACACACGCAAACCAAAGAGCTGCTCGAGCCAAGCGACCAAATCGGGAATATACAATGCCCCGAGTATCCCAAAGCTTGCACCAATCGCTATACCCACAACCCCCAAGGTCAATCCCTGTGTCATAAAAATAGCCACCACATCGCCCGAGCTGAGCCCCATGGTACGTAAAACAGCGATATCGCTGCGTTTTTCGGCAATCATCATGACCAGGCTTGTGACAATATTAAAAGCGGCTACAGCAATAATAATACCCAACAAAAACCCGACGACTGTCTTTTCCATTTTTACCGCTTGAAACAAATGCCCCTGCGTAGTGCTCCAGTCCGTAATTTTGGCCTCTGGAATGTACTGAGCTAACCGGCTTAGCACATGGGGGGCGTTATAAATATCATCGGTTTTGACTTTTAGGCCATGGCTTTTATTGCCCAAGCGCAGTAATTTTTGACTATCGCTCAGGTGCATTAATACTAATGTTTGATCGCCTTGGGCGCCGGTATCAAAAATACCGGCAATATTAAAAGCACGGCTGCGCGGAAAAACACCGGCTGGTGTAATCATGACTTCGGGCAAAGTAATCGTCACGGTATCGCCTACCCCCACGCCCAAAAAGCGCGCCAGTAAGCCACCCATTAAAATATTATATTCACCCGCTTTCAGATAACTCATCTGTCCTTGGCGCATAAAATCATGCACATCAGACACTGCAGGCTCATAGAGTGGGTCAATGCCGAGTATTTCAACACCTCTGGCATTACCCGCAAACGTTAATAACCCATTGGTTTTTACAAATGGCGCCAAACCTTGTACGCCTACACTACCGTGTAACCGGTCCATTAATGCTTCAGGGTCACTTAACCCCCCTTTAGGCTCGATAAAACCATGAGGGACAGTGCGTAAAATGCGCTCTTTAAGCTCTCGGTCAAACCCATTCATAACCGATAACACGACAATCAGCGCAAATACACCAAGCGCCATACCCAAAAAGGCAAAGAGACTCACAAAGGAAATAAACGCATTGCTGCGCTTGGCCCGCAAATAGCGAAGACCAATCATGACAGGAAGATAATTTTGCATGGGCGCATTAGACCCAATAATCCACGCAACCACAAGTAGCGATCGCGCTAGTCTATGCTTTTATCAATACAAACTCTGTGTTTGCGCGATAAATGCGCCATGCATATAAACACAAGCCACCCCTTAGACGTTTAGGTAGCGCGGTTATGACTATGAAACACCCCTCCTCTCACGGCAGCTCAACAACCAAAACCACAGCGCCATCAACCAAAGAGCGCCGAGAGTTTTTTCGTATTGATGATGATGTCATTTTTGATGTGCAGCCGGTCGATAAACAAACCGTAGATACCTTGCCAGCTATTGACGTTGCTAGCGACGGCCCTAGCTGGCAAGCACTAGAGGCTTTATCGGCGCTCGACCAAAAAACCCAGCACTTTGCCAGCGCACTCAACACTAAGCAACCGGCGCTAGGACAGTACCTAAGCTTGATCAACGATAAGATTGACCTTATTGCACGGCACAGTGTTTTTAGTCATTATCAACACCTACCCAAAACACGCATCAGCTTAAGCGAAGATGGCTTAGCCTTTAAAAGCCCTCGCATGCTCTATAAAAATAGTTTTATTGTCGTGCGCATCATTTTTTTGCCGCACTTTGCGCCAGTGGTGAGTTTTGCTCAAGTGATACGCTGTGAAAGCCGTGACAATAGCTACAATGTCGCGGCTAAGTTTTATCAGCTGGCACCCTCACAACAACAAGTGATTGTAAATACATTGATTAAAGCCCAACAACGCGCATAATAAAGCCATTTAATCGAGCCAATGTCGCCCTTTACTATTATCACGGTTGACTTATTGTACTCGTTTAACCCAGACCACACCCCGACCACTGCACTGCCTATAACAATCACCAAGCTATAACAGCCACCAAGGAGTTAACATGAAACACACACGCAGCCTTATGATGAGTCTTGGCCTCGCTTGCGCGCTAAGCTTTTTGGCCACACCGCTAACCCTTGCCGAAACCGTCGTCATTCCGCTGGGCCAACAAGGCAACCACTGGGAAGTCACACGCCCCGCAACGGGCATGAGCAAGGCGCAAGTCAGCACGCAGTATGGCGAACCACTCGAGCGCAGCGGCCCAGTTGGCGACCCAGGGATTTACATTTGGACGTATCAAAAATTTAAAGTGTATTTTGAAGGTGAGCGCGTCATTCATAGCGTCGTGATTGCTCAGTAATATCGTTCGCTAAACCGTATCGCCTACATACCGACTCACTTTAATTATGCGCAACATGCACCTACAACGTGTGAGTCGGGCATAATGCGCAGGTCCTCACGTGCTTGATGAAATCACTAACGGCAGCAATACCCTAATCCCCAATTTACACACAATCAGTCAAATTTTTACTGTATTAGAAGGCCTATTTTTACTAGGTTGCTTGCTTTGCATGCTGTTTGCTAAGCATATTATCGAACACTTTAGCGATAAAATAGCAACGCCTAAACGGGCACTGCGCGTGGCTGGTGTGCGCGGAGTTTGCCTGGCGGCCATATCAACCTTAATGTATATCGAAGTTCCTAGCGAGCTCAGCCAGCAATACGGGCTCGTGACCTCATTGGCTATTTTGGCCAGCGTGTACCTGTGCTATCTCGGTAATTTTATCAGTGCCTACTTCATTTTTAAGCGCTTTGGTAAAAGCCGCACCATCGGCCAAAATACAATCACCATCCCCACCTACCAAACGCGCGCCCTGTCGCTATTAAGCAGTTTATTTTTCTTGATACTCGCCATTGTCGCCATTGTTCAGCAACTGGGCTTTAGTAATTTATTAGAAGCCGGTGGCGTCATTGGTGTGATTGGCGTGATGCTCGCCTTAACCCAAGGCTCATGGGCGCCAGATATTATTAGTGGGCTTATTCTGCTCAATAGCGACATGATTGAAGAGGGCGATATTTTAGAGCTACCCAACGGTATGATTGCCGAAGTATTTAAAACAAAAATGTTCCACACTGAGCTTTTTGATATTGCGCATAACAATCGCATTATGGTGCGCAATACAACGCTACGTGATCGCACATTGCGTAATTTATCGCGTTTTGCCAACAATAAAGGGCTGCGCGAATGCCTTCCGTTTAATATTGACTACCAAACTCCGGCTGAGGCCGTAGAGGCACTCTTTGAACAAGTTTGTGTGCAAGCGACTGAACTGGACATTGCCTTTGAAAGCGAACACGGCATTAAAACTGTTTTGATGGAGGCGGGCGACCACGCCTTGCAGTGGGGCTTTATTTTTCACACCAGAGCTCCCGAGCAACTGATTGATTTAAAACGCAGTTTTACGCTATTAATGCAAAAGGAAGCGCATGCACGCAACATTAGTTTAGCAACGCCACTCACGCACATCGTTAACTTAGAAAACCAACCTCAGGCGCAGCAACAGGCGCTTTAAAACACCTCTCATAATTGCTATAAAAAACCCCGCTCAAGTTGACTTGAGCGGGGTTTTGAGTAACACAGACTTAACGTGAATACTTAAAACTGAAAATGATCAGCTTCTAGCTCTAGCAAGTTAGCAGCACCTGATTTCATTGTACTCATTAAGCTTTGTGTACGCGGTAAAATTCGTGCAAAGTAAAAGTTTGCAGTTTTAATTTTCGCTTTATAAAAATCAGCTTCTTCACCGGTTTGCTTTTCACTGGCTAATAATGCAGCGCGCGCCCAAAAATAAGCCAGCGTGATATAGCCTGAATACATTAAGTAATCGACACTAGCAGCGCCTACTTCTTCAGGGTTTTCCATCGCAGCAAGACCAATGTGCATAGTCACATCGCCCCACTCTTTATTAAGCGCCGATAAGGGCTCAATATACGCTGTCATTGCAGGGTTATCTTTGTTCGCTTCGCAAAATTTATGTACGATTTTGGTGAAGCGACGCAAAGTGGCGCCTTGTGTTTGCAAAACCTTACGGCCTAACAAATCTAAAGCCTGAATGCCTGTTGTACCTTCATACAACATTGAGATGCGGCTATCGCGTACGTTTTGCTCAACGCCCCACTCAGCAATATAACCATGACCACCAAAACACTGCATGGCTAAGTTAGCTGACTCAAAACCCGTTTCGGTCATGAATGCTTTAGCAATAGGTGTTAATAAACCCAATAACTCGCCAGCTTCTGCTTTTTTGTCATCACTGCCGTGCGCGTCATTGTCGACTAACTGAGCAATGTAATAGGCCAACATACGGCCGCCTTCAGCAAAGGCTTTTTGCGTTAACAACATGCGACGTACATCAGGGTGCACGATAATAGGATCGGCTGGGCCATCGGGGTTTTTAGCGCCACTTAACGCGCGCATTTGCAAGCGGTCGGTCGCGTAGGCCAATGACTTTTGGAAACCTAATTCAGCATGCGCTAAACCTTGTAACGCAGTACCTAAACGGGCGCTGTTCATAAAGGTGAACATGCAGTTAAGGCCGCGATTAGCTTCGCCAATCAAATACCCTTTAGCGCCATCAAAATTGAGTACGCAAGTGGCATTACCATGAATACCCATTTTATGCTCTAACGAACCACACGCCACACCGTTGCGCTCGCCTATTTTAATGCCGCCCGCACCGTCATCTACCGGTACAAACTTAGGCACAATAAAGAGTGAAATGCCTCGTGTACCTGCTGGTGCATCCGGGAGGCGCGCCAATACAATATGGACAATGTTTTCGGCTAGATCGTGCTCGCCCGCCGAGATAAATATTTTAGTGCCTGTTAACGCGTAGCTACCGTCTTCAGCTGGTACCGCTTTGGTTTTAAGCATACCCAAATCAGTGCCGCAATGAGACTCGGTCAAGCACATAGTGCCCGTCCAGCTGCCTTCAACTAACTTAGTGAGGTAGGTTTGCTTTTGCTCTTCCGTACCGTGAGCTACTAAAGTTCTCATGGCACCATGAGACAATCCGGGGTACATGCCCCAAGACCAGTTAGCCGTACCCACCATTTCACTCATGATAGGTTCTAATGAATCAGGTAAGCCTTGGCCACCGTATTTTTCATCGTGGCTCATGCTCGGCCAACCTGCATCAACATACTGTTGATACGCTTCTTTAAAGCCATCAGGTGTTGTTACTTCACCATTGTTAAAGGTACAACCTTGTATATCACCCACACGGTTTAAAGGGGCGATAACGTTTTCACAAAACTTACCAGCCTCCTCAATAACAGCATCAATAACGTCACGTGTTGCATTTTCACCACCGGGTAAAGCTGCACAGTGTCCTTCGTAATCTAAGAGTTCATGTAAAACAAACTGCATATCACGGACGGGGACTTTATAATCGTTCATAACTCGCCTCTTGTATATTTGATTTCGCGTTTATTGTAGTGCTAAAACCAGCGATTATTATGTGGCCAATTGATGCATGTTTGATCACCTTAACGGTTATTAATAGCGTAAAAAATGACAACAGCACCAAAAATTAGCAAGTTAAACAGATGCATAAGTTTAGGCTATAGGCGTAAAATTGTTAGTTCTTTTTACGCCAATTTAATAACCAAACTAAACACCGAGAAACTTTTTACGGTATTGACCCGGTGTTGTCCCAGTCCATTTTTTAAAAGCGCGAAAAAAAGCACTAGGCTCGTCAAAACCCAAGCGCTCGGCAACCATAACATTGGTCAAATCGCGACAAGTTAATAGCTGTATAGCCGCCTCTAAGCGGCATTCATCCTTTAAAGTTTGATAGGCCGAATTTTCTTCCGCTAAGTGTCTACGCAACGTGGTTACAGACATATTTAAAGACTCAGCAACCGCCTCAGCCGATGGCATATTGCGACCCACATCTTTATTGAGTAAGGAGCGTACTTTTTCGGCGGTGGTGATTTGGCTAGAGTCTTGCGTGACCAACTGGTAGGGTGCGGTACGCAAAAAGTCAGGGAGCGAATGTGGGCTTTGAATAATGGGGCGTTCAAGCACATTTAAAGGATACAGCAAGGCATTAACCGGCTGATTGTACTGCACATCTTGCTCACACAAAGCTCGCACGCTTTGCAATGTATCGCCAGAGGCAAAGCTTAAGCGCAAACCTTCAAGCGGCAGGCTTGTACCGGCAAGCCAGCACGCCAATTGATGCGCCGCGACTAGTGTGGTGAAGATTTTTTCAGGGTGTGTATTGGCTTGAATATCGGTGAATTCTTGATCCGAACTATGACGCACAGGCGCCAAATACACACGCGCTAAGCCTTGATACTCATCAACACTGTAGCGCACCTTAAACCCTTGGCAAATTTCAGCAAATTCACCTGCCAACTCCAACGCCTGCCTTATACTACCGGCGGTCAATAAGGTTAAACACATTAACCTAAAAGCCCCCACAGGCACTTTGCCGCCAGAAAACATGCCAAACCACTCATCGCTTGTTAAAAAGATTAACCGACGATAAAGCTGCCCATATTTAAAGGCTGATAGATTTTCCAGCTCATCTTCTTGTGGCAGTCCTAGCTCACCTAATAATGCTGTGCAATCCACACCTTCTTGTTTTGCCTCGCTCAGCAGATGGCGAACCAGTGCTACGGGTGTTTTTGGTGTAAACATTTTATTTTTTGTCCCAATGTTGATCGTCGAGGCTTAGCGGGTTACCGCGTACTAAACGCAGTACAAAACCCAAGACCGCCGCTAAAAGTATGATGCATAATAAAAAGCCTACTAACAATATCAAATAAGCAGCAGCCTCACTAACGGGTAACTCCCATCCCCAAATAAACAGTCCAATAAAACACGTTGAAGCCAATAAATGACCCACAAAACGTGCCTTTTTACTAACTCTTAATCTAAATTTTGCCATATTCTATCTCGTTCTTGGCGATTAGACTCGCGCAATAGTGCAGTCCATAGCAAAAAGGTTATGTCACTAAGGCCTCAAGCGCCACAGCCACGCCATCCTCCCACACCGGAGCTGTAACAACATCGGCAATCGCTTTAACCTCTGCTGTTGCATTGCCCATTGCCACACCAATACCGGCCATGCTTAAAAAAGCCATATCCGATTGCGCATCTCCGAAGCTAATCACATGACTAGCCGATACCTGGTGATAGTCCAGTAAGTATTCAAATGCCGCCGCTTTGCTGGCATTTTTATCAATAATGCTCGCAAAAAGCCACTCAGGGTAAGCGGGTAGCGATGCGTAAGCAAATATACACTCAGGAAAAGCCGCCTCTAACTGCTGTAATATACGCCCATCTTTATGTATATTCGCGCCAATTAGCAGCTTTACTGCCGGTTCACTCACTGTATCAAAGTGACAATGGCTCGGCTCACAGCGCAAGTGCTGCGCATGAACAGCTAATATTTCGGGCGCATTATTACGCTCTACAAAAAAACCCGTATGGGTATATAGCTCGTAATAAATGTCCGCTTCACGCAATGCCTGAATTAAACGCTGCTTCACCGGCTGAGGCAAATAATGCGCACGGTGCTCTCGTGAGCCTTGAGGCTCATAAATTTGAGCGCCCGTACAAAACACTCCGGCATCACTGAGCCCTAACTCTTGCCATAAAAAACGTGTGGCAAAATAAGGCCTGCCACTGGCAATAGCGGTTTTAACCCCCATCGCTTTTATACGTGCAATACTGCGCTTAACCGCTGCCGAGTAGTGGCCATCTAAGCTCAGTAATGTGCCATCGATATCAAAAAAAGCCGCCTTAATTGCCGGTCTCGATGGGTTTTTTTTGAGGTATTCGTCGAGCGAAATAGACATAAAAAAACCATAACCCTTTCAATAAATCTGCCACAGCTCAGTTTTGATAGCGACCCATTATATTATAGCGGCCATCTGGCCATAACCGACTGATAGCGACTGAATTAAAAAAACCAAAAACGGTTTTTTTCAAGTTGCTTTTTACAGCCTTTAATTTGTTGTTGGTACATTTTTGCGCGGATAGAGACCTTTTTGGCGACTTTTTTTAACCAAGGTTTTTTATTAAATGTTCTTCTTTTATAACCGCCATGACCTTCATGGTAAGCTAAATATTGCCGATAAGGGTCGCCCAAACCTACACCTAATGTGCTTTGTGTCTGTTTGTTATACCAACCAATAAACATGACAACATCGCCAAAATTATCGCGATCAGCCCCTCGCTTAGCATTTTTTTGTTGGTACCAGCGCCATGTATCACCTTTGACTTGGGCATAACCATAAGCATCACTGGCTCGCGGGCCCGGAATAATCCACAGTATTTTTTTACGAGGAGGTCTAGCTTTAGCCTTAAAGCGTGACTCTTGATGAATAAACGCCAACTGCGTAGCCACCGGGGTCCCCCATTGATTAGCCGCTTTAACCGCGTCTTTGTACCAACTGCGATTGCCCTCTAAAATCACACAAGCATCATCCATATTTGAAGGGCGATAACCTGAGCAACCGACCAAACAGCACAGTGCCACTATAGCGACAAACCACCCCGTCGTGCGCACCCGCAGAGCCATTATAAATCGAACTGCGTTAACCACTGAATAAATCCTTCTTCATCTAACACCTCAACACCCAAATCCTGAGCCTTCGTTAACTTACTGCCCGCCTTACTCCCAGCAACCACTAAATGTGTTTTAGCCGACACGCTCCCAGCTACTTTGGCACCCAAAGCCATTAAACGCTCTTTGGCTTCACTGCGTCCCATTTGCTCTAAGGTGCCCGTTAGGACTACCGTTTTGCCTGCTAGCGGTTGCTCACCCAGCACTTGCGGGGCAGGCCAGTGAATCCCTATTTGTTGCAACTGCTCAATCAGCGCGACATTACCCGGTTGCTGAAAAAACACTCGTATATGCTGCGCAACAATAGGTCCTACATCAGGAATTTCTTGTAATTGCTCTTCGGTGGCAACCGAAATGGCCTCTAAAGAGCCCATATGATAAGCAATGTTACTGGCTGTCGTCTGCCCTACCTCACGAATACCCAAGGCATACAAAAAGCGTGGTAATGTTGTTTTTTTACAGTGATCTAAGGCATTGAGCAAGTTGTGTGCTGATTTTTCGGCCATGCGCTCGAGCGCCACTAAAGCCTCCAGCGGCACATTAAATAAATCCGCAATCGAGCCTATCAAACCTTCATCAACTAATTGTTCAACCAACTTGTCGCCGAGGCCATCGATATCCATCGCCTTACGGCTCGCAAAATGCTTAATGGCCTCCTTACTTTGCGCCGGGCAACTCAAGCCGCCAGAGCACCGAACAACCACTTCACCATCGACTTGTTCGGCGGCAGCATCACAGACTGGGCAATGCAAAGGAAACTCAATAGCCTTAGCATCAACCGGTCGCCGCTCTAATACGACGCCCGCCACCTGAGGGATCACATCACCAGCGCGACGAATGATCACCGTATCGCCTTCCATAACACCGAGACGCTTAATTTCATCTCGGTTATGTAAAGTGGCATTAGACACTGTTACACCACCAACAAATACAGGCTCTAGACGTGCAACAGGCGTTATCGCACCCGTGCGCCCCACCTGAAACTCAACCGCCTTAAGCACAGTCATTTCTTCTTGTGCAGGAAACTTTTGCGCAATGGCAAACCTTGGTGCGCGCGCCACAAAACCTAAGCGGCGCTGCAAGGCAAAAGCATCCACTTTAAACACTAAACCATCAATATCAAACGGTAAACGCGCACGCTTGGCCTCCATGCGGGTGTAATAATCTAAACAGCCCGTAATACCCACGACGCGCTCGGCTAGCTCGCTCACCACAAAACCTTTCGCACGTAAAAACTCGAGTGTCGCAAAATGCGCATCGGGTAGCTCACCCTCAACCAAACCAACGCCATAGGCATTAAAAACCAGTGGCCGCTGTGCGGTTATTGTGGAGTCTAGCTGTCGTAAGCTACCTGCCGCAGCATTACGTGGATTAACAAAGGTTTTTTGGCCCGCTTTGCGCTGCGCTTCATTTAAACGCTCAAAGCCCGCATGTGGCATATATATTTCACCGCGCACCTCGAAGACCTCGGGCGAGCCCCCCATTAACACCAGAGGTACGTTTTTGAGCGTCCGTACATTTTGGCTAATATCTTCTCCTGTGGTGCCGTCACCTCGGGTAGCCGCACGCTCAAAAACGCCATTGCGATAGAGTAAACTCACCGCCGCGCCATCAAATTTAGGCTCGCAGACATACACAATATCATCCATTGTTTTTAAGCGATCTTTAATGCGCTGATCAAAATCTTGCATGTCTTGCGCATTAAAAGCATTGCCCAATGACAGCATTGGCTGCAAATGCGTCACACTGGTAAAACGACTTAATGGCGTAGCACCGACTCGCTGAGACGGCGAGTCGGCCGACACCCACTGTGGCTGCTCAGCCTCGATCGCCAATAAACGCTGCATTAAGCGATCATAATGGGCATCGGGCACAGTGGGCGCATCATCAGCATAATAAGCAATATTGTGCTGATGAAGCTCTAACTGAATTTGCCGGTACTCTTGAAGGGTGGAGGCTTGAGAAGAGGATGCCATTGGAGTGTCACAATCAAGCATTTTTACAACCTATAATACGTTCATAAGTTAATAGGATGGTGCGATTCAGAGGTGCCGACATTGAGCGCTCAAATAACCAGAAAATAATCCATTAGCATCCTATCCGGTAAGGCTTGTCAGCTTCGCTGAATTGTTACATCGCATTTAACTTATTTAAAATAATAAGCCGCCATACTGGCGGCTTATTGAGTTCGACTTTTAAAGGCTACTGCCCGTTAAAAGCATTTAAGATTCTCGGGTTATCGGTTTAAGCGTCGCTTGCGCTCAAATTCAATCACACGCTGACGGCAATGTTCAAAGGTTTGTTGCGTCATAACACTGCGCTGCTCATCTTTTAGCTCGCCCTCTAGTGATTGCGCAATAACTTTAGCGGTGCGCGCCATCAAACCGAATGCCGCAACACTATCCCCCTTTAAAGGCAGCATCATAAACATGCTAATACCGGGTGTTGTGAAATCATCCATCGCATTTAAATCAAAAGTTCCGGGTTTTACGATATTGGCCACACTAAACAATGACTCTCCCGAACCATCCTCATTATGGTGACGATGAAAAATATCCATAAAACCAAAGCGCATATTTTGTGATGTTAAAACCTCAAGCAATTGGTTGCCTTCAAAGTACTCTCCTTGGTGCGCCATCACATTAATAACAATAACCTCTTGCGGCGCTGGCTGCTCGGGTGATGGGCTTTTAGCCTCTTGCTTGTGCTCTTGCGAAGCCGCTACCGCACTGCTTGGCGCAGGCCTTAATCCACTACGCGATTGCGCAGACTCAGTATTAGCCGCTTTTGCATGTGCTGCCACACGTGGCGGGGCAGCCACCGCCACATCATCATCGATATCCATGCCGGTAAAGTCACCCATGCTCGGCTCATTATCTTCGGCTGAATCCATCAATACCGGAGCCGATTCAATATTCGCTTGATGCTGAGCGGCCGCGCTTTTAAAGTGCCCGTGAGATCCGGCGTTATCATCAGGGTGTCGATAACCCACAATACGAGCACCACCGTGAGGAAACTCACTAGCAGCAGAGTCAGCCGCGGCATGCGGTAAGTTGCTCGCCATATGTATTCGCTCGCGCCTCGCCGCTCGCACTCGCCGAATACCATCAAGTACAATGCCAATAATTAATAATACGATAATGACCGTTAACCATTCGCGCATAAGTGCTCTCCTATAGTGCTGCCATTTCGGCAGCCTCTTCGACATTGACAGTAACCATGCGCGAGCAACCGGGCTCGTGCATCGTGACACCCATTAATTGACTAGCCATTTCCATAGCAATTTTATTATGGGTGATATAAATAAACTGAACCTGTGATGACATCTCTTCAACCATTCGAGCATAGCGTTCAACATTCGCATCATCGAGCGGGGCATCCACTTCATCGAGCATACAAAAAGGTGCCGGGTTAAGACGAAAGATCGAAAAAACAAGCGCAATCGCCGTCAGCGCCTTTTCACCGCCAGACAATAAATGAATCGTACTGTTACGCTTACCCGGCGGCCTAGCCATAATGGTGATACCTGTATCGAGTAAGTCTTCGCCTGTAAGCTCTAAATAAGCATGTCCACCACCAAAGACTTTAGGAAAGAGCTCTTGTAAACCGCTATTGACTTGATCAAATGTTTCTTTAAAACGCGTACGTGTTTCTTTGTCAATTTTACGAATCGCATTTTCTAAGGTTTCTAATGCCTCCATAAGATCATCATTTTGATCATCTAAATAGTGTTTGCGTTCCGCCTCTGTTTTATATTCATCAATAGCCGCTAGATTAATAGCGCCTAGACGCGCAACACGCGTAGCAATTTTTTCAAGCGCAGCCTCTAATTCAGCTTCATTTTCACTGGGCATATTATTACTAAGCGCTTCAATATCATGATCGTCAGCTTCTAACTGATCACGCAAATTTTGCGCCTGTACATCGTAAGTTTGCGTCTCTAGGCGTTCTTTTTCGAGCTTAGCGCGTACAAATTGTACTTGCTGCTCTACCAGCAAACGCTCTTTTTCAGCGGATCTTAGAATATCTTCTACGCTTTCAACTTCACGCTTAGCTTCGAGCAACTGCTCTTCCACACTGATCCGCTTTTGTAAATGCGCTTCAAGTTCTTCTTTGTGTAGTTCAACCGGCTCGCAACCCTCTTCAATCGTTGCGAGTAAACTATCACGGCGTTCTTGTAGCTTGGCGCTATGCTCACCTAAGCGCGCCAGCCCTTGCTTGACCGCTTGCAGCTGAGTATTCACCGTTTGAATACGCATCGCTAATTGATGGGCGGCCTCTTTATCTGATCGCGATTTTTGACGGCAGGCTTCTACTTGCTCTTTATGGCTGTCACGTTCGGCCAACAATGTCTCACGCGTTTGAGTGTCTACCTCCATCGCTTCAACCGCTGCCTCTAATTGCATTCTAGCATCCGCTAAACTTTCTGCATCGATACCTAACTGCTCTTTCGCCTCTTCTATTTCAGCTTGCACGCGCTCTTTACGCGCCAAGACCTGCTCGACTTTGACCGTATGCGCCGTCAGCTGGCTTTGACTTTGCGTAAGGTGGCGCTGGCATTGATCCAGTGATTGACGGGCATCATCACGCTGCTGCTCGGCATTTAACAAAGCCTGTTTGTTTTGCTCTAGCGCTGCACTTAATATCTGGATTTTTTCGTCTTGTGTATCGCAAGCTTGCTGTAGCGCTTCGATCTCTTTTTGGCGAGCAATAATACCAGCGCCAGCATCATCAGCTTTAACCAAATGCAGCCAATTAGCCCCCATCCAAGTGCCATCAAGGGTAATCACCGACTCATGAGCCTTGAGCATTTTGCGCTTTGCTTTGGCTTCGTCTAGCGAGCGTGCAGTATAGACAACACCCAGCATACCCATCAGCGGGTAACAACTACTAACATGACTGGCAAGTAATTCCCCCTGTGCATTATTAGCCGCCGATAAGACATCATCGATCGGCGTTTCATCAATAAATAAACACTCGCCTGCCACCAAGGTTTCATGGACATCTAGCAAAGCATTGACATCATTGACCCCAGTTAACGCTTGAATCCGAGCCCCTAGCACTATCTCTACAGCGTGCTCCCAGCCACCGGTAACAGTGAGTGTTTCGGCTAGGCGCGGTAAATTAGCGACGCCTTGCTGTTCGAGCCACTGCTGCAGTTGCCCGCCACTACCTAACGCCGCTTGCTGTAGCGTTTCTAAAGACGATAAACGACCACGCGCTTGCTGGTTAACACCTTGTATTTGCGTTAACTCTGCGCGGGCATCTTGCTCTTTTTGGCGCATCTCAACGATGTGCTCGCCTTGCTCTTCAATCTGAAGGCGGTATTGCTCCAACTCCTCTTCAGCCATCGCCACGGTTTCGCGCAATATAATAATATCTTCTTCAACATCGCCAATAATAAGCTCTTTGCGCTCGTTATCGAGTTTTTCTATGCGGATAAGTAAGCGCTGCTGCACCGTTTCTAAATGCTGGATTCGCGATTGCTGGACTTCGGCTTTTTGCCTCGGAGCCTGTGCTTTTTGATTAAAGACATCCCACTTTTGCTGCCATTGCTGCATTAAATCATCTGCGTGCAATAACGTTTCCGACGATTCCTCTGCCGAGGCTTCAACCAGTTCAAGCTCAGGCTCCATCGCCAAAAGTTCAGCCTGCCAGTTCTCGGCTTTATCGGCATCTTGCTGATAGTGCTCCAGCGCCTCACGACAATCTTTTTGCGTTTGCTCTAAATCAATTTTTAACTGGCGCTCGCGCTGCGCTGCGTGCGTAATAGTTTGCTCGATACGGGCAATATCGGAGCCAATTGCATAAAAGCGCTCTTGTATTTGGTGATATTTATCGCCAACCTCGGTAAAACGTAAGCGCTGAGTTTCGATGGTGGTATCAATATTGACTTGCTTGGTGACGCCCGCTTCCACTTGCAGCTCAAGGTCAGTAATCACCGCTTGTTTGTTTTGCCCTTTATCACGCAAAACAAAGTAGCGTCGCGCCTGTAAAAAGGCTTTGAGTGAGCGCTCTTCTTTTTTGTACTCAGAATACTTTTCGGCCGCCTGAGCCTGCCGCTCTAGGCGCGAAAGTTGACGCTCTAATTCTTCACGAATATCGGTTAAACGCTCTAGATTTTCATGGGTGCGTCGCATGCGGTTTTCGGTGTCGCGACGGCGCTCTTTGTATTTTGATATGCCTGCCGCCTCTTCAATAAAAACACGCAGCTCTTCCGGGCGCGCCTCAATTAATTTAGAGATCATGCCTTGCTCAATAATGGCGTAGCTACGCGGCCCTAGGCCAGTGCCTAAAAAAATATCGGTAATATCACGGCGCCGACATTTTGTCCCGTTAAGATAATAAATATTCTGGGAGTCACGGGTCACTTTACGTTTAATTGATATTTCGTTGTAGGCCGCATATTCGCCTTTTAGCGTTTTATCGGTATTATCAAAAACGAGCTCAATAGAAGCTTGACCCACAGGCTTACGGCCATTCGAGCCATTAAAGATGACATCGGTCATAGATTCGCCGCGCAAATTTTTGGCAGACGACTCTCCCATCACCCAGCGCACGGCATCGATGATGTTAGATTTTCCGCAGCCATTGGGGCCTACAACCGCACATAGATTGCTTGGGAAGTGAACTGTTGTCGGGTCAACAAAAGATTTGAAACCCGCTAATTTAATGCATTTTAACCGCATAGAATACTGCTTAACTCTGAGGCTGTTACACCGAAGGCTAATTGCGCCACCGTGACAATTAAACGGCGGATTCTACACGGTTAGAAGGCGCTACGCCTTAACATCCGCATCAAACAGACAAATAACTGGCGCTTTTTTAAGACTTTAGTCAGCTATGCACCAAAAAAACTCATTACAAAGCGCCAATAGTAATATAAGTGCCTACCCCCTATCACGGAGGCAGGTATGATATTTATGGAATTTTATCCGCAATCACAATGGATTTGGCTTCAATGGCTTGACCCAAAACTACAGGACCCAAAGAGCCCTGCCAGTCACCCGATTGAGGCACTGGGCTGCCAGACTTAGAAATACGCGCAATAAGCTCAAGCTCGGTTGCGGTGCTCATATCCATACCCGGCGCCATAGCCATCGTGGTATCCAAACGTACGACTTTAGGCAAGTCAGCGACGGTCATACGCGCAATAGCTAAAGGCATTTTTGCGCCCTTCCAAGCCCTTGCATAAACAAACACCGTATCACCAGGCGATGCCTTTAAACCCTCAGCCAGCTTCACATCAAGATCAAACCCGCGATCGGCTTTGGGTTCTTCTTTGTTTTTGGCTGTGGCTTCAGCGCTATCATTACCCGACATCGCTTGATCAGACGCCACACCCGCACGCGCGGCTTTCATAATAGCGCCATCCAAAGCTTGCGCTGAGCGACTATTAGGGTCTAGCTGAGACTTAGCCCGCTGCCAAAAAGTGACCGCATTTTTATACTCTTTATTATGGAAAGCCACTAAACCACTCATCTCTAAGGCTTGATACATAAAAGGAGCGCCATTGACCGCAACATCGGTATGATGCGCCACCTCTGGTGTTACTTTACTACCGCCACGCACAAAAAGTGCCTGCGCTAGCTTAATCGACATCGTTGGCGAGTCAGGTTCGACTTCGAGTAATATTTTATACGCCGCAATAGCCTCATCATAATCTTTGAGGGCCATAGAACGCTCAGCCAAAAGGTAGCGCATTTGGTGATTATCGGGCTTTTGCTTTAAACGCGACCGCACAGCCATCAGAAGCTCTTTGGTTGAAGCCTCATACGCCTCTTGGGTTGTCGCTGGGTTATCGCGCTCTGCCTGCATAATTTGGTGGATATCCCAGTCGCCTTTAGCGCCCCACTGCAAATACAAAAACACTGCCAGTAAAGGGGCCGTAATAGCAACGCCAACCAACAGCAATTTACCGCCACCTTTGACCTCGACCTCTTTAAGGCCCGCGCTATCACTCACCAATGTACGTTGCAGCTCTATTTTGAGCGCTTCGTACTGCTCTTGCTCTATATCACCGTTGGCCAAATTTTTATCCAGATCTGCTAAATGCTCTTGATAAAGATCGGCCTGTGTAACATCTCGACGAATGGTTTTAGCTGCCAAACCACGCGAAATAGGTAGCCTAAAAATAGGCCACAATACAAACACTGCGCCCAAAGCGCCTAAAACTAATACACCTTGCCAAAAAGCCATATGCTATTACTTCTTTTTAGATTTTTTTGAATGATTTTTGGTTGGTGTCGATTGCTGCTGAACACCATCGTCTTGCGCACTCTTTTCATCTGTAGACTTTAAAAAAGATTCAAACTGCGCTTGCTCCTCACCTGTTAGGCTATCACCAGTACTGGGTTTTCTACTGCGCTTAAACACAATAAAACCCAAAATCAAGAGTGCACCTAACAGCATGGCAATAGGGCCATACCATAAAATATAGGTATTTTTTTGTAGCGGCGGGCGATACAACACAAAATCACCGTAGCGATCAACCATAAAGGTAATAATGCCATCATCGGTTTCGCCCTCTACAATTAAACGATGCAGCTCTCTACGTAAATCTTTTGCGATAGGCGCATTGGAGCCCACTAAATTTTGGTTTTTACATTTAGGGCACCGCAGCTCTTCAATAAATTGATGGTATCGCGTGCGATCGTCAAGGTTTTCAAACTCATAGGTATCAATACCTGCATAAGCAAAACCTGCCCCGCTCAAGGCCACTAGCGTATAAATCACAAACCAACTCAACCGTTTTAACATTATCACCTCCTTCAATAAGGAATGTTGACACCGCGGTAATACAGTATCGCAAACCAAAATTTAACCGACCACATTAAGGGCCGGAGTATACCTTGTGCTATTACGGCAAACCATAGCTCATCTATAAACTGCCTGCTTGAATAAGAAGACTGTGAACACCTTAGAAGTTCAACTTAAGGTGCTTGATTGGATAGCCCATCAAAAATATTAAAAAAAAGATTGACGCCACATTAAAAATCCTTAAAATGCGCGTCTCTCTCGGGGTGGTTAGCTCAGTTGGTAGAGCGGCGCCCTTACAAGGCGTAGGTCACAGGTTCGACCCCTGTACCACCCACCAATATCTTTAATACAAGATGTTGTAAAAATAGAGACGCTTTTTTAAGTTCTGCGGACTGGTAGTTCAGTTGGTTAGAATACCGGCCTGTCACGCCGGGGGTCGCGGGTTCGAGTCCCGTCCAGTCCGCCACTTAAAAAACATCCTCGCATTAAATTAGCTCAACACTTCAGCTCAACATTAAAGTCCCTTCACTCGCAAACATCGACTCTAAATACTTTCGGTATCACGCCAGACTTTAAAAAATCAAAGACTGCTCAATACCAAACATTAAAAACACAGCATCACAAACACCTTTCATAATTCAACCATTCCCATGTTAGCCAGCTCACATCCGTGTGACTTGCAAATCGCGACGATTACAATTCTTTATCTGCTAGCCAGCGCCGTGTTACCCCTTGGTAAGCATCCACCCTGCGATCACGTAAATAGGGCCATATTCGCCTAACGCTTTCAGCGCGCGTCACGTCAATTTCAGCACAGACAAAACCTTGCTCATCACTGCTTGCCTTCACCAAAAACTCGCCCTGCGGCCCAGCAATAAAACTATTCCCCCAAAACTGAATACCTAAGTCCGAATTATCAGGATCAGGCTCAAAGCCTGTACGGTTAGCCACTAAAACGGGCACCCCATTAGCTACCGCATGAGAGCGCTGAATAGTTACCCAAGCGTCAAGCTGGCGCTGCTGCTCGGCCTCGTCATCGCGCAAGTCCCAGCCAATGGCCGTAGGGTAAATCAAAAAATCCGCGCCCGCTAAAGCCATTAAGCGTGCAGCCTCTGGGTACCACTGATCCCAGCACACCAACACACCCAACTTACCCAACTTAGTGGATATCGGCTTAAAACCATTAAGCTCGCCATCAGCATCGCCTGGTGTAAAATAAAACTTTTCATAAAAGCCCGGATCATCAGGAATATGCATCTTCCTAAAAATACCCGCGCGCCCTTTTACACCATCGATAACTTGAGCGGTATTATGGTACAAGCCAGCGGCTCGGCGCTCAAACTGCGAAATAACCAATACAACATCTAACTCAGCAGCAAGTTTTTCATAGGCGCAAAATGTTTCGCCATCCAAAGGCTCTGCCAAATCAAAAAAATCTACACGCTCTTGCTGGCAAAAATAAGAGGCCGCATGCAATTCTTGCAGCACAATTAATTCGCAACCTTGCTCAACCGCGCGACGAATGACTTTTTCGCTCGCCAAAAAATTATTGGGTTTATCGTTAGATGGGACAGCCAACTGCAAAACAGCTGCATGAATAGTATTTACGGTCGCCACAAAAACCTCACAACATAAATGAAAAATAAAACAGACAGGCAAAAAATTAAAGTACTGGCGTACCGATCTGCATCGTTGCGCAATGTAGGCTACCGTGCTGTTCGAGCAATGGAGCGCAATAGACCGGTACAACATTAAAAGCCGGAAAGGCGCGCTCTAGCACAGCAATCGCCGCGTCATCTTCAGGCAAATGATACACGGGCGCAAAAACACAATCATTGCAAATTAAAAAATTGGCATACGTTGCAGGCAATAAGCGCCCGTCAACCTTACTGAGCACGACAGGCGTGGGTAACTCAAAAGCCTCCCAGCCCCATCGCGTAGTTAAAGCAGCTATTTGCTGGTGCAAACTCTGTAAAATAGCTGCATCATGATGGTTTGTATTACGGCCGCTATAAATCACAGCACAACCTGTTTTACCAACAGGCGCAAAGCGTGCAATCGTATCAATATGGCCATCAGTATCATCGCCAGTTAAGCAAATACCCTGTAGCCACGCAAACTCTCTAACACCCAAGCATTCACGTAAAATATTTTGAACGTCTTCTTTTTGCAGCTTTGGGTTACGCTTAGAATCAATAACGCACTCTTCATTAGCGAGCAATACTTGCTCTGCATTCACCTCTAGCCCACCACCTTCACATACAAAATCCACACTGCGAGGCTGCAACAACAGCCAATCTGCCATATTTAATGCAACTTGATTATCCGCTTTAGCGCAGTATTTACCGCCCCAGCCATCAAAGGTGAAACTCATAAGTTTTTTTGAACAACTAATAGGGCCGTAATCCCTAATCCAAGTATCATCGTAATGAATGTCATTGCGCACCTCAACCACACCCTCAATCGCCCGAGCTTCTAGCTCAGCACTGAATGTCGAAAAATCTAATGATGGATGCACTAAAACCCAGACGGGTGCAGCACGGGCAATAGCCGATAAAACCTCCCAGTAGCACTCAACTACCTCAGCGTAATTGCTTGCCCAGTCACCATTAGGGTAAGGCCATGCTAACAAAACAGCACGACAAGGAGCCCATTCGGGCAACATGACAGAATGTGACATATTAATGCCTAATAAAGGGGTGCTTTATATCTAAGTGAGTCAGGCGCTCGCCTCGCTCAGGCTGATCATTATAATCACGCCCAAAATAAAGCTTACCCGATTGAATTGAAACAATATTTAAAGAGGGTATAGACAAAATAGTAGGCACAGCACCCTCGGGCATCACATTGATAGCAAAGATTTTTTTGCCTTTACCATAGCCAAGTGGCATGCCATCTTTAGCGGTGTCGGCATAAAAATAACTGCCTGTAAAAGCATACTTGAGCAGCCCATGATATTGCGTACGCTCACGCTTACAGTCGCTATCACTGTAAATTTTGGTGGTTAACTTTAACGCCGTAAAATCAACCACTAAAAAATCGCGCCGATACACACGACTTTTACCATCGATACTCCGGTAGCAATGGCGTACCCAATGACCTTGCATTGTTTGCCATGCGCCTAGTTCCGGGCCAGGCATCGCAACCGCCAACAATTTTAATGGCAACAACGATAAGAGCACCCCAAAAAACATATAACGCACAGCAAACACCCTAGCTACCAAAAAAGATAGGGGCTATATCTCTAGCCCATATTTCTTCAGTTACAACGCCTACAACCTTAAATTGAATAATACCACTGGCATCAACTACAAACGTCTCTGGTGCACCGTACACGCCCAAATCTAAACCTAAGCGCCCATCAGCATCAACAATATTGTCTACATAAGGGTCTTCCATTGCTTTTAGCAAGCTACGGGCCTCATCTGACTCATCTTTGTAGTTGAGGCCGACGATGGTAATACCCATATTCGCCAATTCTAGTAGATAAGGATGCTCAACCTTACAGCTGGGGCACCACGTTGCCCATACATTCAGTAGGTAGGGTTTCCCTTTAAAGGTTTCTTGCGTAATCATTTTCGATTCATCATTTAATGATGGCAAAGAAAAAGCAGGCACCGGCTTCCCCAATAAAACTGACTTCAGCTCATTGGGGTCATTTTTTAAACCGTTAAACAAAAGCCCAGCCAACACCACAAAGGCAATTAAAGGTATGAATAACTTAAAACGCTCCATGACTACCCCTTAAGCTGCGGCGGCTGCATCAGCAACAACGGTATTTTTGACTTTGACACGACGATAGCGCTTATCAAAAATAGCCAATGCACCACCAAACCCCATTAGAAGAGCGCCTAACCAAATCCAACGTACAAACGGCTTGTAATGAACACGCACAGACCAAGCACGCGCATCAAGCTCATCACCTAAAGCCACGTACAAATCACGCATAAAACCAGCATCAATAGCGGCTTCGGTCATCATGTTGCCGCCCGAAACATACTTACGGTTTTCTGGGTGTAATACCGCTTGCAACTTGCCATCTTTAAAGACTTTAAACTCGCCGCGCTGGGCTTGGTAGTTAGGGCCAGTGACGCCAACAACCTCTGTCAATTCAAATTCATGCCCGCCCACACTCACCGGCTTGCCATACTCTAAACGCAAATCGCGTTGATCACTGTAAATCGTATTTAAAGAAGCACCCATTAAACAAAACATAAAGCCAATGTGAGCGGTGAGCATGCCGTAGTAACTTAATTGAAAACCAAATAAAGCCGCAACACGGTTTTTGCTATTGCGTGTTTTGCGCAGTACATCACTAATGGTCATTAATACAATCCAAGCACCTAATGTGACCGTTATAGCAGCGCTCCAACGGTATCCATCACCCAAAAGCGGCGTAATAAGCCCCAAGATGATCGCACCTGCTAAAGGCGCTAGCAACCAAGGCACTAAGCGGCTCATATTGGTTTTTTTCCAGTTCATTAACATACCTACACCCATAAGTGCAGCAACAAAAGCCATCAAGGGAACAAAGAATATATTAAAAAACGGAGGACCTACCGAGAGCTTTTCATCCCATATAAATTCAACCAATAAAGGATACAAAGTACCAAACAACACCATGGCAGTCGCAACCACAAACAATACGTTGTTAAACAGTAAGAAGGCTTCGCGAGACAACCAAGTGAAGCCAGGCACGCTTCGAATCACCGGTACACGCAATGCGTATAACAATAACGATCCACCTACAACAACACCTAAAAAGATTAAAATAAACAAACCTCGTGTTGGGTCTGTTGCAAAAGCATGTACCGATGTCAAAACACCCGAGCGCACAATAAAGGTACCCAGCAAGCTCAACGAGAAAGCAAATATAGCTAACAAAATAGTCCAGCTTTTAAAGACACCACGTTTTTCTGTTACCGCTAACGAATGTATTAATGCAGTACCCACTAACCAAGGCATAAACGAAGCGTTTTCTACGGGGTCCCAAAACCACCAGCCACCCCAGCCAAGCTCGTAATAAGCCCACCAACTACCTAAAGCGATACCAATAGTTAAAAAGGCCCAAGCCATGTTAGTCCAAGGGCGAGACCAGCGCGCCCAAGCGCTATCGAGTCGACCACCAATTAAAGCAGCAATAGCAAAAGCAAAAGCAACAGAAAAGCCCACGTAACCCATATAAAGCATAGGCGGGTGAATAATCAAACCAAAATCTTGTAACAGTGGATTCAGATCGCCCCCCTCTTGCGGAATACCGGGTAGGTTTCGATCAAAGGGGTTCGATGTCATAATCATGAATAGGTAAAAACCAACGGCTATAATACCCAACACAGACAATACTCGCGCTAGCATATCAATAGGCAGATCACGAGAAAAAATCGATACAGCCAACGTCCAAGTGCATAGCGTTAGCACCCACAACAGCAGCGAGCCTTCATGCCCGCCCCACACAGCACTGATTTTATAGCGATCTGGTAGCAGCGTATTCGAGTGGTTAGCCACATATTTAACCGAGAAGTCATCTTGTACAAAAGAGTACGCTAAAATCACAAACGCAATAGCGGTAAAGACAAACATGCCCGCCGCGAGCGAGCGAGCAGAGTTCATCCACACTACGCGCCCAGTAAACGTGCCCGCCATGGGCACAACAGCAAGAAACATTGCCATTACTAGCGCCAATATCAGCGCAAAGTTACCAAACTCAGGAATCATATGTCATGCCCTCACAGGCTTTTGAGTGGTTATTGGGGTTTTGCACACTGTCTTCTACCTCTTTGGGCGTGTAGGACTCGTCGTGTTTCGCTAACACCTTAGTCGCTACAAGTACATTGCTATCGCTCAGCTTTCCGGTAACAACGGCCGCCTCACCTTCACCAAATAGGTCAGGTAAAATACCGTCGAACGTCACTGTCATGCTTTCAACGCCATCAGTGATTTCAAAGGTCGTCTCAAGTTTATCGGATGCGTTCTTGATAGAGCCAGGAATCACACAACCCCCAGCCCGAATAGATTTTTCACGTGGCGCCTCGCCTTTGACAACCTGCGAGACAGAATAAAAATAATCGCCCATATTACCCACGGCATAACCCACTAATGCAGCAACAGCAGAACTAGCCACCACAATAATCATTACTACAATTAAGCGTTGCTTTCTAACCGGATTCATCTCTCCACCTCTAATGAAGCCTCGCGCGAGGCTTGTTGGCGCGCCACCAGTGCGCGCTGTTGCTTAACAAATTTTGCCTTGCGTACTTTAGGCGCAAGAGCCAAACCAATAAAAACAATAATTGTTACCGCATAGCATGCCCAAACATAGGGTCCGTGCCCATCCATATGCCAAAAGGCTGCAGCACTCTCAAAATAAAAAGTCATCTATTTTGCCCCCATTACAATATCTTTGACCCACTGTGTTTTTACTTCACGGTGTAATATTTCAACACGCACTTTAGTCAACAATAACCAAGCGAAAAACATATAAACCGCAAAAATCATCAATATCAGCGGGTAAGCCATTTCGGGCGCAATGCTAGACTTTTCGGTCAGTTTTAGCGTTGCAGGCTGATGAAGCGTAAACCACCAATCAACCGACTTATAAATAATAGGAATATTGACCATACCTACTAACGACAAAATAGCGCAGGTTTTATCGGCGGCTTCTTGGTTTTGATAAGCCTCTTGCAGCGCCATCACCCCCAAGTACAAAAAGAATAAAATAAGCATTGATGTGATGCGTGCATCCCACACCCAGTAATCACCCCAAGTAGGCTTACCCCAAACGGCGCCGGTAAACAGTGCGGCAAACGTTAAGGCGGCACCAATAGGCGCTGCACACTTCATTACCATATATGACAGTTTCATACGCCAGATCAAACCAATGGCGCCACTGAGCGCCATCACGTAATACCCGGCCATAGCGACGGCGGCAGCTGGCACATGGATATAAATAATGCGGTAACTATTGCCTTGCTTAAGTTCTTCTGGGGCAAAACCTAAACCCCATACAATACCTACACTTAACATTGCTAACGCCAACCAACCAATGACTTGCGTCCAGCGCGTTGTTTTCTCATAAAACCATTTAGGCGACCCTAAACGATGAAACCACTGCCATGATGCCACTGTGTTCTACCTTATTTTATTATATAGATTCTTAAGTGTTATTAGGGATGATCGAGTTGAGCCTTAAAAATAGCCAAAACGCGCACTATTAACACTCCTCTGTATTCAGTGATGATTCAGACTCGACATCAGCCAATTAATTCGCAAGAACTTAATTTTATGTGACAAAGGCCCATTTAAACAGCCCCGGCTTCAATTATTCATGAATAAAGCCTGTTTTTACGCCAGCTTCACCTTTATGCCTTCACGCTATCTATCTATGCCTTCACACTATTTATGTATTCACGCTAATACGCAATGCGCCTGCCACAGCAAATGGCGCCAGCACGAGTGCGCTCACAAACATTGCTCCCAAAATCGCAATCTGCCCAGTGTAAGCAAAGCCTTGTACCGCCTCATTGACCGCGCTTGCCCCAAAAATCAATACTGGGACATACAAAGGCATGACAACCAGCGACAATATCAACCCGCCCTTACGCAAACCTACCGTTAATGCAGCACCAATAGAGCCAATTAGGCTCATACTGCCAGTCCCTATGAGTAGCGATATCATTAGGGGTAAATAACCCTCCGCAGGCAAGTAAAGCATTGTCCCCAATAAAGGGGTTAAAAGCATCAGCGGAATCCCCGTCATTAGCCAATGCGCAACAATTTTAGTTAGCACAAGCCAAGGCAAAGGTTGCGGGCTTAATAACATCTGTTCAAGCGAACCATCATCAAAATCGCTCCTAAACAAACCATCTAGTGATAAGAGCGTGGCCAACAAGGCAATCACCCAAATCATACCGGGCGCCAACACGGTCAATACCGCTTTTTCAGGACTGATACCCAAAGGAATAAAAACCACGACCATTAAAAAGAAAATCAATGGATTAGCCAGCTCACCCTTATGACGAAAGGCGACAATCATTTCGCGCCTAAAACAGGTTGCTAGTGCTTTGATTAGGCTAGAGCGCTGATTATTAGCTGGCAAGCTAGACATGAGTCACCCCATCAAAGGCTTCGGTGTACTTGATCAAGTCAATAGTACGGTAATGACTGAACGATAGCGCTTGATGCGTTGTTAAAATCACAGTACCGCCCATAGCCGCGTGCTCTTGAATTTTAGCCTCCAGGCGTTCAACGCCCTGCTTATCAATGGCAGTAAAAGGCTCATCCAATATCCACAAAGGTGATGCATCAAAGTGTAAGCGGGCTAACCCCACACGCCGGTGCTGCCCGGCAGACATCTGATGACAGTGAATATCGGCATAACCGTCCAGACCCACTTTAGCCAAAACAGACTCAACGTCTAAGGCGCAAGCTTCACCATTAACACCAGCAAACCACTCTAAGTTCTCACGCGCCGTTAAGGACTTTTTAACTCCGGGGTGATGCCCCAGGTAAAGCAGCTGCGCTAAAAACTCATGCTTGGCACGCATAATAGGCTTACCCTGCCACAATATTTCGCCTTCACAGCTATCAAACAAACCGCATAACGAACGCAATAATGTTGTCTTTCCTGCTCCGTTAGGGCCTGCTATTTGCACTACATCGCCAGCATTAATGACGGTATCTACGGGTACAAATAACGGTTCGCCATCGCGAATACAGGTAAACCCGTTTAACTGCAACAAGGCTCTGCCTCCATGTGTTGTCAACTTTTCTTGTCTATTCAAAGACTTAGCGCCAAATAAAAGCGGGAAATCTAAAGGCGCACAGTGTAGTCGTTTAACAAGGCATTGGCGAGCTTACAAAAGGTATTGATTCACACAAACCTACACTCAATACACTCGCACAGCCCACAGCCACCGCCTCTGTATTGCGCAATATTGCTCCGTTACGCTCAACCGCTATACTCAATAAATTCATATCACCGCATACATACGCACTGGCGCAAATCGCCTACTCGCAACCGCTATGCCCTTTTTACAACTATGACCTTTTTACAACTATGTCATACCCCAGTAATGTCATACCCCAGCAATGTCATACCCCAAACCAAAGGTTAGACAATGAGCTTGCCCCCTCTATTACCGCAATCAAACCTCATGCAAACCATTACACCACTTGGCGTCGCAGCCTCGCCTGCAAGTACAGTCAAGGAGGGTACACAGCCCGAAAAAAACGCCAAAGCCCCCATTGAATCCCTGCAAACACTCATACGCCAGCTCAAAATAACCGCACCAACCACCCTGACCGCAAAAGTCGAAGCGTCAGGTACAGTCCCCCAAGATTTACTGTCAAAGCTCCCCGCCAACCCAAAACTAACAAGCCTCCTCACCCGCCCGCAAGGTGCAGACCCTCAAGCCACTACCCCAAGCACTCTTTGGAGCACGCTACGCGTTGCGCGCACACTCAACATACTCATTACCCACCCCAACCTAGCACAGCATAAAGGCGCGCAACCCAATAACCCACTGACCAATCCCGGCAGCACGCTCAGCGTGATTGTATCCCCAGACGGCACAATGAAAATCATGCCCAATCAAGCGCAGCCTGCCAGCACCGCTTACAATATTAATAGCGCCTCAGCCAACGCATCGGCAAGCCGCTCACCTACTCGTGTAGCTCCTAACTCTGCTCTTAACATTAACATTACCTCCAGCAATGCCTCCAATAATGCCTATAACAATGCTGCCGGCGCCACACTAAGCAATACCACAACTATGCACACCTCAAACACTCAGACGCCCATGCGTAATATTTTATCGGCTTTGAGTCAGCTAACTCACACACTGCAATCACAGCAAACGCTTGTTGCAACTGAGCCTGTGAGTCATTTACTCAACAAACTGCACACACTTAACGATAGCCTTAAATCGTTATCGCCGGCTATTGGCCAACAGCTAGTGCCTAGCAAGCTACTGAGTACTCTTATGCAACCCGCTCACACCAACCCATTACACATTGCACTATCACAGCTGCAAGCACCTAACACCTCGAGTAACGCTCAGAGCGCACACATTAACGCTACCAACGTCAACTCAGCAGTTATAAGACCCGCAACTGTAAGGCCCACAACAGCATCGGCCTTGGCACCCCCCACCGCTTTATTAACCGATCAGCTAGCAACACAAATTAGTCAGCACAGCACCGCACATAAAGGCGAAAGCATTCAATGGCTTCAACAGAGCCTCACCCTGAGCCAGCAACTGCTAATACCTGAACAGCGCACACCAAACACTCTCAGTAATACAGACTTATTTAGTGCTTTGCTCGGCAGCTTGCCATCGGCTAAACGGTCCGCTATACAAGATATTAAAGAAAGCCGCCATACTATAGCGCGCTGGCTCACCCAAGAGCTAACCCAACACATCGCTCGCACCGCCAACGGGCATATACACAATCATGCACAAAATTTAGAGCGACCCAACGAGTGGCAACAACACATAGAGATCCCACTGCGCTGGGGCGATGAGTTTGGCAGTGCGCAAGTGCGCATAGAGCAAAAAGAAGCGCAACACAACAAGAACACACAAAATAAAGCCGCAGCTTCAACCGATACGCAGTGGGAAATAGCCATTGATTTTGAACTGCCGCAAACCCCAAAAAACCATGAAGGCATACCGCAGCACACACTAAAACCGCAAACGCTGAGTGTGCATTTAAAACTACAGCCATTAAAACGACAGCAATCCGACTTAAGCGTAACGTTTTGGAGCCAAACACCCGCGCTTAACCAAACCATAGAAACTCGCCTCAGCCAGCTTAAACAGCAACTGGTTGATGTAGGGCTCAATATTACCCAGCTCAGCTGCCACGCAGGTGCACCGCCAATCAAACCTAGCACCCTACAGCAAAGTATTATTGATATAAAAACGTAATGTCGATGTGAAGACATAACGCTCACACAAACATCTAGCCCATGAAAATATCTGGCCAAACACATTTATTAAAATACATCAACCCTTTTTATTAAAATACATACAACCCTTTGCGAGCACCCTATGACCACACACACGTCAACGCCACCTCCCCCCGCGCAAGCATTCAGCAAAGCGGTTGCTCTTTTTTATGATGGCGAACAAGCACCCACTATTTTAGCCAAAGGTGAAGAGGATCTAGCCGAGCAGATTTTGGCTTTGGCGAATGAGCACAGCATTCCTATTTGCAATAATCCTGCACTGGTCGATTTACTCAACTTACTCGAGGTCGGCGATCACATACCAAAAGAGCTATACACCGCAATTGCCCATATCATCGCTTTTGCCTACAGCCTTAAAACACCCGACGAACCTGAGTAACTGATCTACATAGCTATTTTTGAACAATTAAAGCGTTAAACAGCACATCTCTAACGCCCTCAACACCGTCCTCCTCCATAATTATTTTTTGGATTTCTTTAAGGACCTCTTGGCGCAACAGCTCTTTACCCTCTTGCGACTCCAGCGTTTCATCTGTTTGGCTCGAAAACAAACGAACAACATTATTGCGAACATAAGGCAGATGATGACGCACCGACGCTGCCGCTTCCGCCGTTTCGAGGCGTACGGTCAAATCGGCTTTAATATACTTTAAGCGCCCTTCACCGCCATAATTAACGACAAAAGAAGGCTTGATCGGCAAGTAAATAGCTTGAGGTGCTGCCGCCTCAGGGTCTTCATCTTCGGCGTGAGCCATCAAAGGCCAACAACACACGAACACGACTGCTATTACCTTCATTCTATCCATCAACATATACAACCTCCGGCCCCAATGACTCGGTCAATACCCTACATCCAGTGTAGCTCACGTATTTAATGTTTAAGCCTTGTATTTAAAAGGAACTTTCCTTAGATTAATAGGTTCTTAACGCGCTGTTCAATCCATACACCCAACTCAACAACCCTCTCGCTGAGTATATTATTTTAGGAGCCATTTAAATGCCTACCCTGTCCTCCCGCCAAACGTTTGCCCTTATTGCTGTAGGCTGCTTAGGTTTAATTTTAGCTGGCTTATATATGCAATATGCCATGAAGTTAATTCCTTGCGCACTGTGTATCACCCAGCGCATTTTTATTATTAGCGTAGGTCTTGTGGCGCTGTTTGGCTTTATTCACGCGCCAACAGGCTACGGCCAAAAAATATATGCCGGGCTGGGTGTTATTCTCGCCGCTATAGGTGCGAGTTTTTCAGCCCGCCAGATTCACTTGCAAAGCCTACCGGCAGATCAAGTGCCCGCTTGCGGTCCCGATATCGCCTACATGTTTGATAACTTCCCTCTAATGGATGCATTATCATTGCTATTGCGTGGCGACGGCAATTGCGCCGAGGTTGCCCTAACCTTTTTGGGGCTAACTATCCCAGGCTGGACACTGATTGCCTTCGCAGGCTTAGTGGCCTTCAATTTATGGCAGTTCTTCCGCTCGCCTCGAGTAACGCAATAGTTTTCAAGCATAAAAACACTGTCTATTACAAGGGGTTTTTATCAACAAAAGCCCCTTGCCCTCCTGCCAACAATCGCCTATCTTGAGACACAGCAGCACGAATCAACGCTTGGGTTAATTTTGTGTATTCACCACCTTTGTGAGCTATTAAAATACGGCGCATATTGGCGGCTAGTCTCAACGGCTTAAGCCGCACAAAGCCGAACAAAGCTTGCCCTGCAAGCACCTAAAACAACCACGGTTCAGGAAGTGAAAATTATGTTAGAAGATTGCAAATCTGCTCAAGAACGCTGGGGCGGCGTCAGTGAAATTATCGATCGCTGGCTCAACGAGCGTCAAAAATTGCTAGTGGAGTATTGCGACCTCAGTAACACCATTGCCGACAAGGACTCAACCGAATACGGCCCTAAACTGCGTGAAATTTGTCAGCTTATGGTTGATTATGTTTCAGCAGGCCACTTCGAGGTCTATGAGCAATTAATGCAAGAGGCCAAAGACTTCGATGATACCGAAGGTCTGCGCACCGCTAGTGTTTATTACACAACCATTGATGGCACCACAGAGGATATTCTCGATTTTAATGATAAGTACCAAGAGATCGACGACCTGGAAACTCTCAGCACCGACCTCTCAAAAGTAGGCGAGTGGCTGGCAACACGCTTTGAAGCCGAAGACAAAATGATCGAAGTCCTGCATGTAGCCCATAAAGACCTCGTCGCCTAATAGCGATAAACTTTAGGCTATTGCGCAATCTAAAAAGCGCTTTTATGTAACTGAGCTAAACTGAAAACACCCCTTCAGGACACTCAAGCATGAAGCGCTTTTTTTTCGCCACTACTCTATTACACCTAGGCATTTTGGTTGCTGCATGTAGCTTAAGCGCTTGCAGTAAAGCCCTTAAGCCTATCAGTCATGTCAACATTAGCCAAAATACGATTAGCGCAGGGTTAATCACACAAGACATACTATTACTCGGCAGCTTGAGCCAAGGCACCGCAGTACACACTCAAAGCCTCGAACAACCCAACTACCTGTGGCGTACGGCGAGCCCCCAAAACCCCGTTACGGCAGTCGCTTACAGCCCCGGCAAGCACCAAGCATTCACCGCCAGCGGTAACAACCTCACCATTTGGGATACCCAAACGGGCCAGTCGCTGCACTACCTTAGTGCCCCTGCCGCTATCAACGCAATAGCCATTAATCCCGCGGGCACGCGGGCGTTATTGGGACTAGACAATAATCAAGCACAGGTACTCAATTTAGATATTGGAGGTATTGTACAAACACTCACACACAGCAGCCGTGTTCTATCGGTGGCCTTTAGCCAGCAATTTATGCTCACCGGCGAAGAAGCCAATAAAGCGCACGTATGGCAGTTAGGCCAAAAGACACCTATAGCCACGCACACTCACAACGATGGCGTCACTAAAGTGGGGTTTTCACCCGATGGGCAATACGCCATTACCGCAAGCCGTTATGATGAAACCAAATTACTCACGCTGAAGCCCCCCAAAAACATTACCCTTGCACACAGTATTCCTCTGCGCGCAATGGCCTTAAAAGCAGGCAAGCGGCTCGTTGATTTTTATTTTATTAGCCATAATCAAGTACTGTGGGCTTATAGTGATCACACCATTGAGCAATATGACATTCAACAATACCGTACTTTGGCGACATGGAGCACCGCAAAAAGTCAGGGCTTAGCCAAAGACACGTCTGCGGTAATTGCTTTAGGGCAGTTTCAAAAAAAGTGGTGGGTCCTGCATTCAAACGGCACACTCTTTGAGCTGGCCAAACCGTCATCGTTGAGCACCCTCCCAAAATAGCTCAATGGCCATCATGAGCGACCGTATAAAGGTGGCAAAGTAGCCATCTTTATACAACCCTTTCTGCAACGGTTAAATGCCTACGCCTAACCCCCATCAACAACAAGGCCGCGCAATAAATCACAAATCCCACAAGACATAATCCCCCCGTATAAAACAATCGCTCCTGCCAAGGTAAACCGGCAAAGCCCGGTAGCCACTGCACCCCAAACCACAGCCCCACACCCATCGCAACACTAGCCAATAGCAAAGCCATTATAAAATGGCGCCATCCGGCATTTAAAGTAAAAGCACCGCTCTTACGCAAGCCCTGAAATAAAAGCCCTGCATTTAAAAATGCCGATGCACCAGTGGCCAACGCCAAGCCGGCGTGCCCTAACTGCCAGCCAAAATGTAAAGGCACCACAAAAATAAGGTTCAGTACCATATTGGCTACCATGGCAATAATCCCGATGCGCACCGGTGTTTTTGTATCTTGCTGGGCAAAATAACCACTCGCCAATACCTTAATTAACATAAAAGCAGCCAACCCTAACGAATATGCCATTAGGCTTACACTGGCCATATTCACATCACGCTCGGTCATCGCTCCATATTGAAACAGGGTAAATAAAATAGGCTTAGCTAACACAATAAGGGCCACTGTCGCGGGTAAAGCAATAATTAATACGCAGCGTAAAGCCCAATTTAAAGTTGCACTAAACTGATCAGAGCTTGCGGTATGCTGCCGCGAGAGCGCAGGTAAAATCACCGTCGCAATACCTACACCAAACACCCCTAAAGGTAGCTCAGTTAAACGGTCCGAGTAATACAGCCAGCTCACACTGCCACCGGGCAAAAACGAGGCAAGTACAGTATCTAGCAATAAATTAATTTGGCTTACCGAGACACCAAAAATAGCTGGCGCCATCAACAATAAAACTTTTTTTACATGCGGGTCTTGCCATACCGGCCTAGGCTTAGGTAACAAACCTAGCCGTGCAACAAAGGGTAACTGAAAGCTAAACTGTAATACCCCTGCCACCAACACACCAAAGGCCAAAGCCATCGCAGGTTCATCCATACGCGGTGCAATAAAAATAGCCGTTACAATAAGGACCATATTCAGCAACACCGGGGTCACAGCGGGGACCGCAAAGCGATCAAAACTATTTAAAATAGCCCCCAAAAAACCCGTCAGTGATATGCAAAAAAGATACGGAAAGGTAATGCGAATAAGATCCCCCGTTAGAGTGCTTTTTGCTGGGTTATCCCAATAAAAGCCTGGGGCGAACAATATAGCCAATACAGGTGCAGCAACAATCCCTAAAGTAGTAACAGCCAACAACGAAACACCCAAGCAACCCGCCACATGATCGACAAATAACTTCAGCGCATTGCCACCATTTTTTTGCCTCAGCTCTGATAGCACCGGCACAAAGGCCTGTGCAAAAGCACCTTCAGCAAATAAACGTCGTAAAAAGTTAGGGATTTTAAAGGCAACAAAAAAAGCATCGGCGCCACTGTCTGCCCCTAAAAAACGCGCAAACACCACATCACGCACCAACCCAAGCACCCGCGACAACATTGTCATCACACCCACAACAGCGCCAGAGCGTAATAATGAGGGTGCCGCTTTAGCAGAACTTGACGCATTAGATGGCATAATATCACTCAAAAAGCGGGCATTACGCCACAAACCAGCATATCTCGCAACTTTAACACCCCGTTAGTCAGTATAAAATAGCGCCCGCCGCTATCAACAGCCATAACGCACTCAAGTAAAGGGGCAATACGCCCATCAATAATCACCGCAACAGCATAGCCCGGTAGCTTAGACGTAACTTCTTCGAGATACTCATCAAATACACGATTAAAAAGTGCAATCTGTGATGCTTTTGCTATAGGTTCTTTTACTATAGGTTCTTTTGCTATGGGGAATGGCTTGCCATGAAGCACTTGCAGCTTTTTATATTTCGCCTGAGGCCCTGTATTGTCATCTGCAAACGGCTACTGATGCCGAATATTTAGCTGGATATTATAGTAATCAGCTCGGCTGACAAACCTCACCTGATAGGGTGCTGATGGATTATTTTCTGGGTATTTAAGCGCCGGGCCTTGCAGGGAAAGCAAGAGTTAGGCAGTGCACCTGCATAGGGATATGCAAGATTAGACTTTGCAGGAGCACAAAGTCGCAGATGGCTTGAGCGGCCCGGTAAATGATTCATTAGCGCCCAATTTCGGTACCCCTAAATAGTGAAAAAAATAAAAACACTCGCCTATAAGTTAACATAAAAACGCCTCGCTCTCGTCAACTCGGCCCGTCACATCACCATCACAAAACAGCCACAAAACAGTCACAAAAAAATCATCTAATTGCCAAAAAAAATTCAGCAACTTGTCACACTATTAAACTAGCCTACAGCCACAGGACTTAAAGCCATAAAGGCACCTGCAAAGACATTCAACTTTTTACAACCAGTGGGTGAAATAATGAAACTTAAAGCTTTACACATCTTAATCGCCGCCGCGACAGTAGGCCTTACTGCATGTGGCGATGGTAGCGATGGCGCTCAGGGTAAAGTAGGTATTGATGGTCAAGACGGATCGGCCGGCGCCGATGGCCAAGACGGTAAAGATAGCAAAGGGAAAACGCTAACTCGTTTAGCTACTGCCCCCATTGGTGCAGAGTTTACAGGTATGTTTTTAAATACTGACGGCACTTTCTTTTTGAATGTCCAGCACCCTAACAGTGCCAACGATATAGTCGACAATACAGGCAAAATATTTAACAAGGGCACTGTCGGTGTTATTGTGGGCGCCGATTTTAACAACTTAGGTAAAATCACTGAGTTGGCAGCCCCTATAACCGAAAGCGATAAAGAAGTCGTGCTGAGCGCTGTGGGTCAATACCAGATATTAAGCCAGCAAAATGATGGCGATGGTATAAATGGCACCGTGCTAGCTGATGGCACAACCATGGGCGATATTATTGCCGCTGATGGCACCACAAAAATCAAAAACTCTAATGACCCTGATTTTAATGGTGTCATCAGTGATGGCGATACAGGCTTTTTTGTATACACCAACTGGGAAGATCGCCCAGGCGGCATGAGCAGAATTCATATCGATTATTTAGATGATAGTGGCTATCAAACCATTGAGCCTGGCGGTATGTTAGATTTTTCGAATGTCAACGGCACCTGGGTTAACTGCTTTGGCACAGTGAGCCCCTGGGGCACCCCGTTAACCTCCGAAGAGCTTTACGTTGATAACACCGCTCAGTGGTTTGATGACACCCACTCCAACTTCCCTGGCCAACAAGCCGTTGCACAATACCTAGGCTACCCAACAGATGGAAGCGGCCAATGGAGCAACCCTTATGATTATGGCTATATTGTAGAGATTGGCACAGACAATACAGCAACCGCCGCCAATGTTGCTAATGTCAAAATGAAAAAACACTTTGTGATGGGGCGCTTTTCGCATGAAAATGCCGTTGTGATGCCCGATCAAAAAACCGTGTTTTTAAGCGATGACGGGACAGGTGTTGTCTTATTTAAATTCATTGCAGACACAGCAGGTGATTTAAGTAAAGGAGCACTTTATGCCGCTAAAATCACGCAAACCGCAGGCGTTAAAGACCCCGCCGAAGCCAGTTTTGCCATTGAATGGATTATGGTGGGGCAAGGCGACAATGCAACTCTTGCGGGTATTATTCGTGAGTATGATGGCACCCTAGCCGAAGCCAAACACATTAGCGACACGCAAATAAATGCATGGGCAGAAGCTAAAACCAATACAGACATTAATGCCGACGGTACAGTTGCCACGGCTCCTTTTAGCGACGACCGAGTCGCCTTTTTAGAAAGCCGTAAAGCCGCTGTAGCATTAGGCGCAACGGGTGAATTCCGCAAAATGGAAGGCATAAACATTAATTATGGTCTAGCTAACAGCTGGTGGAATACCGGCGCGGCTGACGGCACTCAAGCTTATATGTACTTAGCCATGTCATCGTTTGATGCCACCATGGCTGATGACAGTGGTGATATTCAATTGGATGGCACGCACGGTAAATGCGGGGTTGTATATCGCATGATACTCTCTAAAGATACCAACGGTAATATTGATGCTACTACGATGATACCGGCTATTGTGGGTGGCCCCTATAACGGCGATCGCTCCACAAATAAATGTAATATCAATAACATATCAAACCCCGATAATATTGTGGTATTAAACGATGGTCGCGTATTAATTGGTGAAGATACAGGCAACCATGAAAACAATATGGTTTGGGTCTTTGATGACCCCGCCATTTAATTAACCCGCCCCATGAATATAACAAAGGTATTGGTTAATCGACCAACTCAATACCTTTGCTATTAAAAGCGCCAGGCGCCAGGCCTTGCAGGAAAAGCAAGGGTTATATAGGAGTATACGAGATTAGACTTTGTAGGTGCATAAAATCGAGGAGCACAAAATCGCAGGGGGCTTGAGCCGCTCAAAAAGCGATTCATTAGCGCCCGATCTCAGCACCTCAAATAGTTACGTTATTGATACGTATTATTTTAAAACCTTTGGATAAAACACTAAAACCTATTAGTTCACGTTATATCCCGATTTAACTTTAGCTATTGATTAACGGTCATCTATGAAATTTTTTTGCCTAACCTGGCTCAGCTTTTTACTGTTTGCCTGCAATGATTCATCCGCACCAAAAATGGATGCAGCACCCATCAATAATGTAAAACAGTCGCCCCAAGGCCCCATTCGGCCAGCTGCAAGCAATACTCTTTATAATTCAGAAGCCGTTATCCCGCCACAGTGCTATACCAAACACCAAGAAGAATTTAACCCGTGTATAACCTGCCATCAAAGCTATCCCTACGGCTCACGCCCTAATGCAATGAACGATGGAGGTTTACAACAAGAGTATGCATTTTCAGATTTTGGTGCGAGCAATCGCTGGCAAAATTTATTTGAAGACCGTAGCGCACGCATTCAAGCAATTAGCGATGAAGAGATACTCGACTATGTGAATACCGATAATTACTCAACACTCATAGAGCAACTCGAAGCAATGCCCGACTGGCAAGGGCCAATCCCTAAGCTAAATAATTTACATTTAGGCGCTGCCGCCTTTGATGCCCTAGGCATCGCTAAAGATGGCAGTCGCTGGGTTGCATTTAATTACAAACCTTTACCCAGTACCTTTTGGCCAACCAATGGGGCCACTGATGACGTGATGATTCGCCTACCTGAAGCATTTTCGACAACACGCTGCGCTGACGCTCAATACTCTCATGACACCTATTTAGCCAACTTGGCCATCTTAGAAATGGCCATTAAAGACCTAGCCAATATAACAACACCACTTATTGATGAAAACAATATTTGCCAAGACATTAATCATGACGGCATGATAGGTAAAGTCACAACGTTGCCTCGCCTAGCGCACTTTGTCGGTGGTGCTCGTGATATTCAATCACAGACCATGCTCTACCCCGTAGGCACAGAATTTTTGCATACCGTACGCTATATTGGTATTTCGGCAGAGGGCGATATAACCCTGCCGCCGCGCATGAAAGAAGTTCGTTACATGCGAAAAAACACGTATCTTTCACCACAAAGTCTACTATCGGCTTACGGTAATGAGCACCAAGAAAAAACAGAGGAGCGACTGCCCAATTATGCCTACCGCCAAGACCGTGGCTCTAATAATGCCTTTGGTTGGACTCTCATGGGCTTTATCGAAGCAAAAGAAGGCCATCTGCGCGCACAAAACCAAGAAGAAACACTTTTTTGTATGGGCTGTCATAGCACAATAGGAACAACCATTGACCAAACATTTGCTTTTGCTCGTAAAATAACAGGACGCCAAGGTTGGGGGTATATCGACTTAAAAGGCATGACTGATGCGCCCAATATCCATTCGCCAAAAAACTACAGCTCAAGAGAGGATTTTGATGCGCACAACAACACTCATGCCATTGGCGAAATACGGCACTATTTAGAAACCGCTGGTGGCGGTAACGAGTTTCGCCAAAACCCAGAGATGCAAAAGAATTGGTTTGAAAATGGCACACTTAAATTAAGTGCGCTCGAGGGAAAGGATGTTTATACCTTAATCACACCCTCAGCTAAACGCGCTTTAGCGTTAAATAAAGCGTATTATACGATCGTGCAGGACCAAGACTATATTTATGGTCGCGACGCCAACATTACACCTGCGACCAATGTTTACAAAATAGTCGATGAGGACACCCCTGTGCTAGCAAAAGAAAAAGCTCAAATATGGGATATACGATTAGATTGGTAGAGCCCTGTTGAACTGCCTAACCCTTGCTTTACTCTAGCCCAGCGCTTAAATGTCCAAAAAGAAATCAATCAGCACCCCTCGGGTGCTGTTTTTTAGCTTGGCTCAATAGTGACTCTTAGCGATTGTATTCCACATCCGTTGTCGCCTCGCCTGTCATCAACTGCTGAATCATGCATGAAATATCTTTATTCTCGAATAATACGGCATACAGTGCTTGCACCAAAGGCATATAGACACCCATTTCATCGACCTTCGCCTTGACTGTTTTTAAGGTATTAACGCCCTCTACCGCTTGCCCAATTTGGGCAACAGCTTCGTCTAACGTTTGACCTTTACCTACAGCAAAACCCGCTCGGTAATTACGGCTCATATCTGAAGTACACGTTAAAATCAAATCACCCATACCGGCCAAACCTAAAAATGTCATAGTATCGGCACCTAACTCACTGGCAAAGCGACTCATCTCTGCCAAGCTACGTGTTAATATCATAGCGGTTGTATTATGCCCACATCCCAGAGCTGCCGCCATGCCAGTCGCAATCGCATAAATATTTTTAAGTGCGCCAGCTAACTCTACGCCATATCGATCAGGGTTCGTATATACCCTAAAAGTACCCGAAGAGAATACCCCCGGAATCACCTCGAGCACCTCTTGGTGACTGCTGGCTACAACACTGGCGGTGTATTGGTTTGTGACGATTTCTGCAGCAAAATTAGGCCCGCTTAGCACACCAATTTTTACATCACCTAGCTCTTGCTCTAAAATTTGGCTCATTAATGTAAAGCTACCAAACTCGATACCTTTAGTCGTACTCACCACCATAGTGCCGGGCTTTAATAAAGGCGCCACTTGCTTGGCAACATCACGAAAAGACAAGCTCGGTATGGCAATAACAACAACTTCACAATCAGCCACGCACTTTTCCAAATCACTTTCAAAAACCAAGGTTTCTTCTAGTGGGTAGTCAGGTAAATAGACCGCATTTCTTCGCGTTGTACGACACTGCTGCGCGCGAGCCTGATCGCGAATCCATAAACATGCGCCATGTCCATTACCCGCAATAATATTGGCAATCGCCGTACCAAAGCTTCCGCCACCCAAAATCGCTACGCGATACTTTTTATCGCCCGAGCTTGTATTTGTCAATTCCGACACACTCACCTCAACACTTTAACTTCAATAATTAATAAGTGGCAACACTAAAAAACCCCGTCAACTTCCGTTAACGGGGTTTTATTTAATGACCTAAGTATTTCACAAAAAATTTAAAATTAGTGGCTTAATTCTAATAGCAACTTATTTAAACGCTGAACATAGGCCGCGGGGTCATTTAAGCTCCCGCCTTCGGCTAAGCTTGCTTGATCAAATAATACTTTAGCCAAGTCAGCAAATCGATCTTCATCGGGCTCTTGATCTAATTTTTTCACTAAAGGATGCTCTGGATTTAACTCTATCGTAGGCTTGTTTTCAGGTACATTTTGGCCAGCAGACTCGAGTAAACGACGCATTTGAGCGCCCATTTCATCATTCGCAACAACCAAGCAAGCAGGCGAGTCGGTCAAACGATGAGTAATACGCACTGCGGTTACCTCACCTTCAAGCGCTTTACCCATGCGCTCAGTTAAACCTTCTAATTGCTTTTCAGCTTCTTCTTGCGCTTTTTTCTCTTCTTCGGTTTCTACACTGCCGAGATCTAGCTCACCTTTGCTCACATCTTGGAATGACTTACCGCTATATTCCATTAAGTGGCCCATCAACCAATCATCGACGCGATCAGTTAACAGTAATACTTCGATGCCTTTTTTCTTAAAGACCTCTAAGTGCGGGCTGTTTTTTGCCGTGTTGTAGTTTTCAGCAACAACATAATAGATTTTAGTTTGGCCTTCTTGCATACGCTCAATATAGCCATCAAGCGATTGATCTTGTACTTTAGAGGCCGACACTGTAGTGCAAAAGCGCATTAATTTAGCAATTTTTTCGCGATTGCTCACATCTTCTGCGGGGCCTTCTTTCATGACCTCACCAAACTCAGACCAAAAACCAGCATACTTTTCAGGCTCTTTTTTAGCCATTTTATCTAAAGTATCAAGCACGCGTTTTGTTAACGCCGATTTCATGCTGTCAATGTTGGGGTCTTTTTGTAAAATTTCACGCGATACATTTAATGACAAGTCATTCGAGTCAACGACACCTTTAATAAAGCGCAAATAAAGGGGCAAAAACTGCTCTGCCTCATCCATAATATAGGTGCGTTGCACATACAATTTTAAACCGCGCGAAGCATCGCGGTATTGAATATCCATGCCCGCTTTGGCAGGGACATAGAGTAAACTCGTGTAGTCCAGCTTACCTTCAACACGGTTATGACTCCACGTCAAAGCATCTTGAAAATCATGACTTACATGCTTATAAAACTCTTGGTATTCCTCGTCTTTAATATCACTGCGCGAACGAGTCCACAAAGCCGTAGCGCGGTTGATTGTTTCAAACTCAACCTCTTGAGGCGCTTCTTTCTTATCGTCGTCTTCGCTCACTGGAGCGGCTTCTTTTTCCATGATAATGGGCAAAGAAATATGATCAGAATATTTTTTGATGATATTTCGTAAACGCCAACCGTCTGCGAATTCTTTTTCGTCGGCTTTTAAATGCAAAATAACATCTGTACCACGAGAAGCCTTTTCAACGGTTGCAATAGAGTAATCGGCTTCGCCTGCACTACTCCAATGCACGCCATTGTCTGCGCTATCACCGGCGCGGCGCGTAAGCACCTCAACTTTATCAGCGACGATAAAGGCCGAATAAAAGCCCACACCAAACTGACCAATTAACTGCGAATCTTTCTTTTCATCGCCAGAAAGGTTTTGTAAAAATTGGGCTGTACCCGATTTAGCAATAGTACCTAAGTGCGCTACCGCTTCATCACGGCTCATACCAATACCGTTATCACTAATGGTAATGGTATTCGCCTCTTTATCAAAAGTTAAACGAATTTGAAGATCGGGATCGTTTTCGTATAACTCGCCTTTTTCAAGCGCTTCAAAGCGTAACTTATCGGCCGCATCAGAGGCGTTAGAGATAAGTTCACGCAAAAATATTTCTTTGTTCGAGTAAAGCGAATGAATCATCAATTGGAGTAATTGCTTCGCTTCTGTTTCAAATCCGCGTGTTTCTGTAGCTGCTTCAACCGTCATGGACAGGCTCCTATACAAGTGCAAAATAAGTGCATTAGAATGGTAACTGCCGCAAAGATGGGGCTCGCAAATTGAATTTCAAGGGCATGTCACGACTTAATGGCAATCGTAAACTTTAAAGGTTTGCTCACCGTCTTTCATGTCACCTTTAGCCACAATAGTGTCACCCGACATTACGGCTGCTTGATTTTTAGCCAATGTAATAAGCTCATTTTGTTGTTTTTGTGCAGAGCGGCCCACTAACACCACTTTGGTCAGCGTCTTTGACCTTGTTTCACCGATTTGCTGGCAATTGGCAATAGCTTGGGGCTTAACGAGTGTGACCCACTGCGAATCCATGTTGGGTGATACCCAAGCGCAACCACCTGCAAACACAGCGCCTAGCGCCACAGAAATAGCCTTATACGTATATTTTTTATGTGAATTCATTGCTATGTACTACCTTACTAATATTAAGTTTTGTTACTAAAATGAGTGTAACTATTCAACCCAGCGGATAAATCTCACCTGACAGGGTGCTGATGGATTATTTTCTGAGCATTTAAGCTTATAGGGCGCCCACAGATGGCTTGAGTGGGCCAGTCAATGATTCATTAGCGCCCGATTTCAGCACCTCTAAAAGCTACTCAATGTTTAGCATTACTCGGCTTGTTGATGATTTTTTTCAATATCAACATCCACCTCGCCATATAGCCTATCAGCCTCTTTTATAAAGAGTGCGCTAGTCACCTTACTGCGAATATTCATACTAGGTGCGACTAGGTTTTTTTGATAAGGCACGCTATTCATACGCGGCGTATCAAGCACTGTCAAAAAAGTATCGACTACTATAGCTGCAGGTATAACCAAAGCCAATAGCATCCTAGGCCAACGTTTAAGCCGCGTTGCCATACGCAAACTCAATATCGTCACCACAAATATCGTAGCAGCGAGCATACTCTTTCCAACAAACGCCCACAGAGGCTCGGCAGGCAAATGATAACTAAGCCAAGGCACAAAAAAGCCCAGTACCTGTAAAACAATGAGGCTAGTTAAGACCAACAACAACTGCGTCACTAAGCGGCCCTCACCCAATAACGCACGCCCAATAGTCGCCCAAATGCCCGCATACATAAAGGCTGCAAGTAATGTATAAAACGCCTGTGATGCGTACTTCTGAAGAAACTCAGTATTCGGCAGACTCAGATAAGACTCCGCCACAATACAGACCCCCAGCAAAAGCGCGCATAACATCACCACAGGCCAAATGCTTAAGCGGTAAATACACTCATGCCAAAAGGTTAATGGCTGCGCAGGCGCCACAGGGTGATCACTGCGTAAAATGCGAAATCGGCTACGCCCCAATAACAAAATATCACCGCTACTTAATTTAGAGCAACCTAATACCGATGATTTTTTGCCGACTTCTGGCTCAACAATAATGCCATTGACGCTCGCCAAATCTGTGCACGATATAGTTTGGACCGCTGCATCATAGGCAATTTGCACATGACTAGCGTCAACAAATACGTCATCTACTACAATATTCTGGTCTAATCCTCGGCCTATATGGATTAAATGCGTATCGAAGCGTTGGCGTGTTAAAACATGGCCCGATTTATTAATCTGCTCAACGACTAAGGCCATGCGACCACCTCAACAAAATGCGTTAAAAAGCGCTGTGCGGAGTCTTGCGCGACCCCCGATAAAGTAAAGTGGCTCATAACAGCCTGCTTGTCTTTATCCACCGAAATAGCCATATAAAATGCATCGTAGAGATTTTCAAAGTTTTTATATCCGCGCAAGCAATAACTTATCCTCGATGTCATATCATACTGATTAACAACCTCACGATTAATGCACTGATAAGTGCCTAGCTGCTTTTTAGAGCCTCTATTGGCCGGCATAGCATTAGCGGTATCACGTGCCAGATACTGATAAGCACTATAACTTGGCCACTCTAGAGCCTCAAAGTATAAAAATTCATACTCCATAAATCCTGAATTAAACTTCGAGCCTAAATAAATATTAGAGCCACTATGGCAGCCTCGACTAATAGTATTGACGTTCAGTTTTTTGTTTTTATGACTATCACCCCAACATTCCAGCCATGGTAGGTCAGAGCTTTTGACTGTCGCTTCGGCCATAGCATTAACCGTCCAATGAGAATCGAGAGCGGCATCAATCATGGCAGTAGTATGAGAGGCAATTTGCTTACCCATACTTTTCAATAGCTCGTCGGTTTTCTCAAGAGGCTCCACGCGCGAAGGCAAGGCAACACCCGCACTTCTGGCCTCTACTTGTATTTGAGCATCGATGCTATCAGCATCCTTTTCTGCGGCGCCACCATGCTCTTGCAAATGCGACTGGTAACGCTGAGTTAGCTGCCGTAGTGCTTTGACAGGAACTAAAAACCCAATTTGATTACCCGAAGTAGCCACATTAACACCCACTACACGCGCCTCATCACTGACTACTGGACCACCACTCATACCCGAGTTAATAGCGCCACTAAAATGTATTTGCTCCGTAAAACGATGCTCCACTAAACCGTTAAAAGTCCCTTCAACAACAGTCATACCTAAGTCATGAGGGTTGCCCAGTGAATATAATGTTTCTCCTTTTTTAGGAAGCTCACGCTGCAGCTCAAAGGGCTGACCCAGGTTAATATTTGATATCGATGGAGCCAGAATAGCCAAATCGCTCACCACATCTATATCCAAAATATCCAGCACAATTTTTTTATTATTGCGCTCAATTTCAATACGATATTTTTCTGGCTCAAAAACCTTTGCTGAGATCACATGGTAATTGGTGGCTAACACACCACCCTCCATGATCACAAAACCTGTACCTAATGAGTTTTGACTACCCGAGGCAATTTCAATAATTTTTACTTGATACACTGAAGACTCATAAGCCGCATACACATCAACGGCTTTATTAGAAGCCACCGCTAATGCACTACAAAAAAAAGCCCATAAAATCATAACAGTACTAAGACTACGTAATACCCACCACTGAGAAGAGAACAATAAAAGCTCCTTATTTTGTCACTATACAGAGATACCGAAATCGGGCACTAATAAACCATTAACTGGGCCGCTCAAACCACCTGCGACTTTGTGCTCCTGCAAAGTCTACCCCCACGTATCCATGCTGGGACAGGCGCTTAAATGCCCAGAAAATAATCTATCAGCACCCTATCAGGTGAAGTTTGTCAGCTTAGCTGAATAGTTACCTTATTTTTTATCTGATAATTGCTGCTGATACACCATTATTCAGCGACCGCTTTTGCATACCGCATGATTAATGGCAACATAATAGATATCGGCTTAAGTAATACTATTTATGGCCCAAGGCATACGCCAAGGCGCAAGAAACAACGGCACCTTAAAATAAGCCAGCACCAAATACACTAACGCTAAAAAAAGCCCGCCACCAACACCGTATAAATGAGCATCTACGGCAACTAAACCACCAATACTATCAAGTAAATATGTGTCATCAAAATTTGGCATCTGCTCGACGATCAACTTTCCTGCAACCAAAAAAGCCAGCAATAATGCAAAGCTACGGCTTAGCCACCACTGCCAAATAATACCCACCACCAAAAAGCCCTCTATAGCACCCGAAAACCCGCGATAACTCATTGCAGTATTCGTCATAACAAGACCTGCGCTAATACCTAAAGGTAACAACAAAAGCATAGCCAGCAATAATCTAGCAGGCACTATAGAAACGCACAAAAACCATACAACTGTCGCGCCCGCCACATTTATCAGCGTATGTTGCATCCCCAAGTGAATGAAGTGTGCACTCAACCACTGATAACTAAAGCTTTTATGGGTGTGTAACTCTAAGTATTCAAGTTGCTGCTCAGACAAAAAACTTAGCAATAATAAAATGCCCATAAATACCATAAAGCAGCCATGCTTGATGGTGGGCTGCGGTGGGTAAAATAGGCTATTGGGCAAAGTCAGCAACGGCTAAGCCTACCCTATTTAAACGCTTAGTATAATCTATCATATTAAAAAGGCAGTGGCATAGGCTGTCCATTTAGCGTGGCCTGCCCCTTTTTATAATCGATATTAAAATTATAGATATTTTGTTGTGATGCGATAAAGCCCTGCAACACAAGCATTTCCAGCACCGAAGGTACCTGCGCTGCAGCGGCTTCATTTAGCTCACTCCCCGTAAATACACGCTCCTCCATTAACCACTGCTGTTCAATTTGATTGCGCAGATACAGCTCAGCAAATCGCACCGCCAAGGCCGCTTCAATTTCAGCATCCAAATTAAAAATCATAAAAGGCAATAACCCTATAGGATTATTAGGGTTTAAATTGGCATTAGCTAACGAGCCGCCTTCAATCGTCAACAATGAGCGGGCAGAAAATTTACCTTGCTCCGTTGTAAGTTCCAAAGTATCTAACTTGAACTCAGGCGAAGCAGGCAACAACTCCTTTAATATCAAATCCCCAAAGTATTGCTGCCAATACTCGGCATCAGCATTCGCAGGCATATTTTCTAAAAAGGCATAATAACTTTCAAGAAAAACTAAACTAAACTTCAGATACGATAGTTTAAGATGAATATCGCTCATCTCAGTATCAAACGCAGCAACACGCAAAGAGCCTACTTTAAGCTCGCTTAGGTAGTTTAACGTATTATTGATAGCATCAATTTTAGCCTCTGCCTCAAAGTGCATACCCTTAAGTACAACACTTGCCGTTTCATTTTTGAGGCTACCTACACTAATAAAAAACTTACCCGGCGCCACTTGAGCACTATGCCAACTCGCCAACTCAGCCGATAATTCAGCCTTTAATGCTTGCGCTGTCATGGCAAAAGTACTGCCGCCTGAAGGCATTGCTTTGATACTGATTCGAGGTAACGCCATGGTATAAATCAACTTGCGATCTAAACCTATTGCACCCTCACCCTCATACCCATCAGCCGTAATAGACAACGCCTCGGTAGTCAACTCAAAAGGTAACCAGCGATCATGTAAGGCGACTTTCCCGGTTAAATCCATCCGAGCCACCAACTGATAAAGCGGACCTTCACCAATAACCGAGAGTACATTATGCAAATAGGCTTCATGCTGATCCAATAGCGTCACTTGCAAATCAAACCCGCCCAGCCCTAGGCTAAAGGCTTTGGTTTTATCGCCTAACAAAAAAGGCCCATGCGCGAGATTAAAAGCAACAGGCAATTCGACAGGCTCACTCTCATGAGTCAGCCCCTCAATATCACCCACCGAAACCAACATCACTCCCTCACTATTAAACCAACCGCGCTTATAGCTCTGCCATTTAGCACTATAAGCGGGCAAGCTGTTGATATACGCAGCCGTATCTTGCATTGATTTTTCGGCCTGCCAGCCCATAAACCCGGGCACAACCAATAGCAAAGGCAAGATCACAAAAAGTAAAATCGATATTATTTTTTTCATTAAACACTCAACACATGTAAGTTTTAAGGCTTATTTTAACGCCCAAATAAACCTTTTAATTTATTAATAGCGCCTTTTTGTTCTTCATTGAGATTTTCTTCAAGCTTTTCTTTAAGCTTATCTTCGACTTCACTTTTAAGCACTTTTTTCAGCTTTTCCTTTGCGATATCCTCTGCTTCATCTAATATCGGCTGTAAAATAGCAACACCTAACTCACCAGCGGTTAAACCTTTACCACCACCATTTAGCTGACTACGCGATAAATCGGGAATATTTAATGCGTATTCGCCATAAGATTCTGTTACTAAGCGCATATTATTATTGGCAAAGTGTAAATTATTTAAGGTAAATCTCGGTTCAAACGAAGACGATTGCGTATCATCTTGTGCCGGCTTATCATCCGCGCCGCCACCTGACTGATTAGCAAATTGCTTGACAGAATCCAGTAGGGCTTGAATATTGGTTGTTAAGCCTTTTTGCTCAGCAACAATACTGACACCTTCAATCGTAATATCATCAATAACAATCACGTCAGTCTTTAAGCTCATAGGGTCAATTTTGACTCTAAAAACATCCGCTTTAAAGGCATAAGGTGAATTAAAACCCTTAGGGTTAGCCACTTCAAAGCCTTTAAGCTCAGACATGCCTTTAAATAAATTGATATTCACACCCTTTAGGTTAACCGCCGTTTGAGTCACCTTTGGCCCGTGAGTTTCTACAGCGTCTTCCACCAATGAACCAAGGTTCATTAAGATGGCAAAGACACCGCCAACAACCAACAGCACAACGATAAATACAATCATTAATGTAATTTTTATTGCTTTCATTTTTACTCTACTCGTTAAATTAATTATTTTTTGCCCAGATAGTATAAACCTGCACGGCCTGTAATTGTGCCGGCGAAGCCTTGGCCCACGCAAAGCTCACACTCACAAAGTACCCCACACCAATAACAACCCACTGCGCCAACACCCCAGACAATAATACATTCAAAGGAAACTGCCAGCTAACATTAATCCAAATTGCTGACTGCCCAGCGGTGAACACTGCCCATAAAGTCACCAAAGAACCGGCCACCAACCCCAACAACGCACCGCGCTTAGTCGCTCTTACGGTAAAGTAGGCCAAGCAAAATAGGCCCAGCACTACACCCGATAAGGCCGAAGAGATAGCAATAACCCGCATCGCTAAAGGTGCTGAGGTACTATTAGGTACCAAATTCAATGCTATAACCAAAACACACAAGCCGGCCAGCAGTATCAATAGCCGGCTGATAAGCCCGCTCGATCGCAAAGACTGAGACGCTGCACCGCCTACCCCTGCCTTATTACCGTCTTGATAACCAAAGCAACTTTGATACAGCACACAGGCCACACTGCTGACGTCACTGCTTAAAGAAGACATTGCCGCTGCCACCACAGCAGCCAGCATGATACCTTTTGCGCCTAATGGAAAATAGTGCAAAACAAAATGCGGCATAATTTGATCACGTACCGACGGAATTAGCGTTGAATAAAGCGGGTATGCGCCACTCGCACTGTAAGAGCCTGCGCCTTGATAAAACCCCCACAGCCCTGCACCCACCATATTAAAAACCAATAATATAAAGACAATCATTAAAGCCGCTAAGCGCAGCCCCCAAATAGCCTCTTCATCGGAGCTTGCAATAAGGTAGCGCTGCACCATGGTTTGATCACACCAAAATTTACGCGCCCAAATAACACTCATGGCTATAATAATCAACCAAGGTGAGCTGCCGGTATCAGCGGCTAACATTGACCCATTCACAGACCAATCCCCCAGACTAAAACGATCGCCCTCCCAGGCAATAAGCCAAGCATTAAAGGGAGCAAAGCTAATCATGGCAACCACCACAATCGCTCCTAGTATTAACACCACACTTTGCAATGCATCGTTCCATACTACCGCAGCAATGCCACCGATCAATACATACATCGTGGTCAAGCCCAAAACCGCAACCATCGCCACCCACAAGGGCACACCCACCAAAACCTGCACAAAAATACCGCACGTCACTAACGTAACAGCCATATCAAACAACCGATCAATGACAAAGCCCGTACTCGTGTATGCCTGAGCTAAAGAGCCAAAGCGAAGCGCCAAGTACTCATAGACCGACAAACGCACATGCCTGCGATAAAAGGGCACGAGTTTTTTAGCGGCAAACAACAACACAAAGGGTAATAAAAAAAAGCCCGGCAACAAAATCAAACCGCTAGACGAGGCAATACCCGGATGGGATACCAGCGTATTACTACTAATGAGTGTAGCCATTAAAGTGAGCGCGACAGGCAGCCCCGAAAAGTTTTTTTGGGCCAGCCAAAAGGCCTTAATAGAATAAGTAGTCGCTACGCGTGCACCCGCTAAGCTACGCCATAGACCCCAAGTAACGCTGAGTAAAATATAAGTAAGTGCTAAAATAATATCAAAAAGGGTCATGCAGGCCTAAAGCAAGAAGCATCAGTTAACGGCTAAAAGCGCTCATAGTAAAAGCACGCTCTTCACACCGCAAGCGCTGTACGCACTGTAACTGTAGCCAACCGGTTGCCAGATAGGTCCCCTGCAGGGTATGCAACACTGTATAATTTGAAATAGCGTCGCTGTTAATAACCTCTAAACACGATCGATTAATCGCCAGATCATGCAGGTTACCTTGCCAACCCCATTACCAGCCAGCACCGCGATATTCAATGCCATACCCTTCTATCTTGTGATTCATACTTCTGACTCATAAAGGTTACTTACAGCTAATGAACAATTAACCGCATGATTAACACCGTATTTAACAAGCCCAGCCAACCCCAACATAAGACACCAAGCTTAATTTTACCCGACGACTTTAGCTATTACGGCAACAGTTTACAAAGACCTGAGTGTGTACACTGCACAAGCGACGGCAGTGTATTTACCTCTAACTGGCAAGGCGGTATTACCCATATTCTACCTAATGGGCAACAACGACATTATTTAGCCAAAAAAAGCCCTATCACTCTACGCACTAACGGCTTTGCCATCACAAAAAGAAAGACGTTTTTAATTGCCAATCTTGGCGATGACGGCGGAATATGGGAACTCACACAGCAAGGCCAGCTTACGCCTTTTTTAACACACCTCAATAATAAACCATTACCGCCTTGCAACTATGTCACTATCGATCAACAAGATCGCGTCTGGGTGTCGGTAAGCACGCGCCATAATCCAAGAGAGCAAGCCTACAAAAAAGAAATAAGTGACGGCTTTATTGTATGCACTAACGGTATAACAACGCATAAAGTTGCAGATAATTTAGGGTATACCAATGAAATACAATTAAGTCCTTGCCAAAACTACCTTTATGTCAACGAAACCTTTGGTCGTAAGTTATCACGTTTTGCCATTTCAAATACTGGAAAACTCGGTCAAAAAGAAATAGTCGCAAATTTCGAAAAAGGTGTTTATCCTGATGGTCTTAGTTTTGATATTGAAAACAAGATTTGGGTGACCAGTATTATTAGTAACCGCGTCATACGTGTTTTGGGCGACGGCAAACAGCAAGTTATACTACAAGACTACAACCCAGAGCATGTACTGAAGGCAGAGCGTGCATTTAACCATAATGGCCTTCAGCGTAAACACTTAGATTCTACACCAAACATTAAACTTAAGAACGTATCAAGCCTTGCTTTTGGCGGGAAAAATCGAAACATCGCTTATTTAGGCTGTCTTCTCGATAATAAAATTGCCCGCTTTACTACCACCACTTGTGGTATCAAGCCGTATCATTGGAACATCACACTATGAATAATCTTGCCGAACAGCAAACATCGCAGCCTCTAGAAAAGGGAAGCATCTCTCGTGTTGAACTGGTGTATCGCACCCTTAAAAAATCTATTCTCAGTAACGAGTTTTACCCCGGCTATCAAGCCTTAGAACCCGAACTCGCCAAAAGCCTAGGCGTTAGCCGAACGCCCGTTCGCGAGGCCCTTATACGGCTCGAAAACGAACAGCTCATCGAGCTCATTCCTCGCCGTGGCATGCGCGTTATTCCTCTGGTGCCCGATGACATGAGAGAGATTTATCAGGTGCTTACAAGCCTTGAGGTCACCGCTGTAGAGCTGCTGGCTCGCCGAAGCCCTCAACGGCATGAACTTGCTGCACTCGAGCAAGCTATCAACGATATGGATTCAAACTTAGAAGCCGACAACCGAGAAGGCTGGGCCGAAGCAGACGACCGATTTCATCGCTTATTAGTGGAATTGTGTGGCAATCAACGCTTGGCTTTAATGGCTTCTAGCTTGCGCGATCAAGGACATCGCGCTCGCTTAGTGACATTAAAGTTACGCGATAAACCCACTAAGTCAAACAAAGACCATCGCGACGTTATAGAGGCTATTATTGAGGGGGACTGGCAAAAAGCCACGACAACGCATTACGAGCATCGCCGCCACGCCGCCGATACTCTCGTTAAAATTCTGCAAGAATTTAAACTGCCGCATTTATAACGTAAAACCAAAAGTAACTATTCAGCCAAACCAAAAAACCTCTTAACAGGGTGCTAATGTTTTTCAGCTTGGCTGCATAAACACTCAAATTAAAACACTCAACCCGCATTTAGGGCAAGTGATAACACGTCGTAGCACGCACCCATTGTGTGGTAATCCGTTTTACCTATCGGGCTTTTTTGATTATCAATTTTAGCATTATTTGGGCTGAGTATTCTAAACCAAGCACCGTATTGATGATCAACCATGTGCTCCCACGAGTATTGCCAAATCGTGTTATACCACTGTAAGTATTGAGGCTTTTGAGTGTAAGCATATAAATAACCCGCCGCCGCCAATGACTCTGCCTGCACCCAAAAGTATTTCTCACCATCGCAAACCTGATGATTCAAATCAAATCCGTAGGCAATACCCTGATTTTGCGTGTCCCATGCGACTGCTAAAGCGCGGTCGAATAAGGTTTGTGCACGCAATAGCAGCCAATCTTTTTGTGTAACTTGATATAACATTACCAATAGTTTTGCCCACTCCGTTTGATGACCGGGCTGAAACCCCCAAGGCCTAAACAGATTTTTAGGGTCGTTTTTATTGTAATCTAAGTCAACCGACCAATCAGTATGAAAGTGCTCCCAGATCAAACCTTGGGTTAACGAGGCTTGTTTATTAACAATACTATCAGCCACCAATAAAGCCCGGTCTAAAAATTTATTATCATGGGTTGCATGGTAGGCCGCAATCAATGCCTCACAGGTGTGCATATTTGCATTTTGACCGCGATACCCGCTGTCTTGTGTTAGCGTACAATCAAATTCATCTTTGTATAAAGCATGCTTGGCATCCCAAAATACCCGCTCCATCGTCTGCCATGTTTCCTCCAAATACTCTGCCGCTTTGGGGTGCCCAGCTCTAATAGCCCAACTGTACGCAAGCATTACAAAGGCAAAGCCATAGCAATGATTATTATCATCTACTGTCTCCACCTTGCCCTCGTGTACTTTTAACAACCACCCATAGCTCTTGTATTGCTCATTAAAGTGGGCGCGACGAATAAACTCAATACCGGCATTCACTCGATCTAAATATTTTTGTTGTTTAAATTCTAAATACGCTCTAGCGTAATTAAAAACAAAACGCGTAGAACTCACCAAATGTCGAGTACTTTTATCATATACCTGACCATCATCTAAAAAGTTCTGATAAAAACCGCCATTAGGGTCATCAATAGTCGGCTCATAAAAAGCGAGTATTGATTGTATGTGCTGGCGTAAAAAATCACCTTGGGTAAAATTAGGTAATGTCATATTCTATCTCACGTGTAAGAGCGCCAAGGCTCGACAAAGAAGGCAGTGAAGGAAACGCACCATATAAAGAGGCCGCATGGGCACCGCAGGCACAAGCAAACCTTAAAATATTACAAAGCTCGCTTTTGTGATTCAACAACGCCACTAAGTCGCCTTTGTTTTCAAAAAAACACTGTAATTTAAATAATAAACCACCTACAAAGGCATCACCTGCGGCTGTTGCATCCACCATATTAACTTGCGGCGGATCAATTTCACCTTGCATTTTTGAGGTAATCCATCGCAGTGGATTACCTCCATCAGAGATCACAATCAATTGGCAGCCGCACTGTAATAACCGATCAATTGTCTGCTCTGATGTCTGATTAGCGCACAAAAATTCTAGCTCTTCTTTTGAAACTTTAAGTACATCAACACCCGACATTACAGACCAAATAACACCAAAAGGATCACCCTGCTGAGACCATAAATTTTTGCGTAAATTAACATCAAAACTCACCAGCGAATGATTTTTTTTAGCGAGTGCAATACCCGCTTGAGTCGCCTCTTGTATGCCAGGCTCGGTCAAACTATTTGAGCAAAAATGAAAGATTGCTGTTTGCTCAAACCACTGCATTTGGAAATCATCACGGGTAAAGCACAAATCGGCAGAAGGCGGGCGATAAAAAGAAAAAGTGCGCTCGCCCTGCTGATCTAACGACACAAAAGCCAGCGCCGTTTTGGCTTTATCTGTGAGTAGAACATAGTCTGTTTTAACCCCATGCTCGAGCAGCGAATGATGTAAAAAGTCACCAAAAGGGTCGCGCCCTAACATGCCGCAAAAATAACTATTACCCCCCAGTTTAGCCAGCGCTACACTCACATTAGCTGGCGCGCCACCGGCAAATTGCGTAAAGGTTTCATGTTCAGTGGTCGTATCGCCATTCACTTTATTCGATAGCATATCGATAAGTGCCTCACCAAAACACACCACTTTAGCGCCACTCAATACCTCACTCATCGCTTTAACAACCAATGCATGGCAATAGCGGCCGTCCATGAAAAATCATTGCCTCCACAGCCGGTGCCTGTGTCGGCATTAAAATATTCAAAAAATTTAAACTCACGAAATAACGCATCGGTCTTGCTGTGTATTTGCTCAGCAACCTCAAGATAACCGCTACGCTCAAACCCCAATGCAATCATCCAATTAATATGCAGCCACACTGGGCCACGCCAATAGCGCTGTGGCTCATATTGCGGCTCGCGGGGGTCTGTAGAAGCAATTGCATATTGGCTCGCAGCCATCCACGCCTGTACCTCTTTAGCTAAGTGTTGCGTTTGCTCTTTCGTGGCCAACCCACCCAATAAAGGCAAAAATCCGGCATTCGTTTTTATACTGCATAATGTATTGCTTATTAAATCTTTTGAATGAAAGAAATGTGTTTTCTCACTCCATAATTGATGCATATTACGCTGTGTTAATGCAGCACTTGCCTTTAACTGCTCAACCTCTTGGTCAGTAACATTGTACTGCTCACACAAGTCAATTAAATCCAATGTTGCCCGGTGCAAAATCGATATTACACTCACATCATTCACTTTATAGGGGCAGTCGCGATAAATATCTTCACTGTTAAAATGCTTATGCTTAAATAAATCGACAAGATATAAATAGCGATCGTATTGCTCTTTGTGCGGCCTCTCAGACGCATCTATATGATTAAGATCGCGCCGCTGATATTCCCATGTTACTTGAGGCACTCGCTCGAGCGCCTCATCCCAAGCTGGGCTATTATCCATGCCCGACTCCCAAGGGTGATAGCTCACCACAAGCCCTGTGTTTTCGGGGTCTCGATCACGGTACCACCACAAATGCGAACGAATAAGGCCAGGCAACATCGCCATGACCGTCTTATCTCTGAGCGGGATATCTTTTGCTTGCTCACAAAGAATTTTAACCACACTACTCAATACAGGTGGCTGAGAAATAGACGTGCTTTTAACTTTTTTATCTGCCCCCCAAACATCAGGCCCAGGAAAGTAGGTGTCAGAGTCTTTATGAAAAAGAATATGCGGGACCATGCCATCATCCCATTGCCCACTCATCAATACATTAAGCTCTTGCCAAGCACGCGGCTCATTAAATTTCATCCAACCTAATGCTGTAATCGCCGAATCCCAATTCCACTGAAACGGATATAAGCCCTGAGTCGGCACCGTATAGCCTCCAAAGTCATTTTTATTTAAAATGGCTTTGCCTGCGTTAAACAGTTGCTGATCTTCTGACATGTGTAAATCTCCCAAATCATTACGCTATAATGATTGACTGTATTGAATATTTTTTTGAAGCTAAATGCATAACCATGCGCTTGGTGACATTTTAATTGATCATAATGACCCTAAAATCATTCACATTCGTACGTGTCGGCCCAGTAATAATTAACGCATCTAGTGCCTTTAAGAAATGATAGCTATCATGATTATCAAGATAGGCTTGGGGCAATAAGCCCTTATTTTTAGCTTTCAGTAATATAGACTCATCAATAAACCCTCCAGCAACCTCTTGACTGCCATCAACCCCATCCGTATCACACGCGAGCACTTTGATCCCAGGCGCACCATTGAGTGCAACCGCCATCGCCAGTAAATACTCTTGATTAGGGCCTCCATCGCCACCATCTTGGTTTAACGTTACCGTTAATTCACCGCCCGAAAACAACAAGCACTTTTGACCTTTATTTTTCAGCTCTAATGCGGTGGCAGCGTGTTGCTTAGCAACTTGTGCCGCTTCGCCTTGCTGCTCATAATTGAGCACTTGTGTGTGCCAACCTGCCTTTTGCGCATAAAAAACAGCAGCATCAATAGCTCGATGAGCATTGGCAACAATACAATAATGAGATTGTTTCTCGGCCATAAAATTGGAGGTTTTACGATGACTCGCTTTTACTAAATAATCTGTAATTGAAGATGTAGCAGGCCAGCGATATTGCTCTAATATGGCCAATGCCTGAGCCGGTGTACTCGCATCATCAGCGGTCGGGCCCGAAGCGATTAAACTGGGATCATCACCAACAACATCCGAGATCACAAAGGTATAGTATTGACCGCCTGCAGCGTGCGCTAAGCGGCCACCTTTTACCCCCGAGAGCTGCTTGCGAACAATATTTATTTGATCAATAGGTGCACCGCTGCGCAATAAAAATTGATGCAAAGCCATTTTATCGGCAAAACTAACACCCGCGACAGGTACCGACATAAGCGCAGAACCACCACCGGATATTAAAAATATAATAGGGGTATCGGCAGGTGTTGTAGCGACAAGCTCGAGCAGTGCTTGGCCTGCAGCTAAGCTGTTTTCATCAGGCACTGGATGCGCGGCATACAGTATTTCAATATTGCCCGTGGGTAATTCGGTGCCATAACCGTAGCGCGTCACCACTTTACCGTAACACGCATCACCGTATTTTTTATAGGCCGCTGCCGCCATATCAGCTGATGCTTTACCAGCCCCCACAACGCAAACGCCTCGACTAACATCTATCGCACCAAGATGCGCATCTAAGCATACGCTAGGCAAGCAGACATTAACCGCTTGCTCAAACAAAGTGCGTAAAAAAGAACGTGAACTTTCCATTATTACCTCTTAAATTTAACTAAAAAGCAGTGGTAGTGCCGCACAAATGCTTAACATAACGACAAAAGAGGCGAGTAAAATAACGATATCTAATTTAGTCAAAATAGATACTCGCTGTGTGACAAGTGCCGCTGAAGAGGTCGTTACATAATTTCCACCAAGCACAGCTTTAACCGTATAAGCAAAAACGGTTGTCACGATAAAACCAATAAAATTCCACCAAAACCAAAAGACATTATCCATCGTTAACCAAATAACAATATTCATCAACACACCAGCAATTAAACCAAGGTTAATCTCTCGTGCACCAAGGCTTTTATTAATCACTGCCAATAAAAATACGGCGAGTATAGGGCCATAAAATACGGAGCCTACTTTATTAATAGCCTCGATCACAGTGGGTGCAATATCGCCAGCATAAAAAGATAAAAGCAGTGTTACCGCCCCCCAAATCAACCCAACATATTTTGCCTTTTTCAAATAATCTTCTGGCTCTAGCGTTTTATTGGTTAACCGACAATAGTCTTCAATACTCACCGCCGCCAGTGAATTAATAGCCGAACTCAGCGACGACATAGCCGCAGCTAAAATAGCAACCACTAAAATACCAATCATACCGTGCGGCAAATAATTGAGAATAAATATAGGCATCATCCAATCGGGATTTTCCGCAGGAATTTGCGCCATAAAACCCGCTTCGCTCATGGCTAAAGTACCAACAATCAACCCCGAAAAACAATACAATAAAGTAATAGGAAAACGTACTGTGGCGTTCGCCAGCATCATGTAGCGTAGCTGTCGTGTATCAGGTGCCGCTAATGCTCTTTGTGCTTGGGTTTGGTCGCAGCCGTAATAAGAAGCATATAATACAACCCCACCAAAAATCATAGGTAATAAACCAAACCCCTCGCCATCAAAACCTAAGGATTCGGGCTTAATGGCATTTAAGCGAGTCGGGTCTACCTTTGTCATAAATTCACCCATACCGCCTAAGTGATGCAGACCAAAGCCAATACACGCTATTGTGCCTAAAACAATAATAATCATTTGTATCGCATCGCCGTACACCACCGCCTTCATGCCGCCTTGCAACGAATACAAAACAGTAATAACGCCGGTTAATACAATAGCTTGCCAAGCCTCTATACCCATCGTACCTTGCAAAATCAATGAGACAGCAAAAATCATAATACCCGTGGCAAATGCGCGGCTAAACTGAAAGACAAAACTAATTAAAATGCGCGTAGAGCGGCCAAAGCGCTGCTCGAGGTAATCGTAAATACTGACAAAGCCCGAGCGGTATAACGCCGGTAAAATAGTACTTAAAATGAGTAACATTGCCAGCGGCACACCCAGCTCATAAGAGAGCCAATGCAAACCTCCACCTTCTCGTAAACCTACAAACGCTGGCGCAGAAACAAAACTAATTGCCGATAATTGAGTGGCCATAACAGACAGTGTTAACGCCTTCCACCCTAAGGTTCTTCCACCTAAAAAATAATCTTTTTTGGTGTGTTGCTGGCGAAAACTAAAACCCATACCCACCAGTAAAATGAGATAGACAACGACGATAGCATAATCAAAAGTATTCATAATAATACAACTCAACCAATAATTTTTAAGCAGGATTATCGCTCAAAATGAGACCTTATCTGTAGCGCTCTATCCAGAGCGCTACAACCCTTTCATTCACTTAAAAATCATATCGCGTCGTTAAGCTTATACGCCGTGGCAATACTGGGCGGCCCACAAAAAAGTCTTCGCCTCCTGCTTGGCTATTGCCTTGACGAGGCGAACCTTCGGTAATGCCTTCACTATCAAATAGGTTCCATACGTTCACACCCACACGGATTCTTTGATCGTTATTAAATGCCCAAGTATACCCAGCAGATAGCGTTGCAATTGTATGGCTACCGAGCTCAACAGTGTTGCTATCATTGGCAAAAGCATCGCCAAAATGACTTAGCGCTAAACGTGAATCAAACAAATCATTATTATATGAAAAGGCCAGATTACCCGTCAGCTCGGGCTGCCTAGCTGGTACATTACCGGTATTGCCACCGGCGCTAAACTCGGCATCTTGATAAGTAATATTTCCTTCAATGGTTACCGCATCAGATACCGTATAACGGGTAATAATTTCAGCCCCTAGGGTTTCGGTTGACTGCTCTAAAACATTTTCAATCAAACCACCGCTACCATCGTTAACAAAATCCACCGAGCGGCGATTATCTAAATTGGCAAGGAATAATGAAGCATCTATATACAGATCTTGCGGGAAGTACTTAATGCCGAGTGTGGCTAAAGTAATATCTTCCCCCTCATAGCTTTGTGGCTCGCCGTTGTCATTAAAGCGAATGCTCCTAATTTGTGGAAAGAAGTAACCTCTTGATGCATTGGCATAAAGATTGATGTCGCTATCTTCTACGCTATATAAAACCGCAGCAGAAAATGCCGCTTCCGTACTCGCCACTTCACCATAAGTGAACCGTCCATTACCGGTTGTATTGACCTGCAGATTAGACGCTAACGCCGGATCATCTGAAACAACCACGCTTTCACTGCCTTCGGCTTTTGAAGTGCCTACCGCGCGCTCAACACGCATACCCAAATCAACCGCCCAATTTCCGCTTTCCATTTGGTCAGTAATATAAAAGGCTGTGCGCTTACTGGTTAAGTTTTTGTTGGTATAACTAATACCTGGGCCAACAATACCATTGCGTGAATACTCAACAACATTACCTGAAGTATCCGTAAATGATAAGTCAACTAAACGTGCATTTTTACCATCACTAAAATCGGCCAGGTAGCTTGAAATGATATTAAAATCCATTTGCTGCGCATGAATAAAAAACGTCCCTATATTTAACGTATGGTCAATATGGCCAGTTTCAAAAGCACCTGTGACGTTAAATTCTGTACTAAAAAAATCACCATCTCGTTGTCGGTCAAGTAAGCGGTTGCCAAACAGCGCGTAATCTTCAGGGACTGGATTACCGGTTTCTGACCATGTGTAGTTTGCAGTACCCAAGGCACTCAGCACATCGCCGTTGATTGTTCTCACGGGGTTATTGATATAGCCATTAAGCGACTCGGGTGAGTTCGCTAGGCCATCGCCATCTAAGAATAAATTAAATTGATGCTCATAACTTGCGCCTTTTGCTTTACCGCCAATACGCCAATCATCCGATAGCTCTTTTTCAAATTCAACACCAAAAGAGCCCCCTTCGGTTGCAACGCCCTCGCCAATAGGCGATTCATATCGCCCCGTTGCAGTAGGGTAACTTAATTGCGCCGCAGCAACTGTTTGCCCCACAAATACTGTATTACCGTCATTACCGGTTAGCCTTTTACGGTTGTTGCCATCTAAAGGCAAAGGCAAGAAAAACTGCACTTTATCGTTAATTAACTGACCGTAAAATGTCATATGACCATCATCAAACTCTTTGCTAATATTCCCTCTTATTTGATAACCTTTTGTGGCTAAACCCGTATCCAGCGGGCCCTCATCGTAACGATAAAACCCTGACATGGCATAGTAAATATTATCATCACTCGAGAGTGGACCACTGGTAAAAAAGTCTGTCCTCACTCTGCCATCTTCGGCCATTTCCAGTTGCACTGTGCTTTCGGGGTCATCACTGCCCTTGCGAGAAATATAGTTAATAACACCCGCGACAGAACCCGGCCCATACAGGTTAGAGACGCCACCGGCCACATACTCTACACGCTCGATACCAATATCGGGCCGATAATACACATCTTGCGCCGAAGAGGTCATACCTGACTGAAATGCCGGCATACCATCGTAATTGAGTGGCGTAAACTGAAATTGCCCACCAGAAGGCAACCCGCGTACAAAAGCATTCGTGGCAACCTCGCCACCACCGCCTTCCACTTTTATACCGGGTACATTCATTAAAATATCGGCCTGGCTTGAAAAGCCTGTTTTGGCAATATCTTCCTGAGTAATCAATGTTGTTTTAGCCGGCGTATCGGCTTGAGTTCGGACAACACTCGTGCCAGTGACCATCACCACTTCAACATTAGCATCATCATTATTGTTTTCTTGCGCGGCGATTGACGCAGAAAACATCATAGAAAGTACGTAGGCTACAGGTTTCTTTTTCATTTTATTTTTCTCCAATGTATTTACGATACTACAAAGTACAAAATTGCAAGGTACTCAAAATGCGCTGTTATTATTATTGATCTGTGACGCTTTAGTGATGCACTCAGAATAAGCAAAACACTAAAAGGTTATCTTTAAGTTTTTGGTAACTACTCAGTGGCTTGAGGCCAGCAGACCCTCAAGCCACTGAGTAATCACTTTATTTTCACAGTAAAACATAGCGAAAACACAGTTACAACTCTTTTTGGGTTATAAATTATTGACAATAAGTTAAAATATTAGATTATTAACCCAATAAAACTCATATGGCAGGCTAAACTGCGTATTACACCCGCACAAAAGCGCCCTAAAGTTATCTAATGGCTTAATCTTAGTGCCTAAGGGAATATCTGCCGGAAGATTCTTATACTCCGCGCAATGCCGTATGGACACTGACATCACTCGAGCGCTGCTGTACTATGATTTCAATACAATAAACCCTTTAAGGCGCTATATGCTTTCATCAAAAAACAGTGTTCATTTAATGCGTAATTTTGCGCTTGGCAAAGGCGATAAATTGTTTCAAGATTCAGAAAGAGACATTCTTAAGCTTGTTTTTTGGTCACACAATATCAGCCAAAGATCGATTGTTAACACCACCAAAATCCCACAACAAACAGTATCTCGCCTAGTTAAAAACTTACTGGATAAAGAGGTGCTATATCAAACCGACCGCATCTCATCCACATCCAGAGGAAACCCTAGCTTTGAACTAGAAGCCAACCCTTCGTTCGCCTACTGCTTTGGCTTATCCATATTGCTCGATGCGATTGGTATTGCCTTGATGGATTTTGCAGGCAATGTTATTGAGACGCGCCTCGAAGAGCTCGATGACATGAGCATTGAAAATGTGCTCTCGCACAGTGAGCATGTTATTGCCCAAATGATGCAAAAAAATCACATCAGTGAGTCAAAGATATTGGGGATTGGCGTGGGAATCTCAGGTTTTTTTAGTGCGATGGATGGCAAAATGAACACCCATCATATGATTGAGGAGTGGGCGCAAGTCGATATCGCCCAAATAGTCTCAGATCGCTTTCACTTGCCCACTTGGGTGGTCAATGATGCAACCGGTGCTGCAGCCGGCGAAGGCATTGCTGGGGTGGGTAGAAACTATAAAAACTTTGTCTACTTTTTTATTTCATTTGCTTTTGGTGGCGGCCTTGTCTCAAACAACGATCTTTTACGTGGCACCTACGGCAACGCAGGCGAGCTGGGCGATATGCTGCCGTCTAAAATTTACTCACACCCTAATTTAGCACTCCTTAAGCGCATTCTCATTAAAAATAATATTGCCGTAAACTCTATTTATGACCTGCACAATAACTTTGATGTTAACTGGCCCGGTGTTGATGAGTGGATTTACAAAGTCCAAGACTCGTTAGATTTAGTAGCCACAGCATGCTCGGCATTACTCGATACTCAAGCCATTATATTGGGTGGGCATATCCCTGTAGCACTCGCCGAAAAAGTGATTCCCAGAATCGATGTTTATGCGCAGTTTCGTCGTGGCGCCCAGAGGCCACTACCACAAATTGTCACCGCTGGCGTGCAAGTAAACCCTGTAGCCGTTGGCGCGGCTAGCCTACCGCTACGTGAGTTATGCCTATAATTGGCGAATGAACTGGCCCTTGTGGTCAACTAAAACAGCACACCGAATAACCACAGTGCAAACCGTTTTTAGTGCCACAAAACCAAAAAAACCCCACAAGCCAAAGGCCTGTGGGGGTTTTTAGTGAACAGTGCTAGTAAGGTAAAACCTTACATCATACCGCCCATACCGCCCATGCCACCCATGCCGCCATCGCCAGCAGGTGCTGCAGCTTTATCTTCAGGTGAATCAGCAACCATCGCTTCAGTAGTGACCATCAAGCCGGCAATAGAGGCCGCCGCTTGCAGTGCAGTACGTGTAACTTTGGCTGGGTCAAGAATACCCATGGCAATCATATCGCCATACTCACCAGTACCTGCGTTATAACCGTAAGTGGGATCATCTTGTGATTTCACTTTATCGCAAACAACAGAGCCTTCTTCGCCTGCGTTAGCAACGATTTGACGCAAAGGCGCTTCCATTGCGCGACGCGCAATAGCAATACCGGCATTTTGGTCTTCGTTATCGCCTTTTAAATCAACAATAGAGGCTACAGCACGAATTAAAGCGGTGCCGCCGCCAGGCACTACGCCCTCTTCTACTGCGGCACGTGTTGCATGTAATGCATCTTCAACACGGGCTTTTTTCTCTTTCATTTCAACTTCAGTCGCAGCGCCAACCTTAACAACGGCAACACCGCCTGCTAATTTAGCAACGCGCTCTTGAAGTTTTTCGCGGTCGTAATCAGAAGAAGTATCTTCGATTTGCGCGCGAATCTGAGCAACACGACCTTTGATTTCATCGGTATCACCGGCGCCATCAACAATCGTGGTGTTCTCTTTAGACATGGTAACGCGTTTAGCTTGACCTAAATGCTCAAGAGTAGTGGTCTCAAGATCCAAGCCTACTTCTTCACTGATCACGGTTGCACCAGTTAAAGTCGCAATATCTTGTAACATCGCTTTACGACGATCACCAAAACCTGGCGCTTTACAAGCCGATACTTTCACAATACCGCGCATATTGTTCACAACCAAAGTTGCTAAGGCTTCGCCTTCTACATCTTCAGCAATAATCACTAAAGGCTTACCGGCTTTAGCAACAGCTTCTAATACAGGTAGCAACTCACGAATGTTCGAGATCTTTTTATCAACCAACAATAAGAAAGGCGTTTCATGCTCTACGCTCATGCTTTCTTGGTTGTTAATGAAGTAAGGCGACAAGTAACCGCGATCAAACTGCATACCTTCAACAAGGTCAAGCTCATTTTCTAAGCCGCTACCTTCTTCAACAGTAATCACACCTTCTTTACCCACTTTCTCCATGGCTTCAGCGATGATGTCACCCACAGCAGTATCGCTGTTTGCAGAGATAGTACCGACTTGCGCGATAGATTTGGTATCTTCACAAGGCTTGGCAATTTCTTTGATATGTGCAACAGCGGCAATAACGGCTTTATCGATACCGCGCTTAAGGTCCATTGGGTTCATGCCAGCGGCAACGGCTTTTAAGCCCTCGTTCACAATCGCTTGAGCCAATACGGTGGCCGTAGTAGTACCGTCACCAGCTTCATCAGAAGCTTGTGATGCCACTTCTTTTACCATTTGTGCGCCCATGTTTTCAAAGCGATCTTTTAATTCGATCTCTTTGGCTACAGATACGCCATCTTTGGTGACAGTGGGTGCACCAAATGATTTTTCTAGAATAACATTACGGCCCTTGGGACCTAAGGTTGCTTTAACGGCGTCTGCTAATACATTTACGCCTTTCAACATTCTTTGACGGGCGCTATCACCGAAAATTACGTCTTTTGCTGCCATGATCTTTTCCTTACCTGTTTAATCAGTAGGGTTAATTCTTTATGGTTTCATTAAAAAATAATTTAAGTATTCACTAAAATTAAGCTTCAACGACCGCCTTGATGTCAGTTTCGCTGATAATAATCAACTCTTCACCATCAACATCAATGGTGTCTGTACCGGCGTATTTACCGAATACAACTTTATCGCCAATTTTTACGTCTAATGGGCGAGTTTCACCGCTATCTAAAATACGGCCAGAACCTACAGCAACAACTTCACCTTGGTTAGGTTTTTCTTTTGCTGAGCCAGGAAGTACGATGCCACCGGCACTCATTTGTTCTTCTTCCTTGCGGCGCACTACAACACGATCGTGTAAAGGACGAATTTTCATCAACGAATCTCCAAAGTGTACGATATAAGATTTGCGCTTTGCCCTTGTGAGCAAGGCTATTATTAAAGTTCCGCTTGCGCGGGGTTGCGCTACTCTAACGTTCAAATTAATCAACCTGAAAGTAGCAAAACTTGCCAGTTAACCCAACAAGTCCGCTATCGAGTAGCGCCGCTGAATCACTGTGCAGCCATGATGGGAGCGCTTTTAACGATTTCAACACCTACATAACGAATTTTTTATTTTTTTTCTTGTGCTATGTGCGCTGCATCGCGCTTAGGCATTTCCTCAAATTCACCTTCAATGACGTCCTCCGCGCCAGCGCTTCGCGCAGAACCTGCCGCGCCGGTTCTCCCAATTTTTGCTATCAGCCATGCCGCCAGCGCCAGCCGTACACCGGGCACCAAAAAGAGTAGCCCGAGTATATCCGTGACAAAACCTGGATGAATAAATAACACACCCGCAAAAGCCAAAAACAAGCCTGTGGTCATTTCAGTCACCGGCATAATGCCTGCTCGAAGCTTTTCTTGGCTCGCCTTAAGCGCTACCAAGCCCTGATACCGAATAAGCGAAAAACCCAGAGCGGCAGTCCCCATGACGAGTAATACGGTATTCCAAAAGCCCAACCAGTGCCCCAGCAGTGCCAAATCGAGCACTGGCAGCAATACCAAAAAAACCAACAAACCACGCATATTTACACCTTAATCTGTACAACTGTTTTTGTAACTATTCAGAGGCCACAATTGGACGCTAATGAATCACTTTCTGGGCAGCTCAAGCCATCTGCGACTTTGTGCTCCTCGACTTTATGCTCCTGCAAAGTCTAATCTTGCATATCTTTATGCAGGTGCACTGTCTAACCCTTGCTTTCCCTGCAAGGCCCGGCGCTTAAATGCCCAAAAAATAACCCATCAGCACCCTCCAAGAGGAATTTGTTAACCCGACTGAATAGTTACCTATTTTTTAGGTCACAAACAAAAAACCCCTCGATAAAGAGGGGTTTTTATTCTTAATCATAACAACCAATATGCTGGCGGTTTGATAAAACTCAAGCTATTACGTGTATTACCACTTATAGACAACACCCACACGGTATGTCATATCTTCTCTTTTGACGCCTTCTTGTGGGTCATTATGGTAATCGTAATCCACATTGAGGTGTGCCGACACACCCAGACCTAAAGGCGCTGACAAGCCGGTTTCGGCGTGTGTGCGCCAATCATCACTTTCATCAAAATTTTGCGCAACGTTACTGCGATGGAATAATGTGATGTCACGCGGGAAGCTATAACGGAAATCAAGCGCAAAACGGCCCGAGCTAAAGTCTTTTTTGCTTTCACTACCGAGTAATAGGTCAGCTGCGGTTAGGTCATAATACTCTTTGGTATTGAGGACACTAAGCTCTAACTTCAACGCTGTCTGCTCACGCTCCCACCACTGAAAACCCGAACCGATACCTGTAACATAACGCTCGCTAATTTGTTTGGCATCGTCTTTTTCGGCCGTTAAATCACCCAGCAAATACCAACGTGGTAAAAAGAACCAGTTTAAGCCATAAAACCCTTTGTAATACTCTACCACTGGCGCATCAATAGCCTCTTCGCCTTCAAGAGGTTCAGCCTCTAAAGACTCTCCAGTGTAACGCAACTCAAAATCATGACGAAAATCTTCATGGCGCAACTGCACTTCAGCACCAACCAACCAATTACTTGAGTTGACATTACCGCTTTTTTCAGAACCAACAACGGTTAATTTACCGCCGTAGCTATGCAACGAATCGGCATAATTGGCAAAAGGTACAACATCTTTAAGCGTGAGTAGCGAATACTCTCTTTTCTCAGCATTACACTCAAAGCGCGCAACATCGTCGATCATCTCCAGCCACAAGCAAGGCTCTTCAATGCCACGCAAACGCACAGGCTCAGTTAAGTTGATATTACCGACATCTGCCTTATTGAGTGTAAGCTCACCGACCTTATCAGCAGACCAAACAACTTGGCCTTTACTCACAGATTTTAATGTACCACCAATCTTATCGCCGTTTTTCAACTCGATTTGACCGGCGGTTGCACTCATTGCCAACACACTGGCTACTAAACCAACAATCAATTTCACAACATTTCTCCTAAGGGTTTCAATTGCGCGCATAATAGCGCAAGACACTTAACAATAGCTGAAGCAATAAACACTAATGTAGGCCGCAGCTCCAAAAAAGCGCTTTATGTGTACTTTAGGGGCGAGCAATAATAGTTTATCCATATAAACGTAGGGCTCTGTTTTCTCGGCAAGGCGTCGCAGGGGCGCATGCCAGGCATGTAACGCTTTGAGCAACGCATCAAGCATGAGCCCCTTATTAGACATTGCACCTGCATAAGGATATGCAAGATTAGACTTTGCACGAGCATAATGTCGAGCAGAGAAAGCACAATGCAAATATTATTGGATACTATATTTTTTGCTCGTCCCTTAGGCGCCTTTTAAAGATCGCTAGCGAGCATCCTTAAAAAAACGTCAGTATTAAGATAGCCTAAAATATTCACCGACATGAGAGCGTGCCGTGAAAACCTTTATCAAAGACAGCAAAATATATTTTAACAAACGTATTGTCAGTATTTTTTTACTCGGGATTGTGAGTGGCCTACCTTGGGTTATGATTGGTTCGGTATTAACTCTTTGGTTTAAAGAGGCTGGGCTTTCACGTAGCCAAATTGGCTTTGCTGGGCTTATTTTTGCCGTTTATGCCGTCAATTTTTTATGGGCACCGCTTATTGACCGGTTTTCACCCAAAAGTTTACTCAAAGCCTTTAGGCCTAACATTGACACTCAGGGCGATAAAAAAGGCTGGATCATTACATGCCAAGCCATTATTGCACTATGCTGCCTAGGCTGTAGTTTTTACAGCCCAAGCAATGCCGCCGAAACAATTATTGCGCTGGCATTGATATTGGCACTGGCCTCTGCCACGCAAGATATCGCCATTGACGGCTACCGCGTGCAAAGCTTTGCGGCAAACCAAACGCAATACATATCGGCTGGCGCCGCCGCCGCTACAGGAGGCTGGTGGACAGGCTATGCGGCTATTGGGTTTATTCCTTTATGGCTGTCCGATGTTGGTTGGAGCTGGCCCAGCTTGTATATATTGCTAGGCAGCCTGAGCGCACTTATGTGCTTACTGTGCTTTTTTATCCCTGCTCATCACCTAATACACCGTAAGCCATCAGCGGCTAACTTCAACACACCACCTAACAGCTACCCCAAGTGTCAATCGCAGCGCGAGCAAATACAGCTTCTTCTTTTAATGTGCCTACCTTGGTTGACAGCCTTATGGGCAATCAACCCGCTAGGGTTACCAGCGACCGCAGCCCAAAGCCCATGGTTTATTCCAACGGTTATTGCCTTCGAGTTCATAGTGTTTAGTTACATTTTATACACTTTAGGGCAATTACCCACAAGCCATGAGCCACCCAATAGCTCATTAGACAAAATGCTCGCGAATATTTATCAGACACTCATTTTACCGCTTCGCCATTTTTTTGTAAGCAACGGAACGCGCATTGCTATAGGCCTGCTCAGCTTTATCTTTTTATTCAAAATAGGTGAAGCCTTTTTAGGGCGCATGTCGATTTTGTTTTACAAAGAAATTGGCTTTAGCACCACACAAATCGCCACCTACTCCAAAATGCTTACGTGGATTGTCACCATGATTGCGGTTATACCTTGCGGCATTTTAAATGCACGCTTTGGCTTACTAAAAGGCTTAATGATTAGTGGGCTATGCATGGCCGCCAGCAATTTGATTTTTTGCCTATTAGCCATCGCCGGCCCCGTGGAATGGCTTTATGCCACCGCCGTCATTATTGATGGCTTTACTGCCGCATGGGCAACCGTCGCGTTTATGGCCTTTATTTCACACTTATGCGACCATCGCTTTTCTTCTACGCAATACGCCTTATTGGCCTCCCTAGGCAGCCTTGGACGCACACTTTTATCGAGTAATAGCGGCTTACTGGTTGACTTACTCAATGGCAATTGGGCGCTATTTTTTGCCATTACAGCGCTAATGGTCACCCCAAGTTTAATGCTCCTTTGGCAACTCAAAGACAAAATACAAGCCCTTACACCCACACCACCTCCTAAGGAGCAAGGAAAAACACATGATGTAATGTAACTATTCAGCTCAACTGACAAACCTCACCTGATAGGGTGCTGATAGGTTATTTGCTGGGCATTTAAGCGCCGGGTCTTGCAGGGAAAGCAAGGGTTAGACAGTACACCAGCATAAGGATATGCAAGATTAGACTTTACAGGAGCACAAAGTCGAGGAGCACAAAGTCGCAGATGCCTTGAGCGATCCAGTCAATAATTCATTAGCGCTCATTCACGTCTACCAAAAATCTTATCGGCAAGAAGGCTTGGCAACTGCTATAAACTGTTCTAGACTCACTAAAAATCAATTACATGTAATAGGGGTTTGTTATGGGTAGCTCAGGTTTAACCACACTGGCCATTCTTGTGGCTTTTGCACTGTACTGTATTTACATTTTTAACAACTTAGTCAAGCTCAAAAATCAGTTTGAAAATGGCTTTTCTCAAATTGAGGTGCAACTCAAGCGCCGTTACGACCTCATTCCCAACCTTGTTGAAACAGCCAAGGCCTACCTCAAACACGAAAGCGAAACCCTAGAGGCCGTTGTAAAAGCCCGCAATGCCGCAGCCACTGAGCTCAGTGCCGCAAGCCAAAACCCCGGAGACAGCGGTCAAATTCAAGCATTAGCCGGTGCCGAAGGAATTTTAGGTCAAGCCATGGGACGCTTCAATATGGTTATGGAGGCCCATCCCGAGCTAAAAGCTAACACCACAATGATGCAATTAACCGAAGAGCTATCCTCAACCGAAAACCGTGTGAGCTTTGCTCGCCAAGCCTTTAATGATGCAGTCATGAGCTACAATATTTTTCGCGAAAGCTTCCCAGCCAATATTTTTGCAGGTCTTTTTGGGCATAATAAAAAAGCGGCACTACTAGAGTTTGAAGACAGCGCCCAAATAGCTCAAGCCCCTAAGGTTTCCTTTTAAATAAGGCCATAACGCTAAAACACACACTCACCATGAGCTGCCTATGAATTTTTTTGAACATCAAGATAAGGCTCGCAAGCAAAGCACCCGCCTTTTATTTTTGTTTTTACTGGCAGTCAGTGCTGTTGTTTTTTTTACAGCTATAGTGATTACAGGGACGCTCACTTACTTCCAGACTCAAGGTTTTTTGAGTAACGCCAGCAGCCACATGGGTTATTGGACAGCCTTGCTGCACAACCCAATACTGCTTTGGAGCCTGTTAGGAACATTGATCTTTATTGTTTTAGGTAGCACTTTTAAGGCGCTGCAACTGGGCGGCAACGGCATTCAAGTTGCTCTCGCAATGAATGGCAAGCATGTACACCCCGACACGCATAACCCCGATCATCAAAAGCTTTTAAATATAATCACCGAGATGGCACTTGCCTCGGGCAACCCTGTACCTAAAGTATTTGTGATGCCAGGCGCCGCCATTAATGCTTTTGCCGCTGGCTTTAATCGCCATCAAACGGTTGTTGCTGTCACCGAAGGCGCCCTGACACAGTTAAATCGTGACGAGCTGCAAGGTGTTATTGCACACGAGTTTAGCCATATTAATTTTGGCGATGTGAAAATCAATATGCGTATCGTCGCTTTATTGCATGGTATTTTACTGATAGGAATTATAGGCCGTTATATTGCTTGGGGTAGCTACGGCAACTATAGTTACCGCTCAAACTCACGGCGCAGCGGCAAACAAGCCGGCCTAGGTTTTGCACTCATGGCGATAGGCTTTACAGGTACCTTTTTTGGCAATTTAATTAAAGCGGCCGTTAGCCGCCAGCGTGAATATTTAGCCGATGCCGCAGCGGTGCAATTTACCCGCAACCCCGATGGCATTGCCAACGCCTTAAAAAAAATTGCCCAAGGACCAAGCTCCACCTTAGAGTCCTCACACGCAGAAGAATTTAGTCACTTTTACTTTTCAAGCTTGCGCCTGACAGGAGTTCAGAATTTTTTTAGTGGCCTATTTGCTACGCACCCCGAAATAGATAAACGCATAGAGCGCCTAGGTCACACACTCACATTCAATACGCATAATTCGCCTCACGGATCTACACGCGCTAATAGTCAGGCTATGGGGCTTACTGGAGCTATCGAGATCACACCTGCAAGTACAGGCGATATTATTGATCAAAATACACCAAATCAGCCCCCACCGGCACAATATTCTACGTTAAAAGCCAGCAATATTATCAACAGTATTGGCAACCCAACACACAGTAACTTAGCCGCCGCTCAGGCTCATCTGGCTTCATTACCGGCCATATTAATTGACGCTTGCAGCAACCCCTTTAGTGCGCGCGCATTAGTTTATGGTTTATTAATTGAGGCCACCAATAAAAATTACCATAGCGCTCAACTCGACCACTTAAACATTAATACTCACCCTGAAACATTTAGAACACTGCATCAATTACAACCTGCCATCAAACAGCTCAGCCCACAAAACTTTCACCCATTACTACTCTTAGCCGAGCCTGCATTACAAGATCAATCAACGCAGCAAGCCGCTGTTTTTCAACACTGCGCTAAGGCCTTAATTCAAACAGACAACCAATTATCACTGCTCGAATGGGCTATTTACCGCCTAGCTGTTGCGCCGCTTAAGACCCCCAAAAATAAGAGCAACAAAAGCTTAAAAGATTGCCAAAGTGCACTCAATGTTTTGTTTTATTACACGCTTAGCCTAACCGAACCCGCACAGCGCGCACCACTTTTAACGCAAGCTGAAAAGCACTTACGACTCAAAATAACCAAACCCCAAAAAGTATCACTCAATGCACTAGATAGTGCAATGAACAGCATTACCCAACTCAAACCCCTCAGCAAGCCCGCACTCATTAAAGCCCTTATAGCCTGCATTATAGGCGATGGAAAAGTCACCGAAGAAGAGACCACACTACTGCGTATGGTCGCGCTGATTTTAGATTGCCCAATACCCGAACGCTTTGGGTTTTAGGTATAAAAAGACGAGGGCACGAAAACCTAAGTTATAGATGATATATCAACGCCCCTCAATCAGAATTCGGCATCGTCCGGGGTCGTGCTTGCTCATAGTGCACCTTTTTAAATAGTGAAGTGATTTTAACACCTATTAATGGGTGACTAGATTTAGGTTGCCATAACAAGCCTTTAATTTAGCCTAAGCCGTCAAGCAACAAACCGCACTACAATCTATTCGCCAATTTGACCTACCCCTTAAGCCATTACTTAACTTTGAAGGCAGCCTTAAAAACACTGAACAATCAGGGATTATTTTTGGGCTAGCCGATTATATTGATTTAGTCGATTGGACCGACAGATCTTGAGCATCCTGCTCCCGCTGCATTAGAGAATCCCTTCACGTCGCCGTCCATTGGTGATGATAAGCGAGGCGCTATAGCCACACACTTACCACCTATATTAGAGCGCTTAAATATCGATATTGACGCCTGGCTCTTACAAACACAGCATTTTGAACGTGAATATCAGGCCTTATTCGCCAAGCACAAACAAAGACCCAAGCGCGCCGCCTAAAAACCATTTTCAATAACCCCTTCCAGAATCACCTACCATTACTCCTGCTCAACCAAATAACCCCAAGTTATTAACTTGGGGTTATTTATGCTTTTTATTAAATTAATGGAAGAAAGAAATGGAAGAAAGCAATGGAAGAAAGCAATGGAAGAAAGCAATGGAAGAAAGCAATGGAAGAAAGCAATGGAAGAAACTGGAAGAAAGGACATCCAAATCAAGCTTCCCAAAAAAATATGGCCAACAGAAACTGGAAGAAAGAAACTGGAAGAAAGGACATCCAAATCAAGCTTCCCAAAAAAATATGGCCAACGACAACTCCCATCACTCACTTTCAGCAATC
>CANLTI010000006.1 GCA_947494095.1 uncultured Pseudomonadales bacterium
TGTCGTCTTCACGGTATTAATCCCCACACGTATTTGGTGGATGTCTTACAGCGTGTAAGCCTACATCCTGCCGCCGCCGTTGAAGACCTTACCCCTCGTGCTTGGAAAGATAAATTTGCAGGCAATTTTTTAACGTCGGATTTGAGCAATATGGCGGAGTCTAAGGACTGAATGATCGCTTACGCTTGGGTGGGGTCTTGCGAGGCTGCATCGGTGTCGCCTAGCGAACCATTTTCGGCAGGTTGTGGTTGCTCAGTCACTTGCATTGTGTTGCTGTCACCGGCTAGTGCTGCGGTAATTTTTTTCTCGATAATACTGGCATCAACAGGCTTAATCACGTAATCAGTAATGCCTTGTGCGATGGCCTCTTTAATACGAGCTGATGCTGAAACGGCTGTTACCATAATAAAGTGAGTCTCTTGTAATTTAGCCAAGTGACTCACCTCACGCTTAACCTCTAGGCCGCTGAGTTCGGGCATATCCCAGTCGCACAATACAATATCAAAGCTTGGCGAAGCATTTTTGAGTGCATGAACCGCTTCGCGGCCGTCTTTGGCAATGGCAATATGTTTAATGCCCAAATCCTCAATAATACCCTCTAAGAGCATGGCCGAGTCGGAGTCATCTTCAGCAATTAAGACGTGCGCTTCAGCAAAAGGAACTGAGTGTTTGTGCCGTTTTTTGGGCGGAGCGGGTTTATGGGCGGTGGCGGGCATGATTTTTTGAATAGGGGTGATTTTTTCGATTTTTTTACTGGCCCCTAAAAGCGCTTGGTACATGGCTTTATGCTCGGCGAGTGCTTTAGGGGCAAGCTGACCTTCGCCAATTGTTTTTTTAAGCCAAGCACAGCGCTTGTGTAGTGTATCGAGTAAAAGCTTGCGTTCTATCGCATCAAACATAAGTGGCCAGCAAAAAGGACTGTAGAGGCTTTAACTTTAGTTGAGTGGTGGCAAATAGTGAAATGGATAAGCACGTTATAGCAAAAAGCTGAAGACTTTTAGGGTGGCTCGCGGCAACAGAGAGGAGGGTTGTCGCGAGCCGGTAAAATCACGGTGCTATTTTGGTCGGTTGTGCGTGTGTGGCAGCTTGTGATTGAGAGGCTAATGAGACTTTTTTGGCATTATGTGTGTTATTCGAAGTGCTTGGTGGCATTGGGTTTTTCTTTTTCGCTGCCCGATAGAGCTTTTTGCATGTAAGCATAATAATCATCGCTCAATGAGCGATTGTTATCGCGCCTGTCTTTGCTTTTGCGGCGTTTGCGGTGAAACAAGTCAATATCCATATTGCCACAAGGATCAGCGTCTTCTCGGCGGTCAGTGCCTTTGCGGCGGTCAATAAAAAAAATAGGGTGATGCATAGCGGTAACTCTCGTCTGAAGGCTCAACGAACTCAACTTTAGCGTTTCTGGCAAAAAAAGCCAGTGCTTTGACGTAAAAGAGTGCATGATTGGAAGAAAAAACCGCTAAGTGGCGCCTAGATTGTCTTGCGTGGTTGCTGACCAACCCGGCCCGTCAAAATAACCTGTTATTTTTGGTTTTTTGCCTTGCTGTGCTAGCCAAAAACGCAACGAAAAGGTGCAGGCGTATTCAATTTTAGTGGCGCTGTTCAGCGCCACTAAAACCCCTATTGACAGGATTATTTTCTGGGTATTTAAGCGGCGGGAGCGCTTGTATAGCAAGCATAGATGGCTTGAACGGCCCAGCAAATGATTCATTAGTGCCCGATTTAAGAAGCTCCTTTGAATGATTACGTGTGCGCTATAAATAGCGCTTACTGAGTTAAAAAGTGTCCAGTTTGGGTATCTCTGAGCGGTACTTTTGGGTTGCTATTGGGCGTTAACACAGGTGCGCTCAAGGGTGTCGAGGTTGAGCATCGTTAATTGACCACCCCAAACACAGCCAGTATCTAGGGCATGCATATTGGGGGTGGGGCAACGCCCCTCGAGACCGGCCCAGTGACCAAAAATAAGTTGGCGTTTTGTTTGTGTGGGCTGCTTAAACCACGGCGTATAACCGGCAGGGCCATTGTGGGGGTCTTCTTTGGCGGCAAAGTCGAGGCTGCCGCTGGCAGTAATAAAGCGCATGCGCGTGAGGTAATTGGTGATGACTCTAAGGCGCGCAGTGCCCGATAGCGACTCATGCCATTGGGCGGGTGTATTGCCGTACATATCAAACAAAAAACCGCGATATAGGTCTTCTGATTGCAAATAGTGTGACACCGATTGCGCAAGTGACAGTGCTTGCTCTTCATGCCAAATATGAGGAATGCCAGCGTGGCTCATCATAAACCGAGCGTCGCACTGGATTAAAGGTTGCTGCCTTAACCATGTGACAAGCTCATCGCAATCGGGTGCGGCAATCACGTCGTGTAGCGTATCTTTTGGGGTTAGTTTACGCGCGCCTGCATTCGCTGCAATCAGGTGTAGATCATGGTTGCCTAATACAATGCGTGCATGCTGGCCCAGCGCTTTAATGTATCGCAGCACGCTGAGATTATCGGGTCCTCGGTTAACCATATCGCCTGCCACCCACAGTGTGTCGCGGGTGGGGTCAAAAGCTGTTTTTTTTAACAACCTAAAAAACGCGTCAGCGCAGCCTTGAATATCGCCGATGGCCCAGTCTGTCATGATGCTGCCTTACTTAATGAAGTTTATGCGCTTGAATTAACGCAAATGTTGGGATGTCAATTTTAAAACACAGCCCATCGAGTGTTTGCATATCATAGTGGCCTTTCATGGTGCCGATCGGGGTGGTGATGACTGCGCCACTGGCGTAGCTATAGTGCTGCTGAGGTTGAATAATCGGTTGCTGACCAATCACCCCAGGGCCGTCCACTTCTTTGGTCGAGGCGGGCCGTGGGGCGTCGGGTTCTTCGGTGATTAACCAATGGCGATGGAGCAATTGCACGGGTATAAGGCTATTGTTGGTAATCGTTATTTCATAACTATAGACAAAGCGATTGGCGCGCGGTTGCGATTGTTCGGCTAAAAAACGGGTTTTTACACTGACGATAACCGCTTGGCTTAAAGCTGCGGCGTCATCTTTTGTGCTGGTGGGATCACTCATTATCATCACCTTGTATCGCGCTTTTGGGCTTGTTAAATAAGTAATTGGCTATCGCAACATAAGTGCCAAGGGCTAAGTTTTCGGGGCGCTTAGACGGGTCGATATTTAATGCCTCGAGTTCTTCGCTGCTGAGTAACGTTTTGAGGGTGTTGCGCAACGTTTTGCGGCGTTGGCTAAAGGCTGTGCGTACAACTAAATCGAGTGTTTTATGGTCGTCAGCAGGGTGCGGTGGTGTTTTGTAGGGCGTTAATCTTACAATCGCCGAGTCTACTTTGGGTTGTGGGTCAAAGCACTCTGGGCCCACATCAAAAAGATTTTCGACCTCGCATAAATACTGCGTCATGATACTGAGGCGGCCGTAGTTGTTTTCGTTTTCTTTTGCGGCCATTCGCACAACCACTTCTTTTTGTAGCATAAAGTGCATATCTTGCACCCTATCGCTATAGCTCAGTAAATGGAATATGAGTGGCGTTGATATGTTGTAAGGTAAATTGCCGACGATACGCAGCGGTCGCTCGGCGCTGCCGAGTTGGGCAAAGTCAAACTTTAAGGCATCGGCTTCATTGATATGAAAGTGCTCAAGATGGCCAAATTTTTCACGCAAAATGGGGATCAGGTCGCGATCGAGTTCTACCACGTGAAGGTTTGGGCATACATCCAATATGAGGCTGGTGATGGCGCCTTTACCGGGGCCAATTTCGACCATGTTATCGGTCGCGCTGGGCCGAATAGAGCGCACAATATGACTAATAATGCGTTGATCGTGTAAGAAATTTTGGCCAAAGCGCTTGCGTGCGCGGTGATTTTTTTCGTTATAACTCATGATCATTTGGCCTTAATTTTAAAATGGAGCTGCAAATAGGAAGGTAAAAAAATACGTAATAATAGTGTTGTTTTGCTTAATAACAGCGGCGCTTTGCTTAATAAGCGTTGCGACGGTTTTGTATCATTTGGGTGGCGTAGTGCATGGCGGTGTTAAGGCTACCCATATCGGCAAGCCCTTTGCCCGCAAGGTCTAAAGCGGTGCCATGGTCTACCGAGGTGCGAATAAAGGGAAGTCCTAGGGTAATATTGACGGCCTGGCCAAACCCTTTATATTTTAAGACCGGTAGGCCTTGGTCGTGGTACATCGCCAATACAGCATCGGCGTTGGCTAAGTGCTTGGGGGTAAAGAGTGTGTCGGCGGGCAGCGGGCCTGTTAGGGTGATGCCTTCTTGGCGTAATGCATCGAGCGCAGGGATGATAATATCGATTTCTTCGCGCCCCATATGACCACCTTCACCGGCATGAGGATTAAGGCCGCAGACATAAATATGGGGGCGAGCGATACCCCATTGCGTGATGAGATCGTGGTTTAAAATACGGACAATACGACTGATTAGCGCGGGTGTAATAGCCGCAGGCACATCTTTGAGTGGTAAGTGTGTTGTCATCAGTGCTACGCGCAAGCCTTCAGTCGCTAGCATCATCACAACATTTTCGCGGCCGCTGCGCTCGCATAAAAACTCGGTATGGCCACTAAAGGCGACGCCAGCATCGTTAATAATACTTTTTTGTATGGGCCCTGTGACGAGGCCTGCGAAGGTACCCTTAAGGCAAAGATCAGTAGCGACCTCGAGTGTTTTAAGCACGTAAGGTGCATTGCTTGCGTCGAGTTGACCCGGTGTTACGCTAGCTCCCAAGGGAATATCAAGCACATAAAGTGTCCGGTGCTGGCTGCCAGTTTGAGTCGGTAGCGTTGTGTCTATCTTTTGCCCAAGACAATAATCAATCAGCGTGATATCCAGGTTTAAGCTTTTGGCCGTCTGGGCCAATAAGGCTTTACTGGCTACGGCCACAATGGGCAGCGGCTGCGTGTGTGCACTTGCGATATAGCGGCAAATCAGCTCAGGCCCAACCCCTGCCGGCTCGCCGGGGGTAACGGCAATAATGGGCAGGTGATGGGCCGATGTGGTACTAGAGTGAGGCATTTATTAGCTCGCGGTTTTAATTTCAACAAAAGCTTCGTCACGTAACTCACGCAGCCAAACTTGCAGCTCATCTTCAAAGCGGCGGTTAGTTAAAATATTGCGCGCTTTATTGCGAATAACCGCTTGCGTCATATCTTCGTCGCGTTGCTCTTGTACTTGTAAAATATGCCAGCCAAATTGGCTGCGAAAAGGTGCCGAGATTTCACCGGTGGGCGTTTGTGTCATGGCCGCTTCAAATTCGGGTACAAATTGCCCGGGGTTTGACCAGCCGAGGTCGCCGCCTGCGAGCATAGAGCCAATATCTTCAGAGTGCTCTTTGGCGAGTGCGGCAAAGTCTGCGCCATCAAGGATTTGCTGGCGAATAGTGGTGAGTTTTTGCTCGGCTTCGTCATCACTCAAAATGGCCGAAGGCTTCACTAAGATATGACGGGCTTTAAACTGTTTAACAACTTGAGTGTCTTCGCCGCGTTTTTCGTAAAGTTTAATAAGATGGAAGCCGGCTGCGCTGCGCGAAGGCTTAGAGACATCGCCGATACTTAACGTGGGCGCTATTTCAGCAAATAAGCTGGGGAGATCACTGGTTTTACGAAAGCCAAGGTCACCGCCTTTTAGCGCGTTGGGGCCTTTTGAATAGGCAATGGCTAGCTCGGCAAACACCGCACCTTTTGTGGCTCGCTCGTACAGTGATTGCGCTTGCGCCTTGGCGGTATTGATATCAGCTTCTGTGGCCGATTGAGGAAGCGCAACTAAAATATGACCCAAATGGTATTCGGGTGATAGCCAAAATTGTGCTTCGGCCGACTTCAAAAAGTTGTCAATTTCTAAGTCGGACACGGTAATGCGCTGAGAGACTAAGCCGCGTTGAATATTCTGGATCAGCATATCGCGCTCTATACGCTCTTTAAGAAGGTTAACTGTAAGCCCCTCAAGCGCCAGCTGCGCGGTAAATTGTGCGTCAGAGAGGTTGTTTTTGTTTTGCATCTCTTTGATGGTGGCATTAATTTGGGCATCTTCAATGTTGACGCCGTAGCGGCGAGCTTTTTGTACTTGCAGTTGCTCGACAATCAAGTGCTCAAGCACTTGCTCTTGAAGCACATCGGGCTCGGGTAGGGCCATTTTAGAGCGTGCGGCATTAGCGGCGATCGCCGCAATACGTGCATCGAGTGTGGACTGTAGGATAACTTGATTGTCGACAACGGCGGCAATGCTGTCGAGTAATTGTGGCTCGGCGTAAGCAGAAGAAGTAAGGCTGCTGAGCGCAACGGAGGCACTAAGGGCCAAAGAGGCCGCAAGATAGCTAAGCGGATTTTTCATATAAGGTCCAATGATGTGCCTTGGCACAAATTTATTAATATTATGTCGTGTAAGCAAATGCTTAAGAAGTGTTTATTGTTTGTCTTGGTAGCCAAAAATACTGTCTTTTAAGAGGCTTTCAATACGTTTGCCCGAGCTGCCCAGTCCCATGAGTTCGATTTCAAAAAATAAGCCTTGATCGTAGGGTCGCCGAGTATCTTCTGTGCCGCTGGCCAATTTGGCATCAAGCCAGCGTCTGGCAACGGTGCGAATACGGTAGCAACAGGCGTCATATTCGAAGCCAATAAAGGTTTCAAGTTCCCGTTTCTCGTCAAGATCATAAAACGATCGCCCAATCAAACGCCACTGATTACTAGTGGGCAAGTAAAAAGAGACGTCAAGCTGATCAATTTTTTGGCTTAAGTCGCCACCGTTTAAGGTTTGCTCACGCGCGTAGCGGTAGTCGATATTTAGCAGCCAGTTGTCATGGGTGAAATGTGTGCCAATGTTAGCACGCATTAATTTATTGGTTTTAGGGTTAAATTGCGCGCTACCTAAAGTCCGTAGGTTTTCGGTGAGACTCACCGAAAATTGACCCGCAAGATCGGACTCGTCGGTGGTATCTGCCACGGCATTCAAGCCGACTTTGCGATCGTCAAAATAAAACAACTGACCGACGCTAACATCCCATAGCGGTTGACCATTTTCTCGCAAGTAGCGGTGGGTAAGCCCTAAGGTCATTTGGTTGGCATCATCTAACCTATCGCCACCGGTAAAGCGGTGCGGCCTAAAGAGCTGGTTGTAGCTAAATGTCAGTGGTGAGGTATCAAAGTTGACACTTTGATTATCGTAAGTGACATTGAGCAAGCTGCTGTGATCGGTATATTGCCGAAAGAAATAGAACAGTCGAGGTTCTAGGCTTTGCCGTCCGCTGTCATGTTCAAAGACTAAACCGCTATCAAAGCTAGCATAGTGCGTCGATAGCGTGGGGGTGCTATCGACGGTGGTTTTGAGCTCGTCTTTATTGAGGTTGTAGGTCATGCCTTGGGCGCCAATGCTCGGCTTAATAAACCCCCAGCTGGCATCACGTCGATAGTGCAATTGGTAGTCGAGCCGCGTACGTTCACCGGTAATAATGGCTTGACCGTTCAGTTTTTGGTCTTGTCGGTGATCAAATGCTACAAACTCATGGTACAAGCTGGCACCAAAATCACCTAAGCGATAATTGCCTTCGGCTTGAAGTTGCGGCAACCGCCGATAAGAGTCATCAACATCGGCTAATAAATTTTGTGCGTTATAAAAATTGGCCGAGATATGCCAGTTGGCAAAGTCGTAGCCTGCACGGGCATTTTGCGTCATGTAGGTTTCGTTGGCGACATTAAAGCTGGCTGCGGGCAAATCACGCAAAAAGTCGGTATCGCTAACGCGGCCAAAATTGATGGCGCTGTACCAAGGTTGATGCCGCCCGCCTTCATGGTCAAATTGCATTAACCAGCGAGAGTCTCCTTTGTGTGGGCGCAGCTCTTGTTCGGTAGCTTTGCCCGTAGCAATTAAGGCGTTTTCGTTTGCGTTATCGCCTCCGCCATCGTTAGGTAGCGCAGAAAACTGAACTTGATTGGAGTATGTATACGCCAGGTGCCGGTATTCGGCTTCTAGCATGGCCCCGCGTTGGCTCACATAGCGTGGCGTAATAGTGGCATCTTGATTAGGGGCAATATTCCAGTACCACGGTTGTGCAAAGTCTAACCCGCCATCAACAGTGCCTATGCTCGGGGTGAGTAAGCCCGTTTGGCGTTCGCTGCCTAGTGGGAAGCGGATATAAGGTGTATATAAAACAGGAATACCAGCGACGCGTATCACGACGTCGCGGCCGTAGCCTTGCTGAGCGACAGGATCGAGTGTTAATTTTTTGCCCGACAATAACCAGGATTTATCATTGGGTTCACAGCTGGTGAAGGTGCCGTCTTCTAACACGAGCTTACCGCTTGCGGCATGTGCTAAGCGCCCAGCGGTGCCGCGCAGGTGTTGCTCATGCACAACAAAACTGCCATCGGTAAACTCCGCTTCGTTGGCAATCATGTTAACACTGGCGGTATCCCCCAAAATGAGACTGCCAGTCTGACGAATCATAACGTGACCGCGCAGGCTGGCTTGTTCGGTTTCTTTATCAAAGCTCATGGCGTTAGCTTTGATTATACGTGCGCCTTGGCGTACATGAACACCTTGGCTTAACTCAATATGCGTGGTATTCATATTGGCCGCGCCAGCATCAATTTCAATTAATGTATTGGCAGGGTCAGGGGCGGGCTTGTTGGCAAATGGGTCAACATAAATGCCGTAGCAGGCCGGTTTGAGTTGGTTGAGCTGCTCGGGCGTTAAGTGTGCTCGAGCTTGCCAGTCGGTTTGAGCGGCGGTGTTGCGAGCTTGGACATTACTTGTTGCATGGGCGGCTGTATGGGGTGTCACTTTTTGAGCGGTTGCCGGTGTTGGGTGTTGTTGGGGTGCGTGTTCAGCGTTGGCACCGGCGGTGATAAAAAGCGTGCACATCAAGGGCGTCCTAATCATAAGCGATTGGAGCTCAATGAAGGCACTTAGCGTTTTTTGCTGAGGTCTGACGTTGTCGTCAGCATTGGGGTTAGGCATACTGCGGGGTCTTTTATGCGCGTCTTTTAATTGTTTGGGCGCAGATTGTAATGGTGCGCACTCACGATTGAAACCGTAAAAGTGCATAAATCTTGCTAGGCGATAGAATAATGGTAGTACAAGAAGAGTTATTGGCTTGGGTTTGTGGCCAGTTAGAGGCCTTAGGGCTTGAGTTTAACGAAGCAAAGCCCATTGAGGGCGATGCCGGTTTTAGGCAGTATATTCGCTTAGATACAGACCCGGCCATGCTAGCGGTGTATGGCCCGCCGGCCACCGAAAAGCATGCCGCGTTTGTCTCGATTAGCGAGCATTGGCGAATGTCGGGTGTTAAGGCGCCTCAAGTTTTTGCCCATGATGTGGCGCAAGGCTTTTTATTAGTCGAAGACTTAGGTGCGACATCTTTAGCCGATGTATTGGCCAATATATCGGGCAGCGCTACACCGGCAGATGTCTATGCGCCAGTATTAGCGCAGTTGCGCAGGCTTCAGTTGTTATCGCCTGCGCCTTTTTATCCGCAGTATTCAGCGGTTTTGCTACAGCAAGAGCTGTCACTTTTTGCTGAGTGGTTTGTTGAGGGGTTATTACAGCACCCATTAACTGAGCGCGAAAATACGCAGCTACACACCCTTTATCAACACTTAATTGACCATGCACAAGCGCAGCCTCAGGTGATTGTTCATCGTGATTTACACTGCCGAAATATTCAATGCTCCCCGACACTGACGCACGATGCTCAACTGGGGTTGATTGATATGGGGTTGATTGATATGGGGTTGATTGATATGGGGTTGATTGATGTGGGGTTGATTGATTTTCAAGATGCGGTGATTGGCCCGATCACTTATGATTGGGTCTCGTTATTCAAGGATTGTTATCAGCTGTGGCCAGCCAGTTTTGTATCGGCACAGGTGAAGCGCTATAACCAAGCGCTGCCAGCGCATTTACAGCTCCCCCAAGAAACATTACTCGAGACCTTTGATTTGATGGGTTTACAGCGCCATATCAAGGTCTTAGGGATATTTGCGCGCTTGTACTTAAGAGACGGTAAAGCAGGTTATTTACAAGACTTACCTTTAGTGATTGCTTACGTGCGTGATGTGTGTGGGCGCTACGAGGCTTTGCAGTCATTTCTGACTTGGTTTGATCGTGAACTGTTGCCGCTGTGCGCCCTGCAGCCTTGGTACCGCCGCGTGGTAATACAGCCATGAAGGCGATGATTTTGGCCGCAGGCATGGGTACGCGCATGTTGCCGTTAACCCAAAACTGCCCCAAACCCCTATTGCGCGTAGCGGGCATACCACTGCTCGAGCATTGGCTGACAAAGCTAGAGCGTGTAAGCGCCATCACGCACATTATTATTAATGCGGCTTATTTGAGCGAACATATTAGCGCTTACATTAATAATAGGCACAATACTGTGCCTATTCGGGTCAATATCGAGCCCGAGCCTCTAGAAACGGCAGGCGCCTTGCACGCTGTACTTCCGTATTTAGGGCAAGAGCCTTTTTTACTGATTAATGGTGATGTGTTTTGTGATGCCCCGATGGACACTTGGCTAGAGGGCGCAAGTCGATGTTTACAGGCCAATACCCAATGCGAGGGGTTTTTTATGATGGTCGATAACCCAAGCCATAATACGACGGGAGATTTTTGTATCGCCAGTGATGGATTGTTAATCGCAAAGCCCGAGCAATCTCGACGTGCTGGCCACTCAACCCATACTTCTCACTCGAGCTATACCTTTTCGGGGCTGAGCTTACTTAGGCCTCGACTTATTAGTGCATACCCTCAAGCCCGTAAAAAGTTTGCTTTGCGCGAGGTATTTGATTGGGCAATGGCGCGTCATGGTCTTTATGCAGGGTATTACAGCGGTTATTGGCTGGATGTAGGGACGCCCGAGCGCCTTAGACAATTAGAGCAAGACGTACAGGCGAGGCCGAGCTTGTTAGCGCATCTTGATGCATCAATAAAAAACGTATATCAAAAGACAAGTAAAAGAGACGAATAAAAAAATGAAGCAGGAGCCATAAATGGAAGCTTACGAAAGCATGATTGCAACACTGGCTTTAACCTTGGGGGCCAGTTGGGCCAGTGGTATTAATTTGTATGCCGTATTGCTGGTGCTGGGGCTTGGAGGTGCTACTGGTCATGTAGAGTTACCAGTAGGCCTTGAAATACTCAACAATCCACTGGTGATTGCGGCAGCAGGGCTGATGTATTGTGTTGAGTTTTTTGCCGATAAAATTCCTGGTGTGGATACAGCGTGGGACTCTATTCATACTTTTGTGCGGATACCGGCAGGTGCTATGCTCGCGGCAGGCGCTGTCGGTGATGTTGCGCCAGTTATGGAGCTGGCCGCGGCGATAGTGGGAGGGTCGTTAGCGACCACTAGCCATGCGACTAAGGCTGGCTCGCGTTTGCTGATTAATACCTCGCCAGAGCCGGTCACTAATTGGGGAGCCTCTTTTTTTGAAGATATTCTTGTGGTAGGTGGGCTTTGGACGGCACTGAATCACCCGGCGTTATTTTTAGTGTTGTTAGTTGTGTTTATTCTTTTGGCGATTTGGCTACTGCCTAAATTATGGCGTCTCATTAAATACATGCTTCAAAAAATAGGAGCGTTTTTGGGTGGCGAGCCCCCATTGCCTTTAGAGGAGCCCGCTGATCCAAACAATCCCCCGCTCAGTGTCGTCTTTGAGCTGGAGCGCCTCAGTGCTTTAAGAGCCAGCGGTGCCATTACTGAGCAAGAGTATATTGCCGCCAAGCGCCGACTGTTAGGCGCGTAGCTATTAACCGTTAGGTGCGAATGCTTAACGGTACTTAGTCGCGAAGGCTAGCCAGTCACCTTATTAAGCTATATTCAAGTGACGTCTTCTTCTATAGTTATTGTTTGAGCCGCACTGCTGTTTGGCTGTGTATGCCTGGTGTTATTACTGCTGTTGGTGTTGCTGATGTTGTGCAGCGCTAGCGGGTATAGCCACCAGCGATAGGTTTGGCTCAATCGTTATTTAATCGTTATTTAATAGAGTGTACATAGGCGTTAGTGTTTTAAATACTGCAAAAGTACGTCAGTCGATGGGCTCTTTAGCGGGTGCGCCATAGTACTGATCAATAATCACTGATCATCACAAACGGTAACCGAAATTGTATGTTTAGTAGTCGTGAAGATAGCCGTAGCGCCATTTTGTTTTTCTCTACGCAAGGGATTATCAAAGAGTTGTTGTACTCTGAGTTTGAAGCGTTACTAGAGGGCTTTACCCCCGAAAAAGAATGGGCAGGTAAAGATGCTAAAGCTGTGTACCTTGAGCTGAGCCCCGATTTACACATTAAAGCTTCCGTTTTTTTTGTGATCAGCTTTGATGGCGAAGGCTGGGTTGAGGCAAGTTGGAATGTTCCCTTGGTTAACCTAGCGCGTACAGTCAAAGCCAATGCGGCCGGTTTAAAGGCAGTAACGGCACAAAATTGTACCGATCCTAAATATCAACAAATGCTGTGGAACCCTGATTTAAGCGCGAATGGTAAAATATTAGGCTGGATTGCTGATGCTATAGCGGTGAATAAACTGGGTTTTAGTCGGCAAGCCGTTGAAGAGGCGCCCAGCGCCATAGATAGTGTTGCGCCTGCCACTATGAGCCATGGTAATATGTCGAGCGCCATGGAAGCGCAAATTACGCAACTCATGCAGCATCAAATGCAAGGGGCCAATGGCGTTGCGCAAGCGATGGCTAAGCTCGAAGAAACCAAAGCTCAGTATGAAGAAAAGCTGGGCGCTTTACAGGCGCAATTAGCCGATAAGGTGCGTCAGTTTGATAGCGCAAAAACACAATTAGAGAGCCTAAAAAGCACATTAAAGGGCAGCGAACAAAAGTTTGCTCAGGTGCGCGAGCACTACGAATTGAAGCTCAAAAATACTCAAGGTAATGAAGCCGATTTTATTGCTGCCTTGCGTGAGCATTATGAAACCGAGGCGAACGAGCAAGTCGCGAGTGCAGAGTCGGAGTATAAAGAGCTGTCAAATTGGCGTGAAGTCGAGCTTATTTATCGTGCTGAGCGCGAGGCCCAATTGCACGAAGAGATGGCTAAATTAAAGTTATTAAATACCGAGCTTGAGCTTGTGGGTGATAAAAATCTACTGCAAACAATGAGCGATAAAGGTATCACCTTTATGACCTACCAAGTGGGCCTAGGCCATATTAATATCCCTGTAAACGAAGTACCGCTATATGTGAATAACCCTATTGGTTTTGTGGCCGCTTATTGTAAAGTGAGCCAAGCGGTTTATTTAGACTGGTTGGCTCACTTTCATGCGCCTGTGTGTCGCATTCAAAATGCCCATGGCGCTTATTGTGGCGCCGATGTAAAGCGCGTAGAAAGCCCTATGCAATTTATGCCGGGTGTTTCGGATTGTTGTCAAGCGCATCAAAATAAAGCGTGATTCAACCAGGCCGCGCCTGAGAGTGCTTAATAAGTGTGATGTAACTATGCAGCTGAACCAAAAAGCCCTCTTAACAGGGTGCTGATGGATTATGTTCTGGGTATTTAAGCGCCGTGCCTTGCAGGGAAAGCAAGGGTTAGACCGTGCACCTGCATAGGGATATGCGAGATTAGACTTTGCAGGAGCACAAAGTCGAGGAACACAAAGTCGCAGATGGCTTGAGCGGCCCAGCAAATAATTCATTAGCGCCCGATTTCCGTACCTCTGAATAGTTACAGTGTGATAAACAATGATATTTCCCCCAGTCGATGCGCCAACGGTTGCGCCTTTAACCTTGCGCCCAGCCAGTGTAAATCCTAAGCGATTGCTTGCGGCCCATTGGTGGCGCGAGCCAATTAGTACATTCGCCCCTTTAGCCCCTATCGAGATGGTAAAGCATGCTGAGCTTAAGGCCTTAGGTGTGAGTGTGAGTGTTAAACGAGAAGACTTACTGTGCCCCTATTTAGGTGGCAACAAACTGTATAAATTATATTTTCATTTGCGGCGAGCTTTGGCTTTAAACGCTCAAACGCTAGTCACCTTTGGCGGCGCCTATTCAAACCATATTTATGCACTGGCGCGTGCTGGGTTAGAGCTGGGCGTCCAAACGGTGGGTGTTATTCGCGGCGAGCAACCTCTGCACTTAAGTCCTACACTTCAAGATGCCACAGCGATGGGCATGCGATTACAATTTGTGAGTCGCACACAGTACAAACTTAAGCATACTCAACAGCAACAAGCAGCGTGGGGCTTACAGGCACAAGGCACCTATTTAATCCCCGAGGGTGGCGGCGGGCTAAGAGGCGCGCTAGGCATGGCGGAGTATTGGCGAAGTGTGCAGCTAGCGCTAAAAGAAAGTCAGCAACATTACGATGCGGTAGTGCTTGCAGCAGGTACTGGCGCCAGCCTTGCCGGCGTGATGGCGGCCAGTGATCGTATGGCGGTTCATGGCATTTTAGCCCTTAAAGGTTCGGCAAAAATGACGCACCATTTTGCTCAGCAAACGCTAGCCATGGCGCAGCGGCTAAGGTATGGGTTGCGCCAGCGTAGCAATAGTGGCAACAACAATAGTGACAATAACAACAATAGTGACAATAACAACAACAGCGGCAATAACAATAGCACTGGTACCAGCAATAGCATCAGCAGTAATAGTAACGGTTACTATAACGCGGCGTTATGCGAAGAGGTGTCAGCACAACCCTTACCCATATGCTGGCAGTTACATACGCAAGCGCATGGTGGTGGTTATGGCCCAGCTAAAGGTGCCTTACGCGAAAAGATACACAGCCTTGAGGCCTCTACGGGCATTGCGCTAGACCCTGTGTATACCGGTAAAATGATGGCCGCAGTGATAGAGTTGGCGAAGCAAGAGTGTTGGAGAGGACAGCGAGTGCTCGTTATTCATAGCGGTGGGCTTCAAGGAGCTAGATGATCAAGAGGCGGGTGATGGAAACTCTCAATGCGGCCCCTGTAAATAGTAATAAGCTTAGTCAGTTATAGACTATTCGCCTATCGGTTATCGTTTTGGGACATGGGGCAACGGTAAACCTGTATATCCTATTCAGACTCTCTATAATCAAAGTGCATGAATGCTAACGTTCATCATGATTAAAGTTCATGTGAATAATTTCCTGAATCATTCTTCAAGGCAAGTATTGCCTCGTAATGGGTTGTGTTAATGAGTGAGTTTAGTTGTATTGGGTTGATTGGACGTTTAGGCAGTGATGCCGTGGCGTATTCGTTAAAGCGTTTGGTTACTTATTTGAATACGCGCAATATCAAGGTGTTATTAGATGGCGAAACTGGGGCTGTGGTGCCTGATGCATCGATAACGCGCGTTAGGCGTGAACAGCTACCGAGTCTATGTGATTTGGTTATTGTGGTTGGCGGTGACGGCAGTTTATTGGGTACGGCACGATTAATGGCCGGAACGGATGTGCCTCTGCTGGGTATTAATCGCGGGCGCTTAGGTTTTTTAACCGATATTTCCCCTGATGATATTGAAGCGAAAGTGGGCGAGGTTTTAGATGGTGCGTATGAATCGGAAGAGCGCTTTTTGGTGCAAACTACAGTCCGCAGGCACGGAAAGGTAGTGGGGCAATCGCTGGCGCTAAACGATGTGGTCTTACATCCCGGGCAGTTTATTCGCATGATAGATTTTGAGCTGCACATTGACGGTAATTTTGTGTATCAGCAAAGTTCTGACGGGCTTATCATTTCAACCCCTACGGGCTCTACGGCGTATGCGCTCAGTGGCGGCGGCCCCATTATGCACCCCTCACTCGATGCGTTGGTGGTAGTCCCAATGAACCCCCATACTTTAAGCAGCCGGCCTATTGTGGTGTCGGGTAATAGTGATATTCGATTGGTGGTGGGCGAGCAACGCGATGTGCATCCACATGTGACTTGCGACGGGCAAACGCATATTGTGACGCAAACCGGTGATGAGGTGCAAATTATCAAAAGCCCTAATCGCCTAAAGCTTGTACACCCTACGGGCCATCATTTTTATGAGGTGTGTCGCTCTAAGCTGGGTTGGGCCTCGCGGGCGGCTTTTCAAAACGAAGATGCGTAAAATTGCGTATACTCATCGGTGTGTGTTGCGCGATAACGTTCGTGTGGGGCAGGGTTGAAATTGCGCCAAAAGGATGCAAATAAAGTACTCGATAATCACAATGTTAATAAAAGAAGAATGCGCATATCAGTCAATAAAAATATAATACGGTGCTTTTACGCCCATGCTTAGCTCTAATCCGTCACAGATAACCTCGGTGCCCCCAACACGCTACGACATTATTGGTGATGTGCATGGGTGCGCAAAAACATTGGTCAAATTACTGCAAACGATGGGCTACCAAAAAAGCGATCAGGGCTACTATCACTCCACCCGCAAGACGATTTTTGTGGGCGATATTGTCGATCGTGGCCCGCGCATTCGTGAATCACTGCATATTGTGCGCGATATGTGTGAGTCCCAACAAGCCGAGTGTGTACTGGGTAACCATGAGTTTTATGCCGTTGCTTACTTTACGTTGCTAAACAATGGCGGCAATTTGCGCTATCTTCGGCCTCATAGTGCGCATCATGACCGGTTAATTGCAGAAACGTTAGAGCAGTTTGAGCAGCACCCCAAAGATTGGGAGATCATGCTCGATTGGTTTAAAACGTTGCCTTTATATATTGAAAAGCCTAGCTTAAGGGTTGTACATGCCTGCTGGGACAGTGTATTAATTAACCGTTTAAAAGAGCAGTTTACCGCAGGGCACGTCGATGATGCTTTTGTTGCCGCCACCGAAAACCACAGTAGCTTTGCCGCGGCGGTTTTCAGCCGTTTAACGCGCGGCACGTCAATGCATCTTCCGCCGGGGGTACTTATCAAAGGCCGCGATGGCATTGAGCGCAGTTTATTTAGGACACGCTTTTGGTCGCAAAGCCCACAAACCTATGCCGATGTTGTTTTTCAGCCAGACCCTTTGCCACAATATCTGGTCAATACACCATTGAGTGATGCCGAGCGCGCGCGTTTAGTGCATTATGGCGACACTGAGCGTCCGGTGTTTATTGGGCATTACTGGTTACAAGGTACGCCAAAAATATTGCGCTCTAATGTCGCCTGTTTAGATTATAGTGCCGTAAAATATGGCAAATTAGTGGCTTACCGGTTTGATGGTGAGCAAAAATTAGATAATCGTAAATTTTGCTGGGTGAGCGTTGAGCACGAAGAAGCGCAGTAATATTTATCGTGTAGTGTGGTCTTTGAATGAAAGCTGTTTGTCTGGCTCGGTTCCCCGCTGAGCTTAATTTAAGCCCTTTAAATAAGGCGCTCGCCGAGCATAATATTCCCCATCGTTTTACCGAAGAGCAACAAGAGCAGGTGCTGTGGTTAGCCGATGAAGCGTGGAAGGCGCAAGCGGTAGAGGTAATTAAGCACTTTTTAAGTGATAACGGCACAGCGTCTTCATCGCTAGCGGTGCCAACCACGCAGGCCAATTCAACGCTAGAGCCCAATACGCCTGCGCACACGGCGAGTCATACCGACGAGAATAGTCATATACTCAGTGGTGTGTTGGCCTTTGTTAAAATGGCGCCTATCACCGTGGCTTTAATTGTACTGGGTGCCCTTGGCTATTGTGTTGTGGCAATGCCTTGGCTTTCAGTATATCAACTGATGACATTCACCCCGATTAAAATTATAGAGACACAGCTTTTTGTCGCGCCGTGGCAATGGCAAGAGCCTTGGCGGGCTTTGAGCCCCATATTTTTACACTTTGGGCTTGGCCATATCATTTTTAATGCAATGGCTATGTTGCAAATGGGTAGCTGGGTCGAGCGCTTTTGGGGCTTTAAATGGTACGCGTTAGTGTGTTTATGTGCCGCTTTTGCAGGTAATGGCCTGCAGTATTTTTGGGATCACTCACCGATGTTTGGTGGTTTATCGGGCATTGTTTATGGCGTTTTCACTTTTAACTATATTACTCAGCGGGTTAACCCGACTAAAGCCTTTATTTTGCCGCGCGGCATGTATATTTGGCTGGCAGTATTTTTATTGGCCGGCTTCACACCCTTTTTTACATTATTATTTGGGGTGCAAGTAGCTAATGGAGCTCACTTAGGTGGCGCCTTAGGCGGCGCGCTCATTGCTTTAATCGCCAATCGAAAAAACCTAATGGCACGACGACAAGTACCAAAGTAATAAATATCGTAACTATTCAACTCAGCTGATAAACCTCGCCTAATTTCGGTACCTCTGAATAGTGACTCAATATCAAAGTCGGTTGTTTTTACATCACTTGTATCAACAGCCGCTGTATCAAAACCATTAATGAAAGGCTTGAATGTGACGAATCAAGAAGCGTTAAACCCCGATCAAATATTGGCGAGTATGACGCCGCAAATTTATGCCCGTTTTCAAGAGGCTATCGCGCTGGGCAAGTGGCCTAATGGTGTGGCGTTAAGCCAAGCGCAAAAGCACACTTGTATGCAGGCGGTTATCGTTTACGAAAATGCGCATATTGCCAAAGATCAGCGCACCGGTTTTGTGCCGCCAAAAGAGCAACCTTGTGCTGACGATAGCCACATACACACCATAGAACAGCCATTGCAGTGGAAATAGCTGCCAAAAATTAGCGAAGGAAACCATCATGAGTAACAGTACTGATACCACCGATACACCCAATGGCGACACTATGTTAACCACGCACCACCTTAAAGATTACGCGGTACCGAGCTTTTTTATCACAACAACCGACCTGACCTTTAAACTCGACCCTACCCAAACAGAAGTGACATCGGTTTTAACGCTAGAGGCGAACCCAGAAGCCTCAACGCAGGGTACGGTGTTTTTGCATGGTGAGTCACTAACGCTCAAAAGCTTAGCTATTGATGGTAAGCCTTTAAGTGCCGATGAGTATGCATTGACCGATAAAGGCTTAACGCTCACTAACTTGCCTGCCGCATTCACCTTAACGTGCGTAACCGAAATTGCTCCAGAGCTCAACTCCTCACTCGAAGGCTTATATAAATCGCGCAGTATGTACTGCACACAATGCGAGGCCGAGGGCTTTCGTAAAATCACCTATTACTGCGACCGCCCTGATGTACTGAGTGAGTTCACCACCACGATCATTGCAGACAAAGCGCAATATCCAGTTCTATTATCGAACGGTAATCTCATAGAGGCGGTCGATTTAGATGGCGGCTTGCACAAAGCCTCATGGCATGACCCATTTAAAAAGCCGGCTTATCTGTTTGCATTAGTGGCCGGTGATTTAGCGGTGGTCGAAGATTCATTCACCACCATGAGTGCGCGTAAAATCACACTCAAAATTTTTGTAGAAACCAAAGATCTTGATAAGTGCGACCACGCAATGGCCTCGCTCAAGCATTCAATGCGCTGGGACGAAGAGGTGTATGGCCGTGAATACGACTTAGATATTTTTATGATCGTGGCTGTTGATGACTTTAATATGGGGGCCATGGAAAACAAAGGCTTAAATATTTTTAATACCTCGTGTGTACTCGCCAACCCTAAAACCACAACCGATGCTGGTTTTGCGCGTGTTGAGGCGGTTGTGGCGCATGAATACTTTCATAATTGGTCGGGTAATCGTGTGACGTGCCGCGACTGGTTTCAGCTTAGCCTCAAAGAAGGGTTTACCGTTTTTAGAGATGCAGAATTCTCGGCGGATAGGGGTTCACGCACGGTTAAGCGTGTGGAAGATGTTAGCGTGATGCGGACAATGCAATTTGCAGAAGATAGCGGTCCTATGGCGCATCCGGTACAACCGGCCAGCTATATGGAAATCTCTAACTTTTATACGCTGACCATCTACGAAAAAGGGGCAGAGTTAGTGCGCATGTACCACACGCTGCTGGGCCCCGAGCTATTTCGTAAAGCGACTGATATTTACTTTGATCGCCATGATGGCGAAGCCGCTACAATCGAAGATTTTGTACGCGCCATGGAGGAGGCCAGTGGCCGCGACTTGTCACAATTTAAGCATTGGTATAGCCAAGCCGGTACACCGGTTGTACAAGCGGCAGGCGATTATGATGCACAAGAACAAACCTTTAAGCTCACACTCAAACAATATTGCCCCGATACCCCAGAGGCCACATCGGCACAAAAAAAGCCGTATCTTATCCCTGTGAATGTCGCTTTATTAGGCGCTCAAGGTCCGCAAGTATTAACCTTAGAGGGGCAGGCGCTCAATAATGACGAAGTCGTTCTCGAACTTACCGAGTCAGAGCAAACCTTTACTTTTAATCATGTTGCTGACGAACCCGTGCCTACCATTTTTAGAGGCTTTTCGGCGCCGGTAAAATCGGCGTACCCGTACAAGAAAAGCGACTTATTACACATTGCGACGCAAGACAAAGATGGCTTTACGCGTTTTGATGCCTTTCAGCAATTAGCGGTTGTCGCTATTTTTGACGTGATGGCAGCTATGCGCAAAGAGGAGTCGTGGCAAGTTGATCCTCTATTGCTTAAAGGTGTGGGGCAGTTGCTCGCCGATGATAACCTTGACCCCGCCATGGTGGCGTTAATGTGCGAGCTGCCCAGCGAAGCGTATATGAGTGGCTTATCGACACCCATAGAGCCCCAGCTGTTACACCGCGCCCGACAGGCGCTAAAAGGTGCAATCGCCACTCACTACTTAAGTGTATGGCACAGTACGTATCTGCGTTGCTCCAGTGATAAAGCCTATAGCTTTAATGCACAAGATGTTGCTCTGCGCAGCCTTAAAAATTGCGCGCTGGGTTATTTAATGGCAGCCCCTAACGAGTCGATCCTTAACACTTGCTTGGAGCAATTTAAAAACAGCGACAATATGACCGACGAAATAGCGGCATTGAGTGCATTAGTGAAGTGTACAGACCCTGCAGCAACACCGCTTAAAGCTGAAGCACTCAATACTTTTTATGCCCGTTGGAAAGATGAAGCCTTAGTGGTTAATTTGTGGCTAAGTGTGCAAGCGAGCAATACCGAGCAGGGGGCTTTAGCGCGTATTAAAGCATTGATGGAGCACCCGGGCTACGATAGCCAAAACCCCAATAAAATTCGCAGTGTTGTATCAATATTTTGCAATTACAATGCCGTTAACTTCCACGCCGAAGATGGCTCGGGCTATCAGTTTTTAGCCGATCAAATTATTGTATTAAATAAGCAAAACCCGCAAATTGCGGCACGTTTATTATCGCCTTTAGTCAAGTGGAAGAAGTACGACACCAATCGCCAACAGTTAATGCGTGAGGCGCTAGAGCGCATACATGCAGAGCCTGAATTGTCGAGTGATGTGTACGAGATTGTTGTCAAAAGCCTTTAATAAAGGCTAATAAAACACGATTAGCCGCTGAGTCAGGGCTCAGTGGCCAGATTCCAGATATCTAGTTATTGAACCTAATGCTTATTGAATCTTTGAGGCTAGTCGTGTTTAGAAGGTTTGATCACTGTCCTTAGCCAGTCGACAGTGGTGTTATCGAGGGTAAAAAAGGCATCAACCTCCTCTTGTTGCTGCCAGTAGCTGTCACCGTGTTGAAACAAAAACGCTCGCGTTAGCATTTTGCGCTTAGGGTTGAGTGTTTTAACAACTTTGGCTGGGTTACCGGCAGCGACTACGTTAGCGGGAATATCTTTAGTCACAATACTGCCTGCCCCAATCACGCTATTGTCACCAATGGTTACGCCCTTAGTAATAATAGCGCGGGCACCTATCCATACATTATCCCCAAGGGTCACCGGCGCACTGCATCGAAAGGGCCGCAAACGATTGTACAGCCCGTGCCAATCGCAATCGTGAATCATAACATCGGCGGCCAGCATGCAACTATCGCCGAGTGTAATGGCCTCGGCCGAGGTAATTTCTACCCCAGGGGCTATCAAGCAATAATCTCCAATACGAATAGCGCCTTTGCGTACTTTATCGCCCCAGGTTGTCATTTTGACGGCTTTATGGGGGTGGCTAATGCAATGCAAATAACGCCCTGCACAAATATTAGGGCCATGCACTTGTACCGATTGTGGCGCTAAAAATTGGGCACCTATACCTAGCTCGTCAAAAGCGGGGGCTACAAAGCGGAGGCTGTACCAATGGTTTATCTTTTTGAGTATTTTTTTTAGCCAATAAGGACGGTGATCTCGGCGCATGATGGGTATCTATATAAAAAGTTGTGGTTGAGTATGAGTCTTGGGTGTGAGTACCTAGAGATTTGAGCTATCTTATTATTGCAAAGACAACTGATCGAGTATTTCAAGCCCTTCGTTATCGTTATGCCACAAGCAATAGAGATCCACCTCAACATTAGTGCACGCAAATATTTACTGCTGTATCAAGGCGTCGCGCGAAACGTACTGGTCACGGCGGTTGACGGTAGGCGTGTGCGCTTCCCTGCAAAAATACTACAGCCTTTTGTCACACACAGTGGCGTAAAGGGTCGCTTTACCATTTACTTTGGCGATGACGGGCGCTTTTCACATATTCAACAGCTAGCACCTAGCTAAAAATACATCGCTGTTAGCGCCCGATTCCAGCACCTCTAATCTGTACCTCTAAATAGTGACCTTTTATCTGGGGTTATTGAGTGTGTCGCGCGCTAAGGGGCGAGGCAATAATAGTTTGTCCAATTAGACGTAGAGTTCTGTTTTCTCGGCAAGGCGCTCGAAGGGGCGCATGCCGGGGCATGTAACGCTTTGAGCAACGCAGGAGAGGAAGCAGAAAACAAGTATTATTGGATAATGTATTTTTTCCTCGTCCCTAAAGCATCGCGTACAAAGCGGCCGAGCGCACGATCAAAAGCGTGTTGATTTAAACCACGGTTGGTTAAATTCATTTGGCTCGGCATGCCTTGCATCACTTTACGGTGATCGGTAAAGTGCGCAACGGCCTGCTCGGCTTGGTTGAATGTTAGGTCAAAGTTGGCTGCGCCATGCTCGGCGTTTGAATACAGCTTGCTAAGGGGCCCGTTAAAATCGGGTGCGCTAATTCGCATTTGAGTAATATTTAATTGCGCTACAAGCCCACCGGGTGCGGAGCCCACACTAAAGCCTTGTTTTTCGAGGTGAGCGGCAAGTGAGCGAGTGAGTGCGTTGCTATAGCGCTGCTTAAGCGTATTGATATCGCTTTGAGTATGGTCGCGGCGTTGATCACGTAACCAATGCCTCGAAAACTCAATCGTCACCGGCATAACCATGACCTGCTGACTGGCAAAGCGATCGGTATCGTAAATATTGGCTTGCTCTAAGGTCGCTGTACTGCTGCAAGCACTGAGTGCAAAAACAGATATAGCGCTCATACAGATTAATACGAATCGTAAACTTTTATTTAGCATATTCAGCCTTATTCTTGATGTATATCGTGTTTTTGTTGTGGTAGCGAGCCACCCCTATTGATATTAACTCAGTGCCCCCCATCTTTTAAGTAATAAAGAGCAATCACATTAAAAACCTGTTTAATGTGCCCTTACTACAGTGTTTACGGAGCTATTCACCATGCGAATCGATCGCTTAACTAATCAACTGCAAGTCGCGTTATCGGATGCACAATCTGTTGCTGTGGGTCGTGATAATGCCAATATAGACAGCCATCATTTACTGCAAGCACTCCTTGACCAACAAGGCGGTGCGGTAAGACCGCTGTTGGCGCAGGCTGGCTTTGATGTGCCGGGCCTAAGAAATGCGCTCACTAAAAAACTCGAAGATTTACCCAAAATTAAAACCCCAACTGGCGATGTACAAATGTCACCCGAGTTGGGTCGTTTACTCAACTTAGCCGATAAAGTGGCTCAGCAAGCCGGCGATAAGTTTATTTCCAGTGAGTCGGTTTTATTAGCCGCCATGGGCGAAAACCATTTAAGTATTGGCCAGCTGCTTAAACAATTTGGCAATGAGGCTGCGTTAAAAGCGGCGATTGATAAAGTGCGCGGTGGTGAAAAAATAGAAGATGCCGATGCCGAAGGCAACCGCCAAGCGCTTGAAAAGTATACCGTTGACTTAACCGCACGCGCCGAAGCCGGCAAACTCGACCCGGTCATTGGCCGCGATGATGAAATTCGCCGCACCATACAAGTTTTACAGCGTCGCACAAAAAACAACCCGGTACTCATTGGCGAGCCAGGCGTGGGCAAAACGGCCATCGTTGAGGGCCTTGCGCAGCGTATTGTTAATGGTGAGGTACCCGAAGGCCTTAAAGGCAAACGTTTATTATCGCTAGATATTGGCTCATTATTAGCGGGGGCTAAATTTAGAGGCGACTTTGAAGAGCGCCTTAAAAACTTGCTTAAAGAGCTGGGTAAGCAAGAGGGACGCGTCATTTTGTTTATTGATGAGCTGCATACAATGGTAGGCGCTGGTAAAGGCGAGGGCGCTATGGATGCCGGTAATATGCTCAAGCCTGCCTTGGCGCGTGGCGAATTACACTGTGTTGGTGCCACCACACTAGATGAATATCGCCAATACATCGAAAAAGACGCCGCCATGGAGCGCCGCTTTCAAAAAGTATTGGTCGACGAACCCAGCGAAGAAGATACCATTGCTATTTTGCGTGGCCTAAAAGAGCGCTACGAGGTGCATCACGGTGTTGATATTTCAGATTCAGCGATTGTGGCCGCGGCCAAACTATCGCAACGCTATATTACCGACAGGCAATTACCTGATAAAGCCATCGATTTAATCGATGAGGCCGGTAGTCGTATCCGCATGGAAATAGACTCCAAACCCGAGCTTATGGACAAGCTCGAACGTAGATTGATTCAATTAAAAATAGAACGCGAAGCCGTCAAAAAAGATGACGACGAAGCGGCTAAAAAACGCTTGGTTAAAATTGATGAAGATATTGAAACAGCCGAACGTGAATATGCTGACCTAGATGAAATTTGGCGCGCCGAAAAAGCTGCCTTACAAGGCTCGCAAGGCGTAAAAACGCAATTAGAGCAAGCGCGCTTTGACCTTGAGTCAGCAAGGCGAGCCGGCGATTTAGCGCGGATGTCCGAGCTGCAATATGGCGTAATCCCCGAGCTCGAAAAACAACTCGATATGGCCAGCCAAGCCGAAATGCTCGATATGAAGCTTTTGCGCAACCGTGTGACCGATGAAGAAATTGCCGAGGTTGTTTCAAAGTGGACAGGTATTCCCGTGTCAAAAATGCTGGAAGGCGAGCGCGATAAGCTACTCACCATGGAAAGCTTATTGCACAAGCGTGTTGTGGGGCAAAATGAGGCGATTAAAGCGGTGAGCGATGCGGTGCGCCGTAGCCGCGCGGGACTGTCTGATCCTCATCGCCCGAATGGCTCGTTTTTGTTTTTAGGCCCAACCGGTGTGGGTAAAACCGAGCTATGTAAGGCGTTGGCTGAGTTTTTATTCGACACTCAAGACTCCATTATTCGCATAGATATGTCGGAATTTATGGAAAAACATTCGGTAGCACGTTTGGTGGGCGCACCTCCTGGCTATGTGGGTTACGAAGAGGGTGGGTATTTGACCGAGGCAGTGCGTCGCAGGCCTTACTCGGTGGTATTGCTCGATGAAATCGAAAAAGCCCATCCAGATGTGTTCAATATATTATTGCAGGTGTTAGATGATGGCCGTTTAACCGATGGGCAAGGCCGTACGGTAGATTTCAAAAATACCGTGATTGTGATGACATCTAACTTGGGCAGTGAAAAAATCCAAGAGCTCGCCAATAATAAATCGTTTGATAGTGTGAGTTTTGATGACGAGCCACAAGTCGCCGCCGAAGTACATGACTACCGGTACATTGCAATGCGTGATGCCGTGATGGAGGTGGTCGGGCAGCACTTTAGGCCCGAATTTATTAACCGTATTGACGAGGCGGTAGTATTCCACCCCTTAGGTCGCGAAGAAATCAGAACGATTGCCAGTGTGCAGCTCAAGTTACTCGACTCTCGTTTAGCTGACCGTGATTTAGCATTAACACTCACTGACGGGGTGATGGATAAACTCGCTGCGGTAGGCTTTGACCCTGTATTTGGCGCTCGCCCGCTCAAACGAGCCATTGTGCAAATGATCGAAAACCCCTTAGCCCAAGGCGTACTAGCGGGTAAGTTTTTACCCGGCTCAACGATTACAGGGACTTTAGATGGGGATAAGGTTGTTTTTGTTTGATGCGACCGATTAAGCGTTAAACCTTACGGTGCTAGCGGGTATGCCTGCTAGCACCGTTTTTTTTGCCTGTTCAAATGCCGAATTTTATACCATCCCCGTAAATTGCTTGTAAGTATTGTATTATCGTGTGTTTATGTAAAGGTTATTCAGGATGATGCTCTTTTTAAGAGATTGCAGGGTGGGTAGGGGCCGTATTGTCGGTTAATTTTTATGTTGGCATAAAAGCGATGTGCCTGCTCTGGTGGAGGCGGCTTTAGCTGGCGGTTGGGTTTTTTTAATGGTTATTTAATGGTTATTTAGAATGTATGTCATCGTGTTTCCTGCTCGTACTTCCTGAAGTAAGGGCCGCATCTACAGACCGTTGCAATTTAACCTTCTAGCAGCTAATGGATGATTAAAGTCTGTATGTATGCTATAAATTAATTAAAAATAGCAAAGGTACGCCCCATGACTAATGAACAGAAGTTGCAAGGTATAGCAGAGGATGTTTCTTTGAGTGCGGCGGGCACTGCTATGCCTTCAATGCATATTCATATCAATTCCTCATCCCCCTCTGCTATTCAATATTCAGTTACGGTAGAGTCGCGGAGAAAATATCAAAGACGGTCAAACCGTAGAAGTCAACTAACAATGGGCATAGAGCCTAGAGGTGACATTATTGCAACACCTTCAAAGCATCTCGATCCGTCAAAACTCTCCGGCAAGATAGGTGCGGCTATGTCAACTCTAACCCAAATCGCTGCGAAGGTACTCGCCAATAGCCCTGAGGTAATCGAAGCGGAAGAAGTTTTAGCTCGGGAGGTTCAGAGCAATGATGTTCAATCTTATCTTGATGCTTTACAGCCATTGCCCAAGGTATCCGAGGATCGTGTGGTTCTCCTTGCGCGCAAGGCTCAAAAGCGAAACTGGCTAGCCAGTAGCTGTAATTTGGTGAATCAGAAAGCATTTATGGATATAGCGTCTGGCGAATTCAGCAGCAAGGATAAGAACCCATCCCGTACTATCGGTCGGCTTATTAAAGCTCACGGTGTATTGGTTGTGGAGCACGGCGGCTCTAAGCAATACCCAGCCGATCAACTCGCCGAAGAATCACTCCAAATATACCCTGAGATACCGGCGCTTCTAGAGGATGCCTTTAAAAAAGGCTACTCCGAATGGGACGTACTGGAGTGGCTTGGCAGCGAGCACAGGCTAGAGGGCGCAGTAACCCCTGGTGAGCCTTTAGATTACGGCACCATTGACGACCTTTTAGCGCAACTAAAGCAAACCAAGAATGATGCAGAGCCTCTCCCCGAATATAGGCCCTTCACATTATTGAGTAATGCCGAGATAGAGTTATTTAATAGCCTAAAAAAACAATGGCTTAGGGGCTAAGGTGAATAAGCTCCCTACAATTGTTTGGCACAAAGGCTGTAGTGCTTACCGTGTATTTGAACATCGTTTTTCGGCGAAAAGCTTTAACCCCAATAGCTCTTCTGACGTTACTGATAACCAACAAGGTGGCCGCTTTCATCCCTTTATTGATTGTGACGGGCAAGCGGTACCCACCATGTATATCGCTGATCATGCGCTTGGCGCCTTTGCTGAAACCGTTATGCGGGGCGATTCTAATAGCCGAACTTTGACTATAGATGAGATCGAGTTGAACTCTCTTGCCGTTATTGAGTTTGAGCACGATCTTAACCTCGTGGATTTGGGCAGCGCAAAGCTTGCAGGGAGGTTTGATCAATACACCACCGGCGATTATCAGTCGTATCCGCTCGCGCGTCAGTTGGCGGCGTCAATTTATAACCAAGAAAAAAGTGTGCACGGAATATCATGGATGGGTAAGCAAGTAGGAATACCATCTTTGCGCTGCATGGTGCTGTTTGGCCCACGAATCGAAGCCTGCAATATAACCTTAAAAAATGAATTTATATTGTCTGAAGGGTATGGCCTTGGCGCACTGCAAAATGCAGCTATGACACGCAACGCTGATCTCCCCGACAGCTACCTATAAGTTGGTTAGCTTTAGTGCCTGGAAAATATTTGAGGCCGCGAAGCAATCAGAACGATGACTAGTGTGCAGTTTAAGTGACTCGACTCTCGTTTAGCTGACCGTGATGTAGCATTAACACTCACTGACGAGGTGATGGATAAACTCGCTGCGGTAGGCTTTGACCCTGTATTTGGCGCTCGCCCGCTCAAACGAGCCATTGTGCAAATGATCGAAAATCCCTTAGCCCAAGGCGTGCTAGTGGGCATGCTTGCTAGCACCGTTTTCTTGGCTGTTAAAATATTGTATCTTATACCATCCCCGTAAAATGCTTGTAAATATTGTCTTATCGTGTGTTTATGTAAAGGTTATTTAGGGTGACATTCTTTTAAGCGATTGTAGGGTGGGTAGGAGCAATGTTGTTGCTTATTTTATGTTGTCATAAAAGGCGATGTGCCTGCCTGCTGGTGGGGTATCCATTCAGGGCACGCGGCAAGACTTCCCTGTAAGCTCTAGTCGGCATCCTGCCTTCTAAGGCCCCGAATTGATAACCTGGGCGGCTTTAGCTGACGGTTGGGTTTTTTAATGGTTATTTAGAATTAGTATATGTTCTCGTGATTTTAAGCACTTTTTTCCTATGAGTAATTCTAGTGCCTGTCCCTGTGCATTGTTAGGGGATTAAAACGAGTGTGTGTCCCAGCTATTGATTTTCAACCAAATTCACGAACTAACGCACCCGACCATGCACCAAAGCGTGAAGGCTAAAGATGAGCCGCAGGTGACGGAAGGGGCGCTGTTAGCGGCACTGGAGGCGGAATCGTGCGAGAAGGGCTAAACTAGACAATATACGTCATTGGCGTACAATAGGCCGTTATGATAATCATAGAAACCCGCGTGTTTACTCGACGTATTAAAGAGCTGATGAGCGACGATGAATACAAAGAACTACAAGAAGCCTTGGTAACTCGGCCAGGAATGGGCGCTATTATCCAAGGCACCGGTGGTCTCCGAAAGGTTCGTTGGAAGCTTGAAAGTACGGGTAAAAGTGGCGGTGTTAGAGCAATTTACTACTGGGTGACGGCAGATGAGCAAATTTATATGCTGTATGTTTACCCCAAAAGTGAACAGGAAAATCTAACCGCAGAGCAGAAGAAAGTACTTAAACTGATAGTCGAGAGGTGGTCAGATGGATAACAAAATGTTTAATGAGTTGCTCGCTAGCGTGCAGGAAATGGATGATGTTACACAAGGCAAGCAAGCTGCAGCCAAAGTAACGGAATTCCCCGAACCAGAAGTGAAAGCAATGAGAGAGCGTATGGGCGTGTCTCAAGATAAGTTTGCTTTAATCTTAGGTGTAAGCAAGCGTACGGTAGAAAATTGGGAGCAAGGCCGCCGGCACCCCACCGGTGCAGCGCGCTCTTTGTTGAAGATTGTTCAAGCCAACCCTCAGTATGCACTGGAAGCTTTAAGGGTCTAAAAACCTGTTTATGGGAGGCATCAAACTTCTTCCGCCGCTGGGCACACGGCTTGCAAAACAAAAGGCGCAAGCCAAGTGCCCACTGAATTGTGCCAACCAGAGGCATCATCACTCCCTAAGAAGGTGGCTAATAAGTGTAGCCGCCCACTTTATAGTCGTAACTTTTTCCACATTAATTATCGTAGAATTCTAGCGTTTTAGGGTGGTTTTACCACACTCTCATCGTAACAATTTTACGATTTACCACATTAAAATCTGATGTTTTACCAAAGCGCATCATAAAAATCACCAACATAATACTCAAACAAAAAAAGCCGCCATTATCCCTTACGATGATGGCGGCTTTTGCTTGATGACAGGGTAGCACTAAAAGTTTATGACACCTGCTGCTTAATTAACTCTTCATGGCTGCGCCAATGGGGTTGAATGAGTACGCTATTAACGTGTGCGATAGTGACAATTTTTTGAGCTTCCCTTGCCGCATCGATCAGGCTGCCGTAACACAGGTTTCGGCATAACCTTAAATTGCCTTGGGCACTGCGTATGATAAGTTCCGTTGCGCTTTCGTTAAACGTGTTAGCGCCCATTCTGACGGCCTCAAGCTCTCTAATAATATAGCGCTCCATATCTTCATCATTTTGCCGTTTAAGATTGGCAGAATAAGTGATTCGACTTTTAATATCTTGATTCACATTGAGTGACAAATAATGCAGTAAATCCCGCTGGCCAAATAAGACTAGGTTATGTTTTTTGGGGAAGCGCTCAAACAATAAACGGAGTTTTCTGAGTACGTGCATATCCAGTAAATGTGCTTCATCAATCAGTATATACAGTGTTTTACGGTCCTTGATATGATTGAATGCACAAGCGATCAGTTCTTTTTCTAACGCTTTATCGGGCACGAAAAGCTTGCACGAAAAGCTTGAACAGGCATGATAAAAAGAAAGAGACACTAAGTTTTATCGACTATCATGGCGTCACGCCAAAATAATCGCTAATAGCGCATTAATTTAATAAAAATCATAAATAACCCCAAGTTAATAACTTGGGGTTATTTAGTTAGGCAGGAGTGATGGTGGGTAATGCTGGAAGGTTTTGTTTATGATGGGTATTAGGCAGCGCGCTTGGGTCTTTGTCTGTGCTTGGCGAATAAGGCCTGATATTCACGCTCAAAATGCTGCGTTTGTAATAGCCAAGCGTTAATATCGATATTTAAGCACTCTAATATAGGTGGTAAGTGCTCGCAGATTACACCTCGCTTGTCATCACGAATAGCACGACCCGTCCAATCGACTAAATCAATATAATCGACGAGGCCAAAAATAATCCCTGATTGCTCAGTATTTTTAAGGCTGCACTCGAAGCTAAGTAATGGCTTAAGGGGGAGTTCAAACTGGCGAATAGATTGCTGTGCGGTTTGTTGCTTAACGGCTTCGGTCAAATCAAAGGTGGGGTTAATGCGCTCTTTAATGCTGGTATATTCTGAGGTTTCGGGTGTGTCAGCGATGCAGGCGCGTACAGGGTTGAGATCAACATACGCCATTGCGCTTAACAGCGCTTGTTCGGTCAGCAGAGCTTGCGATTTGAATCGGCTTTCCCACAAAAATATCGGGAATATTTTTGAACAGCTTTAGCTGGCCCGAAGGGCAAAAGGCAGGAGCCTTTTGTAGAAGTGTCCAGTGCAGTTATCTTCCTTGTTGGCTTGCCTAGCAATTGGCTCGGTAAGGCACTTCATAAACCAGCTTAAGCTTTGCAGTCGCTTTTGATAGCACTCAATACAATCACTCACAGCTTCTCGCTCAGCCTTTGAAAGCTCCTCACCAGCCATATGCCGCTGCACAATCGGTGCGCCTTTAAACAGGCAGCGCCAGCGCTCTAAAACTTCTTTGGCAGACCATTGAGTCGCTTCTTTGGGGTTGAGTTTGATGACGAGGTGCAGGTGGTTATTCATGACGGCATAAGCGCAGATTTCAATGGCGAATATAGAGCTTAACAGCCGAATGCGTTGCTCGATCCAACTGCGTCGATGTTCATAGCTTTTACCGTTAAATTTATCGTAGCCACACAAAAAACTACGTCTCACACAGCGTGTTGTGATGTTGTAAAAAGCGGTATCGTCTATCGAAACCAGTTGCTTGCGAGGTTGCGTCATGTCTGCTTATCCAGTGCTTTATAGCTTAACGTTAGATAAGGCTGGCTGATGAGTCAAATAGCGGTTTGTTTTAGGTTTTGGGTTCTTTATACTCAAAGGTACTTTTAGTGTGCCTGTCCTTGCGTTTCCTCATCCAAGAAGAAGAAAAAGGTTTGGTTCCTGTTCCACTCAATAAATTACTAAAAAATGCCTAACAAATTGCTGCACTCGGACACATACTGCGGAGAACAAGGCGTTATACGGCAAACGGAGGTTCGATGAATTCCATAGTTTTAGTGACCGGCGGCAGCCGTGGAATCGGCGCTGCAACATCTAAATATTTAGCAAAGCAGGACTATGCTGTTTGTGTTAATTATCTCTTAAATGAATCTGAAGCTAATAAAGTGGTTTTAGATATTATTAAAGATGGTGGTACAGCTATCGCTGTACAAGCTGATGTTTCAAAAGAAGATGATGTAATTCGTCTTTTTAAAACAATTGATAACCAATTAGGCCAAATTACTCACTTGGTAAATAACGCAGGTATATTATTACCGCAAATGCGTGTGTCAGAAATGACGGCAGAAAGAATTAACAAAATACTCACCACAAATATTACAAGTTATTTTTTATGTTCCCGTGAGGCAATCAACCGAATGAGTAATGGTGGCTCAATTGTTAATGTATCTTCGGCTGCATCAAGGTTAGGCTCCGCAGGTGAGTATGTAGATTACGCCTCATCAAAAGGAGCTATTGATACATTAACAACAGGTTTATCGCTTGAGGTTGCCAATCAAAATATTCGTGTAAACTGTGTTCGGCCAGGCTTTATTTATACTGATATGCACGGAGATGGTGGTGAAGCCAATAGGGTTGAACGCGTTACACCATTAATACCTTTACAGCGTGGTGGCACACCGGATGAGGTTGCTGCTGCTATTGCGTTTCTACTATCTAATGAAGCATCATTTATTACAGGTACATTTGTTGACATTGCTGGTGGTAAATAGCCGTATAAATCGGGTAAGAGCTGGTTTCTAGCCAGCTCTCCCCACACCGCTCAGTGCGGATCCCCTATGTGTCAGGCTAGTTGTCACGAATGGTGCGGCGACGTGATAATGCAGCGAGAGCAGGATGCTCAAGAGCTGTCGGTCCAATCGACTAAATCAATATAGTCGGCTAGGCCAAAAATAATGCGTTTACTTGCACAGGTAGTTCACCCAGCAAAGCTGGCGAATAGATCAAGGGGTGTTAGTCCTCTGCTCGGGAAACCTATCAGCATAGTCACGTTAAGCGAGTGGCTATGCTGATCTCCGGAGTCGATAAATCTGTAGGGCCTAGGGATACGCCAAAAAAGACTTAAGCGGTCGTTAAAATACCGCTCTGATGCTTTTAATGCTAGGCCACTTTACCGGTAGTACGCACACGCTTGCTACCTTTGACAATGACCTTTTGAGCGGCGCGTTTACGCTCTATGGTGCTATCAATGGCATTTTTAGCGGCAATGAGTAAGCCTGCCACAATAAACGCACCCGGCGGTAATACAGCTACTAAAAAGCTTGGGTAGTTGTCACCAAAGACATGGAGGGTTAAATCAACGCCGTCACCGAGTAATAAGTGCATGTCGGCCAATAAAGTACCTTGGCCCAGTATTTCGCGTACGGCGCCAATAACCACTAACACAGCGCCAAAACCCAAGCCCATCATTAGACCGTCATAAATAGAGGGCAGTACGCGGTTTTTACTGGCAAAGGCATCGGCACGGCCTAAGATGACACAGTTGGTGACAATTAACGGGATAAATATCCCTAAAATTTGGTAAAGCTCATAGGTAAAAGCCTGCATGAGTAATTCGGTACAGGTGGTAAACGCGGCAATAATCATCACAAAGGCGGGCAGTTTTATGGCCTCGGTGACGGCGTGGCGAATCAACGAAACAGCCATATTAGAGCCAACCAGTACCAGCATGGTGGCCAAGCCTAGCCCTAAGGCGTTAACCACCGAGCCCGATACCGCCAGCAGAGGGCACAGGCCCAATAGTTGAACCAATGCAGGGTTATTACTCCAAAGGCCTGTACGAGTGATTTCTTTATAATCGGTGTTACTCATGAGTCACTCCTGCCTGTACATTTTGTGTTGAGTGTGAGAGGTGGGCTGAACTTGCAGATTGGACTAAACGGGCTTGTGTTAACCAAGTGCTTTTGTGTGTATGGAATAGCTCAAGTGTTTGTTTGACACGTTTGACTACTGCGCGCGGTGTAATTGTGGCGCCAGTAAATTGATCAAACTCTCCGCCGTCTTTTTTTACAGCCCATAAACTTGCGGTTGGGTTGCTGAGTGAGGTGGCATCAAAGCTGTGAATCCACGGTGATTTACGTAAATCAATTTTATCGCCTAGGCCGGGTGTTTCTTTGTGCGAGAGTACACGCACACCCGCTAAGGTGCCGTCTACATTAACGGCAACCACCATTTTAATATCACCACTGTAGCCATCGTGCGCCAATGCCGGGATCACAAGCGCAACAACGTTGCCATCTTGCTTTGCGATATGCAGATCAACAGGCGCTGTAAAACCTAATTCCTGGCTGTCTTGTGTCTTTAGTGTGAGCACGTCACTGAGCATGTCGTTATTGTGCCGATGAGTCGGAATCATCTCAATTAAGGCCGCCGATGCCGCTTTGCGCTCTTGTGCGGTAATGCGCTCTTTTGTACTTTGAAAAGTAATGGCAATAATAGCTGCGGTTACGGCGGCAAAGGTGCCGAGTATTAAGCTGTTTTTACTGATAGATTGACCTAACATTACTGACCTCCGGTCTGCGTTGCGCGCTGAGCTTTTTTGTGGCCGTAGGTGCGTGGCACGGTGTAATAGTCGATAAAAGGGGCGGCAAAGTTCATCAGCAGTACGGCAAAAGCCACGGCATCGGGGTAATTGCCCCACACGCGAATAATATAAACCAAAGCGCCAATCAGCGCGCCATAAATAAGGCGCCCTCTATTACTGGTAGCGGATGAGACTGGGTCGGTCACAATAAAAAAGGCGCCCAGCATCGTTGCCCCTGAGAATAAATGCAACAAGGGCGAGCCGCCACTGCTTGAGCTGCCTGCATCGTAAAATACGGTAGCAAATAACGCTAAAGCGGCAAGCATGGCAATAGGCGCATGCCAGGTAAACACTTTGCGCGTTAATAAATACAGGCCGCCGAATAAAAACGCGACATTCACCCATTCATACCCAGCACCGGCAAATAGACCTTGGCTAAAAATAGCTTTGTGTGCATAGATATCTTGTGCGGTTAAGCCGGCGGTCTGTTTAAAAACATCGAGGGGGGTTGCCGCGGTTAAACCGTCCATAGTTGTGCTGGCGAGGCCACCAAATACCAGCTCAAATAAAGTGGTTATGTCAAAAATAGCGCCTTGAACGCTGAGGTTTTCTGGGGCTAACCATAACGTCATGTATTGAGGGTATGAAATTAGCAAGACAACGTAGCCCACCATGGCGGGGTTGAAGGGGTTATAACCTAAGCCGCCGTAGAGGTGCTTAGCCACAACAATACTGGCAGTCATACCCACACCAATTAGCCACCAGCTACTGGCCGGTGGTAAGGCGATAGCCAATAATACGGCTGTCACCAGTGCGCTTAAATCTTTTAAATAAAAGGCGATAGGGCGCCCACGCATTTTGAGTACGGCCGCTTCTAGTCCCAAACCAAATGCGCAAGCGATAATGATGTTAGAGAGCGTACCTAAGCCAAAAAACCACGTTAATACGGCAATGCCAGGGATTGTGGCCAGTAACACCTCGCGCATAACGCGACCGGTTGTATTGGGGTTGTGGGTATGGGGGGATGAAGCGCGCAAAAATGCCATGCTAAAAAGCCAAAAAATAAAAAAGTTGTTAAAGAAAAAGGGGGCCGTGCCCCCTCGTGCATTACATGGTCAAGCGAAAGGTTATTTTTCGACCGTGTGCATATGAACATCTTGTTGTGGAAAAGGAATACTCACGCCGTTGGCATCAAAGCTCTCTTTAATCGCTTCGGTAATGGCCCAGCGCGTTGGCCAGTAATCACCGGTGACCACCCACGGGCGCACAACAAAATTAACACTACTATCACCAAGCTCACTCACCGCAACTACGGGTTCTGGGTCTTTTAATACGCGAGCTTCTGCGGCTAATACTTCTAAGATCAAGTCGCGTGCTTTTTTCATATCATCGCCATAACCAATACCAATGACTAAATCAATACGGCGGGTTGGGCGCGCACTGTAATTGGTAATAGTGCCGCCATAAATTTGCGCATTAGGGACGATAATTTCTTTGTTATCACCTGATTTAAAAATGGTATTAAACACTTCGATGTTTTCGACGACACCGGCAACGCCGCCCGCCTCGACAAAGTTACCAATTTTAAAAGGTTTAAAGAGTATTAGCATAACGCCAGCGGCAAAGTTGGATAAAGAATCTTTGAGCGCTAAGCCTACCGCTAAACCGGCAGCACCTAATAAGGCGAGTAATGATGTGGTATTAATGCCAAGCTGCTCAACAGCCACCAACATAATCACAAAAGTAAATACGGTTTTTAAAATCGCTGACAAAAACCCGCGTAGTGCAGGATCCATTTTGCGCAATTCCATGCCTTTATCAATAAGCTTAACCACGTAGCCTGCAATCCATTTACCAATAATGTAGATACCAAGGGCAATCACAACATTGGTTAAAAAGGGAATAGCGCTGTCCATCCAGTTTCCATCAACAAAAAAGCTTTGTATTTTCTCTAACATGGGTGTCTCCTAGCTTAAGGGATTAATAGCAAGTAATAAGTATTCAACAACAGAGTATGAATAGTGCTCCATGGGTTAGCCGAGTGGATGCGCTAAGCTTGCTCGGATCCTTCCTTTTGGGCCTCCATGGCCGCTTTTAATTTAAGCTCCAATTTCTCGACGCCAATGGCAAAGGCCTCTACGTTTTCGTCATGGGTTTCTTGCGCTTTGGTATAGCGCTCTTGTGCTTTGGCTAAGCGTTTTTGTAGCGACTCAACCGCCGCGTGTGCTTTTTGCTCGGGCGTCATGCTGGCCGCGGCTTGTACCTTTTGCTTGGCGCGCTCAATGGCAGCAGCGGCGGCATCGGGTTTTTGGGGCTCGCTTGAACTTGAATTTGAGCTTGACGCAGTACTTTGCGCCTCGTTGAGTGCTTGTTTGGCCTCTTCAATTTTTTGCTCTAATTTAATAACGCCTTGCTTTAAGGCATCGGCCGAGGGCTTGTTCTCATTCACGGCGTCTAAGTGCAGCTCTTGTGCTTTACTTAAGCGCTTTTGTAATGAATTTAAGGTTTTTTCGGCGGCTGCATTGGGACTGGCCATCATTTTTTGTGCGGCGGCGTCTACTTGACTGCCGGCGGCGAGTGTTTTGTCAAAAGCGTCGAGCTTGGCTTGGGCTTCTTGTGCTTTGAGCTCGGTTTGTTTGAGCTTAGCGGCCATTTTCTCAATACGCGAGGCTTCTAAGCCTTCGGTGGTGGCTTCTGCCATTTGTGCTTTCAGGCGTTCAATACTACTGACGAGGCTTTCGACGGTGCGCGATAGCCTGGCTTTATCGAGTGTTGGGTCTTGTTGCGCTTTGGCGGCGGTGGCGGCATTTGCCACTAGCTCCTCGGCAGAGGCAATTGCTGGTATGACGGGCGCGCTGGGGTCATGGTTAGCGGTTGTGTTGGCAGGGGCGGCTGGAGGCGGTGATACTGCTCCGACAGCTTGTTGGGCGGCCATTTTGGCTTTATTAAGCTCGGCTGCGGCCTTACGGGCTTGGCGTTTAGCCTCTTTGGCGGCTTCTTCTTTGGCGAGGCGCTCTTGACGGTGCTCAAAGCGCTCGCGGGCTTTATCTGATTTGAGCTTGTCTTCGGCTGTTTTACGAATGTCGCCTTTAGCCGCACGATAATACTGCACCAACGGAATACTACTGGGGCATACATAAGAGCAGGCACCGCATTCAATACAGTCAAACAAATGATGCGCCTCGAGTTTTTCGTGTTCATCGCTGCGGGCATACCAGTAAAGTTGCTGTGGCAGCAGGCCGGCAGGGCAGGCCTCGGCGCAGTGGCCACAACGAATACACGCTTGTTGTGGCGGTGCCTCGGGCATTTCGCTATGGCTAGGGGCTAGCAGGCAGTTGGTTGTTTTGATGACCGGCACACAGGTTTGCTCTAGCGCATAACCCATCATTGGGCCGCCCACAATCAGGCGCGCACTTTGGCTGGCCATAAAGCCGTTTTGCTCAAGCACAAAGTTCATGGGTGTGCCAATGCGCACGCGCATGTTGCGTTGCACTTGGAGTGATTCACCCACAACGGTGGTAATGCGCTCTATTAAGGGCTCGCCGTAGCGTACGGCGCGCCATGCGGCGACGGCGGTACCCACGTTTTGCACAACAATACCCATGCTCGCAGGGATTTTACCACTGTCGACTTCTTGGCCTGTAAGAATATAAATAAGTTGTTTTTCGCCACCGGAGGGGTACTTAGTGGGAAAGCTCACCACGTTAATATCGCAATTGTGCCGCTGGTTGGCAGTGTGAGCGGCCTCTTGTAAGGCGGCAATCGCATCTGGCTTGTTATCTTCTACACCAATTAAAACGTTAGCGGGGTTACCGAGTGTGTGGGCCAGTAGGCGTACGCCTTCAAGTAGCTCACTTGCTTGCGTTTGCATGAGCATATCATCGGCGGTGATGTAGGGCTCGCACTCGGTGCCGTTAATAATGAGTGTATTAATGGGCGTATTGGTGTGGGGGTTGAGCTTAACCGCAGAAGGAAAGCCTGCGCCGCCCATACCGATAAGGCCTGCATTGCGTATTTTAGTCACAATGCTAGCGTGGTCGAGCTCAAAAGGTTGCTCGCAAGGCTCGAGCGAGCAAGCGTGGTCTAGGCCATCGGGAGTGATCACGATACAAGGCGCGCTCAAACCCGAAGGGTGGGCAATTAAACGCTCTTCTATGGCGCTGACAGTACCCGATGTTGGCGCGTGTAACGCCGCGCTAAAAATACCTTCGGCGTCGGCAATAAGCTGGTATTTTTTAACCGCTTGCCCCACGCTAACCAGCGGTGCCGAAGGTGCCCCTATGTGCTGGTTGAGTGGTAAAATGTACTCGGGTGCAAGAGGGCACTCTACTAAGGCTTGTGCCATGGATTGCGCTTTGTTTTCGGGTGGGTGTATACCGCCTGGCACTTCCCATATTGTGTGTGAGGTCATACTGACGCCTGTGCAGAGTTAGGGCTATGTGCGCGGTCGGTGGCAATAAGATGAGCATCGGGTTTTTCCCATGCCCATTCTTTAACGCCCTCTTTTACCGGAAGTAAATCGATGCAATCAACGGGGCAGGGCTCTACACATAAGTCACAGCCTGTACATTCGCTTTCGATCACGGTGTGCATCTTTTTTTGTGCGCCTAAAATAGCATCAACTGGGCACGCTTGAATGCATTTTGTACAGCCTATGCAGTCTTCTTCGCGAATATAAGCCACTTGTTTAACCTCGGGGGCTTGCCCGTGCTCGGCATCAAGCGACGGCGCTTCTACACCCAATAAGCTTGCAAGGTTGTTGATAGTGGCTTGCCCGCCCGGTGGGCAATGGTTGATGGCTTCACCATCTGCAATAGCCTGTGCATAAGGCTTGCAACCGGGATGACCACATTGCCCGCATTGGGTTTGAGGTAATAGCGCATCAATTTGCTCAACAAGAGGGTCACCCTCCACTTTATATTTAACCGCCGCAAACCCTAAAATAGCCCCAAAGCTGAGCGACAATGCCGCTAAAACCAAGAGTGCTGAGGGCACGGGGTTGTTAATCATCCAGTCCAACATGTTTATACCAGCCCTGCAAAGCCCATAAAGGCGAGGGACATTAAGCCTGCGGTGATCATGCCAATTGCTGCGCCTTTAAAGTGTGTGGGCACATCGGCGGCAGCGAGACGTTCGCGCATAGCAGAAAACAAAATTAATACCAACGAAAACCCAACTGCCGCAGCAAAGCCATACAGTGCCGACTCGCTAAAAGTGTGAACTTTATTGGTGTTTTGTAAGGCAACACCCAGCACAGCGCAGTTGGTGGTAATTAGGGGCAAAAAAACACCGAGTACGCGGTACAACAAAGGGCTCGTTTTTTCGATAAACATTTTGGCAAACTGCACAACCGCTGCAATCACTAAAATAAAGCTGATCGTTTTTAAAAACGTTAATCCCAGTGGCGCCAAGATCCACGCATGCACCATATAGCTACAAATACTGGCTAATGTGAGTACAAACGTGGTGGCGGCCGCCATGCCAATGGCCGTTTCAAGTTTATTGGAGACACCCATAAAAGGGCACAAGCCTAAAAATTGTACCAATACAAAATTATTGACTAATACCGCGCCAACAAAAATGACAAAGAACTCGGTCATTACATTACTCGCATACCAGGCTGTGCGCCTGCGTGGGGTTCTAAAATAAATAAGTCTTTACCGCCAGGCCCTGCGGCCAGCACCATGCCTTCGCTCATGCCAAACTTCATTTTACGCGCCTTAAGGTTAGCCACCATGACGGTGTGCTTACCTATTAAATCTTCGGGTTTGTAGGCGCTTTTAATGCCGGCAAATACATTGCGTGGTTCGCCAATATCGAGGGTTAGGCGTAAAAGCTTGTTGGCTTTTTCGACATGTTCGGCATTAACAATTTTAGCAATGCGCAAATCTACTTTAGCAAAATCATCAAACTCGATTTCAGGTGCGATAGGCTCTTGCGTTAACCATTCATTGTTTGACTCGGCTACCGCGGCGCTTGCTTGGGGTGCGGGTTGCTCCTCTTTACTGGCATCAATCATGGCATCAACCGCTTTGGCATCAACACGTGTCATGAGTGGCTTAAAGGTGTTGATCGTGTGCTCGCCCAAATAGCTTAACGAGCCACTCCAGTTGAGTGTGGTATTTAAAAAAGCCTCGGCATCGCTCATGGTGGTGGGCAGTACGGGCTTTAAAAAAGTCGCCAATGCGGCAAAACAGTTAAGGCCTAAGCTGCAGATATCGAGAACTTGCTGTGCGTTGGCTGGGTCTTTGGCTAGGCTCCATGGCGCCATTTCGGCGATATATTCATTGGCGCTATCGGCCAGTGCCATGATTTCGCGCATAGCTTTGCCAAATTCACGGGCTTCGTAAAGCTCGGCAATTGTTTCGCTAACATCACAAAATTGCTGCCAGAGTACAGGGTTGGGGTTGTATGCCGACAACACGCCCCCGCTCTTGTTAACAAACTTAGCGGTACGGCTGGCAATATTCACCACTTTGCCGACTAGATCGCTGTTAACACGAGCAATGAAATCATCGAGGTTTAAGTCTAAATCATCAACGCCGCCGGTTAACTTGGTGGCGTAATAGTAGCGCAGGTATTCGGGGTCTAAATGCTTAAGGTAAGTACTGGCTTTAATAAACGTGCCGCGTGACTTGCTCATTTTTTTACCGTCAACGGTTAAAAAGCCGTGTGCAAAAACTTGCGTGGGCGTACGCAATTGCGCAGAGCTGAGCATGGCAGGCCAAAATAACGCATGAAAGTTAATAATGTCTTTGCCTATAAAATGATAGACCTCAGCGGTGCTATCAGCGGCCCAGTACTCATTAAAGTCGAGGTTGTTTTTGTCGCAGTAGTGTTTGCAGCTAGCAATATAGCCAATCGGAGCATCTAACCACACATAAAAGTATTTACCTGTTTCACCGGGTATTTCAAAGCCGAAGTAGGGCGCATCGCGTGAAATATCCCACTCTTGCAAACCGCTATCAAGCCACTCAGCCAGTTTGTTGGCAACTTCGGGCTGTAAATGACCGGCACGGGTCCACTCTTTTAAGAAGGCGGTAAACTCGGGGAGTTTAAAAAACAAGTGCTTAGAGGCTTTAGCGATAGGTGTTGCCCCAGAAATAGCCGACTGGGCATCGAGCAAGTCCATGGGGGCATAGGTTGCGCCACAGGCCTCGCAGTTGTCGCCGTATTGGTCGGGGGTTTTACACTTAGGGCAGGTGCCCTTGATGTAGCGGTCGGCCAAAAAGAGTTGCTTCTCGGGGTCGAATGCTTGCGTTATTTCACGCTCGGCAATATGCCCGTTGGCTTTTAAGCGGTTGTAAATGAGCTCTGAAAGCGCTTTGTTTTCGTCAGAATGGGTGGTGTGGTAGTTATCAAAGTCAATGTTAAAGCCGGCAAAATCGGTTTCGTGCTCTTTGCGTACGTTATCAATTTGCTGCTGTGCAGTGATGCCGTTTTTTTCAGCCGTTAACATAATGGCGGTGCCATGAGCATCATCAGCGCATACATACAAACAATGGTGACCGCGCTGCTTTTGAAAGCGCACCCAAATGTCGGTTTGGATAGTTTCTACCATATGACCCAAATGGATAGAGCCATTGGCGTAAGGTAGTGCGCTGGTAACAAGTATTTTACGTGACGGGCTTGCAGCTGTGCTTAGGGTGTTGCTCATGGGTGGCGAAATCCTAACGGCTTTTTATGGTTAGCATATAGCTAGTTAGTGTACTTTTTGGTTGTTGATTTGCACCACAAAAGTACGCTCAATTCAGTATTAATGCGGCTTACAGCCACTAAAAAGGCGCGCGACTATAGCATTTTTGGCCGCGCTGTGCATGGCTATCGCTGTTATTTTTGGGTCAATATGGATGCACTAAGCGCGCGCTTCTATGCGAGAGTAGCTGCCACCGCAATGGCAATCAGCCACTGTCAATGCGCAAGCCGGCTAAGAACTACCCGATAAAGCAATATCACTCGCATCAATATTATACCATCCCCGGAGTTAGGAGGAAGATCGCGCTTAAGGATTGCTGTGCTAAAACTTTTTGTTGATCAAGATTAAAAATCTTGCAGTAGTGCACTGGGTTTTAGGGCATAGGCATAGGCATAGGCATAGTGCGGTTTACAGTGTTAGAGATACACCTTTTTAGTGCGTTTCCCACCTTCTGTACAAGGCCATAGACCGTTAACCTGTTGCAAATACAAAGGCTCGTCAATAATATGAAAGCGTTGCGTTGAACCAATAGGCGCGAGCGACTCAAACACATACACGTAATGCTGGTATATCCTAGATGCATCTTATTGGTACAGTACAGGCGACACTCTGTTTATTGCAAAGTTGGCTTATGAGCCAGAAAATACACAATGTGAAATCTCTTTACTTCGAAGGCATTCGTGACGGTAATCCGCGCGATGTTATGAAAAAATATACAGGACACTGTTATACCCGGCACTCAACAGGCGTTGCTGATGGCAAAGAGGGTATCATTGAATTTTTTAACGATTTTTTAATCAGAAACCCCATGTGTGAGATTGATATAGCCCGTATTTTTGAAGAGGGTCACCATGGGTTTTTTTGAAACCGATCCGCACGATAAAATTATAGAGCATTAGGAACGCCACAGAACCTATTTGTAATGCGGGGAAGTTTAAAGCTGGGGCAGATAAGATCCTATTATCCAGCATTTCAGCCACGCTCTAAAAATTAAATTGCGGAGTTAAAAATCTGGAATTAAGTTGTTGTAATGATACTATGCGCGCGGTCAATAATGTTATTTGTGACACTTTTATGATGGGATGCACCTATTTTTCATGTTTAAATATAAAAAATAGACTTTTTATATTTATGCTCGTTTGTTACTCTTAAACCATCTATAAAATAGTAAGCCAAAATAAGACTAATGTATCAATATCAGTATTATTTTGAGCTGTATTACGATAAAAAATACACGCTATATGTAGGAGATATTCATTCATTAGATAGGTCAAAAATTACCATGTTACTTGAAAGGTTTAAGGCGGTTAGGCAGTACACCGAACAACTGTGTGAACCATTAAATACCGAAGATTATGTGCCCCAGGCCGCTGAATTTACCAGCCCGCCTAAATGGCACTTAGCGCATACCACATGGTTTTTTGAAGAGATGGTACTCAGTGCTTATGCTCCTCAATATACAGTATTTGATGATGCCTTTAGCTTCTTGTTTAATAGTTATTATCAAGGTGTGGGCGCGCGTGCTGAGCGCAAACATAGAGGCCTAATAACAAGACCTACAGTGGCGAACGTTTATGCTTATCGTCAATATGTGGACAGCCATATTGAACAACTGCTCAGTACTGTGTTAGCGACTTTAAATGAGCAACAAAAGACAGATATTAATGAGCTGGTTTTACTCGGCATTCAGCATGAACAGCAGCACCAAGAACTGCTATTAACCGATATAAAATATACGCTGTCACATAATCCAACCTTTCCTGTGTATCAAAAAAACACACGCTTTGTTGACGATGCTTTTCATCGATCGGCTAATCATTGCCCCGATAACCATCGGGTTAAAAACCCCCCGAGTAAACAACGCCATAGCGGTGTACAGCAGTCTCAGTGGCTAAATATTACCGAGGGCATTTATCTCGTAGGTCATGATCGAGCAAACGGTTTTTGTTTTGATAATGAGCTAGGACAACATAAGGTGTATCTACACGCTTACGAGATATCGACAGGGTTAGTGACCAATAGAGAGTTTGTTCAGTTTATTGAAGCGGGCGGCTATAAAAACTTTAGTTACTGGTTAGATGAAGGCTGGTCTTGGCTTTGCAATAATAATATTCAAACCCCCTTATATTGGCATAACATAAAAGGGCAGTGGTTTTACTACACCCTTGCAGGATTACAGCCGGTTAACCTTGATGCGCCAGTGTGTCATGTCTCTTATTATGAAGCCAATGCCTTTGCTTGCTGGAAAGGTGCGCGCTTGCCGACGGAGTTTGAATGGGAAGTTGCCAGTGATCAATTGGACTGGGGCGAGCGCTGGGAATGGACGGCTTCGGCTTATTTACCTTATCCTGGTTTTAAAATTGGTGAGGGTGCTGTGGGTGAATATAATGGCAAGTTTATGGTTAATCAAATGGTATTGCGTGGAGCCTCACGCGCAACCTCACCGCAGCATTCTCGCAAAACCTACCGCAATTTTTTCCATCCGTACTTTCAGTGGCAATACAGTGGTATTCGCCTAGTCAAAGAAAGCGTCTAAGCTAAAAATAAGCGATTGAGTTATCATTCAACGATAAGGTTATTGAGCCATGATTGAACAATTTGCAAAAGATGTTGATATAGGCTTTAGTGCACAAGAAAAAACACTCTCATCTAAATACTTTTACAATAAGTTAGGCGATGAATTATTTGTTAAAATAATGAATATGCCAGAGTACTACCTTACTCGAGCCGAGCTAGAGATATTTACTCAAAAAACAACCGAGATGATAGAGCATTTAGAGTTGGATAGTCGGCGTCATTTTGAGCTTATTGAGCTGGGTGCCGGTGACGGCACAAAAACTAAAAAACTACTGGCTGCAATGAATGCCAATAGTGTGAGTTACGATTATATTCCTATCGATATTTCGAGTAATGCGTTAGAGACGCTCGTTGCTAATGTATCAAAAGACCTGCCAAATATATCGATCAAACCAAGGCAGGGCGATTACTTTGAGTGCCTGCATTCACTCAAAAACAGTGACCATCCTAAAGTGGTTCTTTTTTTAGGCTCAAATATTGGCAATATGCCCGACGATATAGCCTGTCAATTTTTGCAACATCTTAGTGATAATTTAAATGCGCATGATAAATTATTATTAGGCGTTGATTTGATTAAACCGGCTGCCATTGTGTTACCGGCATATAATGATAAAAAAGGTATTACCTGTGCGTTTAATCTTAATTTACTTCAACGTATGAACGATGAACTAGAGGCAGATTTTAATATTGAAGCGTTTGAGCATGCGCCAGAGTATGACGAAGTTAGCGGCGTGGCTAAAAGTTATATCAAGAGTAAGTGTGAGCAAGAGGTGGTGATTAAAGCAATCGGGAAAACTTATCATTTTTCGGCCGGCGAAAAAATACAGACCGAAATATCGAGAAAATATAGCGATAAAATTGTTAATGATATTATTTCTGATACTGAGTTCGATGTGGTTACAAAAATGACAGATAATAATAATTATTTTGCTGATTATGTACTGAATAAAAAATAGGCAAAGCTATGCCAGCATCACTTGACTCGAAGTTACAACTTTTAGATGTACAGTCTACGGCCTCACGCCCCTTAGGTTTACTGGATTTAGGCGCGCGCACAGTCGATTTTTATAAAGCTGAAATAGCTCATCAATACCATAATGTAAACGGGAGTAATCCATCATCCTTGTTTACTGTTATACCTACTGACTTTTCAGTCATTAATGGACACTTACCTAATCAATTCGAAGTGCTTAAACCTTTAATTACATGTCAAATTGAGCACTGTATTGATAGAGGTATTACGACCTTAATTATCCCTAATGTTACTTTGCATGAAACGGTCGATCAATTAGCCCCAAGCCTGTTAAAGAGGGTTCATATAATACACCCTGTCCTGGCTTGTATTCAGCGCTTACAATCAAAAAAAATCAATGCGATAACATTGATCGCCTCGCAATACAGCGTGACCTCATCGCGATTAGCACGCTATTTTGAGCAAAGTAATATTGCTATCCATAGGCCCACGGCACAACATATAGCAGGCATTGACGAGATAAGGCGCCGTACTTATGTAGGTGAACACACGCAAGAAGATATTCAGTATTATCGCGACTTAATTGCGCGCTATCAGCAGCGTGCACCAGTGGTGGTTGCTTGTACAGAATTGTCTTTATTGCTAAATGGGGCAAATTGTCACGATGTGTTTGATATGGCCAGAATTCAAATCACAGAAGCACTTTTAGCGCTGTCGCGTGATCGGACGGTGCTTAAGAGGTGATGCAATTAAGGGGCGATGCAATTAAGGGGCGATGCAATAACAGTTTGCCGAATTAGGTGTAAGGTTTTAGTTGACCAGATGGGGTGACTACAACAAACAGGTTGCGCTTTCTCGGCAAGGTGCTCGAAGGGACGTATGCTGCGGCATGTAACGCTCTGAGTAATGCATAAAAAGAAACGCAAAACACGTTTTTTGGCTCAGGTATTTTTTCCTCGTTTTTAAATATAGCCCTTAAATATAGCCCTTAATATAGTCCCTAAATATCACCTCTTTGGATCGGTAACTCAGTAGTATATTTAACCTGCTTTAGCGCAAATGTTGAGTTGATTGATGCAACATTAGGGAGATGCACTAAGGTTTTTTTGAGTAGTGTCTCGTAAGCCTCAACACTGGCGACAACAACCCGTAACAAATAATCTTTATCGCCGGTTGTCGAATAGCACTCTACAATTTCGGGAATGGCCTGCACGGCTTTTTCAAAGTCGGTTAAAGAACCTTCATCATGGCTTTTTATGGTTAGGTAGGCGTGCACACTCACGTTTAAATCTAAAGCTTTTGCATTAAGTAAGGTAATGCGCTTTGTGATAAAACCAGCTTGCTCCAGTTTTTTGACTCGGCGCCAGCAAGGCGTATGCGATAACCCCACACGTGCCCCAATATCATTCATTGAATAATCAGCATTTTCTTGCAGTGCTTGTAAAATAAGCGTATCAAATTTATCGAGCGTATGATGAGTCATAATGACTGAATAGGCCTCATATTGGCTAGCACATTTATAGGGCTGTTTATATTGTTACATATTGTAACGCAGGATGATCAAAGACACACAGCTAAACAGAAGAAGAAATCTAGGGGTTAGATATTAGCCTACACGAAGAAGTGGGTTATAAACTATAACGTTAATAACTCGCGGGAGTTAGGCTTAAAGTGATATTTATTTGAAATAGCGGTAACTTGATTAAAGGAGCATAAAAAAACCTCCGCCCTTGTACAGGAACAGGAACGGAGGTTTTTTATTACTATCTTTTGTAACTATTCAGCTCGGCTGACAAACCTCACCTGATAGGGTGCTGATGGATTATTTTCTGGGCATTTAAGCGCCGGGAGCGCTTATATAGCGACCATGGATGGCTTGAGCGGCCCAGTAAATGATTCATTAGCGCCCAATTTCGGTACCTCTGAATAGTTACTATCTTTTAATGTTTATTGTGTCACAAAGGTACCTACGTTAGCTGTCACGCATGAGATCTAGTGGTGCTTATTGGTCTATCCAGCGCTGTTCACCGGTATCAATATCCATTGCAACAATACGATTAGACGATGCATCAACAATATAAAGCGTTTGGTTGTCTGCCGATAAGTTGATTTTACTAGCATTGCGAATGTAGTTGGGTTCACTATCAATGCGGGTTCTTTTACCTGTCGCTAAGTCAATACTGAATACCGCTCGCACACTATTTTCAAAGGTATAAGCCATTTGGGTATTATGGTTTAGCGCGAGGCCTGAAGGTAAAGGCATGGCAGGGCTGTCTGTATTTGTACGACCAGAAATAACCGTAAAAGTACGTTCATCATCTTCGGCAATGGCAATTAAAGCATCTTGGCTTGCATCGATAAAAAGAACGCGTTTATTGGTTGCATCATACGCCACACCCGTTAAATTTTGGGGGCTATAGAGTGATCCATTCGTGATGGTTTCTAGCCCTTGTTCTTTTTCGTTCCAAAAAACAATATCACCGATAGGGATAAGGTTGTTAAAACGGTCACGTATAACGTAGCTGTTCCCACCAAAATATACGCCGTCATCGTTGAGTGTTATTTTTTGAGTGCTTGAAGTATTAAAAGGAAAGCTGAACAGCGTAATATCTCCATCATTGTCTTCAATAAGAGAAATAGGTATAGCCTTTGTTTCACCCGCTTTACGACGGTAAAGAGCTGCGTTATAGATGTCATAAACTAATGGGTCATTCGTCGCTTGCGCAAAACTTGAGGCAAAGATAACAAGATCACCTGTACTATGCTCTTGTGCGACAAATAAAGGTTTAGGCTGAAGCTCAATGTTGAGTGTCTCGTCTGTGCTTAGAGTGAGCTCCTGAGAGGTAACGCCAGACATATCAACCTGAAAGTCAAAGGGGCTAAACGCATTGCTGCCATCAGAATAAGTGAGCGCATTTTTTTGTAGTGAAGTCCTATCGGTAATTATTAACGCTTGAGTATCAGGGTCTACATTAATATCGACAATACTTTGCGGCATATCCGTGTATTTAGGGGTGATAGGCTTACCGCTAACAAGCAAAGTTCTAGGCGCTGATGCATCGTCTTCTGGCTTCGTTGTAATGTCGTAATCTAATGAAAATAATGCGTTGCTTTTTTCATCAAGCACCAAAATGTCACCTGCGGTATTGAGTGCGATATTACCGGCTTTAGTAATTGGGTAATCCTGATCGTCAAAAGAAAGTACCGCTGACACTTCTTTGTCGGTAGTGTTGTCCTCATCTTCTATTGCCGTAATATCAAGCGCAAGTAATCTACGTGTTTGGCTATTGACCATAAAGAGTTGATTGCTGGTGTTATCATAAGTCACGCTATGGGCGCTGGTTACATTGCTGATTGGGGTGGCGTTATCAGCATAAAGGGTTGATGATGTTTGACTCAGTGCATCAATTTTAAGTATTCGGTAATAATAACTCCCAGTACTATTTTGGTTGCTTACTCTAAATGAACTGGATACGTAGAGCGTATTTTGACTATCATCAAAATAAATGTCTTTAACTTCTATGCGCGGTGATAATGGATTGGCGATAGTATTGGCTGCAGCCATAACACTGATCGCACCGGTGCTTGGCGTATAAATAAAAGTACTTAAGGCAAATAAAGTAGCTTGAGTATCGGTATCTTCGTCGGTGATAACATACTCAAGTCCAAACGCATCGGCAATTAATAATTGCTCATTTGTTTGATCAAAAAACAAACTTGCGGGTTGTCGCCAATCAAAAGCTTCTTCAATCGCAAAATCTTCTTTTGTGGCAACAACTGATGTCATGCCGCTCATGGCGTCGGCACTCACAATCTGTTCACCGGTAAGATCGAGCATATAAAGTATATTATTTTTTGTGTCTAACACTAAGTCATTAATTGACTGTAGTTTTGATGTGTTACTGTCATTGGCCAGTGGGGTTAATAAAGTGACGGCTTTACTGGTTTTATCAACGGCGATAACCCCTTGCGCGCTGTCTGCGAGCAACCATCGGTTATTGGCCTCGTCATCGACAAAAGTGAATGCATTCGAGAATTCACCGGCAGCATAGACGACAGCGTTAGGCTCGCCGCTAACAATGGAAGGGGTGCTCGATTGTGCACTGCTTGAGTTGGATGAGGTGTCATTATTATTGCTATCACTGCCGCAAGCGCTCAGTAAAAAAGCCGAAAGTAAAAGAGTAAGCGAGGTAAAGCGCATAAAAGGTGTCCTAGAGTGGCGCATTATTGCGCCTATCGAGTCAAAAGGCTGTCATTTTACGGGCAGCCTGCTTGTGTGGCTAGTTTTTGTTCTTACGGGTGCTCTTGCTGATATTTTTGACTTGTCACACAGGGTACAGCGCAGGTAAAGCGGTGGTTGTGCGTGCTACAGTGCCTTGACTGTATTGTGTTAAAGCCTTTGCCAGTGCTTTGCCCGTCCAGGGTGCATTAGTGGGTTTAAACAGCGCGGCATCAAGCTGATTAAGCTCACTGAGTAAGGTGCTATCAGCGTGAGTCGCCGTAAAATACTGGTGTACATTGCGGGTAAACACCCCCGGTGCATGCTGGTCTTGCCTATAGAGCCATTGATTTAATGCGTTATGGCAGCCTTTAGCATCGTTGTTATTCGCTGCCGTGATAGCCGGCGTTAGCGAGGCTTGTAGTGGCTGGGCATTGGGGGCTTCTTTTTGAGTATATTGGCGCTTTTTGAGTAATAACATAAACACCAAGCCTTGCACGATATTCAGTAAAACGAGCGCGGCACATAGCCAAGGCCAATAGCCATGGCTTGTTTGATAGACCACTTTAGGTTGTCCATTGTTGGCCGCGTTGTTGGCCGTTTGCACGACTGTTGGTATTTCAGTGGTAGGTAATATAGCCGATAAGCTCTGCTCGGGTTTGGCCGCTGCCGCTTTGACTGTAATGGTTTTAGCCGGTAGCGTTGCCACTTGTAAGGTGTCATTTTGAGTGTCCCACCACGAAATTTCAACCGCGGGTAGTGTGAGTGTACCAGCACGGGTAGGGATGACAGCCATGCTTTCACTGCGAGCGCCCAGCTTGCCTTGGTCATCGGTATCGCTGGTTATTTTGGGTTGGTCTGGGTAGAACTTAAAATCATCGCTATTAATCGCTTCGGCGATGGGGGGTAATTGCTCACCGGTTAAACCGCGCGCGGTTAAAGTAATTGAGCGGGTAACGGGTTCGCCGACGGTAAATTGTGGATTTTTCTCACTCCATTTATCGCTGATTGTGAGCGTCTTTGCGGGTAGCCAAGGCTTGCTAGCGGGGTAGCTACTGGGCCTAGGTTTGATGTTAACGGTAAAAGGATCGGTGCGTAAACGGTGCAAGGTTGTGCGCCCTGAGTTCATACCAAAGCGATTCGCCGGTGCGCTTGAGCTGCGTAAATTCCATAAAAAACTAGGAGCCTCTAATGTGCCGCTGGTATTAGCCGTCACGGCAAAACGAAGCTCTAAAACTTGGTAGGCAGCGTGGCCAATATTTTTTTGATACTGCGCACGCGGTAACTCTTCGAAACTGGCGCCTTTTATTGTGAAGGGTTCGGCATCAAAGTCGACGATGTTTTCTCTAAAAAAAAGCTTTAGCGCGACGATAAACTCTTCTTGTACATAGGCTTGCTCGGTAGCGACGTGGGTTTCTAAAAACACCACTTGGCTGCCTTTGGGCAGTGTTTGTGCTTTATTAACACTAATGTAAATAGGTTGGCTTTGAACTTGACCTAATGAGAGTGGAGGAATAAGGATTTTGCCGGTTTGCTTGGGAGCCAGTGTAAGCACCCACTGCATGACGCTTGTGACTTGCCCATTGGTATTGACGTATTGACTTGATTGATTATTGCCAAGAATATCAAAGTTATTTTTTAGGCTGCTAAAGTCGGGCGCGCTTTTACTGCGGCCATCTTGGTATTTAACCGTTAGTGTTAAGGTTTCGTTTTCGGCAATGGTGCTTCGATCAGCTTGTACGCTTAGGCGCTCGGCCGCGTGCGCGGTATGCAGCCAAGCGATGCTAAAAAGTATACCTAAAAATACTTGTAGGGTGGTTTTCATTGTTTTACCGACCATGATTATTGTTCCTACCATCGTTGTTCTGCTTTTTTTGTTTCATCAAAACGGCCACCGCGGCGCAACTCTTGTTGGCGTTGGCGATACTTTTGTTGGAATTTTGCGCGCAATAGCCCAGAGGGATCATCGGGTACTTTACGTAACAGTGTCTCGAGCATTTGCTGCTCCTCGGTCATGGGTTCTTCGGCTTGTGATATCTCAGCAGCGCTTTGAGAGCTACTTTGATCTGAACTATCTTGACCTTGAGAGCTGCCTTGATCCTGGACGCTGTCATCCGCACTTGAACTTGCACCCTCGGAGGCGTCTTCACCGGTGTTAGCATCGGCCGAGGAGGAGCTTCCCTCTTCGTCTGTCTGTTCTGAGTTTTGCTCGTCTGAGGGCTCTTGATCGGAGGGCTCTTGTTTATTTTCTTGTGAGTCCGATGAGGTATCCTCGGATTGTTCACTGTCTTGCTGTTTTTGCTCGTCATCTTGCTCTTTGTCATCCTTTTCGTCTGAGTCACCATCTTGCTCTTGCTCTTGTTGCTGCTCCTCCTTTTGTTTTTGCAGTGTGGCGGCGAGTTGTTTATTTTTTTTGATGGCCTCTAGCTGGCTGCTGTCTACATCAGTTTCAGCGGCGAGACGCTCAGCATGATTATAGGCTTCAACGGCTTGCTCAAAGTTGCCTTGTAATAACTCGGCATTACCTTGGTTAAATTTAGCCTCTGCGGTATTTTGCTGACTAAACACTTTAGCCGCTTCAGCGTATTGCCCGCTTTGGTACTGCGCGGTGGCTTGCCAGTTAGGGTCTTTAAAGTGTTGCGCGGCGGTGTCGTAATCGCGTTTTTGATAAGCTTCAAAACCCACCTGATCATCTGTTTTAAAAGGATCTGCATGGGCTACTGGCGGGCTGATTAACGTGTAAGGGAGTGTGATGATTGCGACACACAATAACCAGCCGCGCCTAAAACCGATTAATAACAAGGGGAGGCAGGCCCAAATCAGAAAATGTCCATACTCCATCCACTGATCAAAAAATTGCTCATTGGTCTCGCTTTGCTCGTCATTAGTCGTTGCGTTGCTAATAAGGCTTTGCAAGGCGTTGATGTCTGAGGCGTCACTCACCATAGGGACGTAATAACTGTGTGTTTTTACGGCAAAAGCGCGTAGCTCGTCTTCATTTAACTTAGCCATTGCAATCGCGCCACTGTTATCTCGGGCAAACCCTTCTTTGCCCCACGGTACTGGCGCACCGTCGGCAGTGCCTAAGCCCCAAAGTGTGAGTTTATGACTGCTCGCAGTGACTAAATCTTCTAGCGTATCTAAAGCATCTGTTGTGATTTCATCGGTGATCATTAAAATTTGCCCTTTGGCAATACCCGCTTGGGTCAATAGATCGGCCGCTTGACTATAAGCCATCTCGGGGTTACTGCCTAAGCTGGGTAAAGTATTAGGCGCTAAAGCGGGCAGTAAGTTAATAATGGTTTGGCTATCATCGGTCAGTGGCGTCACGGTGTAGGCTTCACCGCTAAAAGCAATAAGTGCCGTTTGACCGTCGGGCCTAGCCTTGAGTAAATCAATGATTTTTAAGCGCGAGCGCACCAAACGTGACGGGCTGATATCTTCGGCCATCATCGAGGGCGATAAGTCCCAAGCAATCACTAGCGCATCTGTGTTTTGTGCTACGGGTGAGGGTTGCTTTTGCCAAACAGGCCCCGCTAAAGCTAAACAACCAGCCACCCAGCAAAATGCGATACCGGCTAATAAAACGCCATTATTACGCTGCAGGCCGCCTTGCAGTAAAGTGGGAAGTAGCATTGGTGATATATGCTTAATCCATTGCTGACTACTGTAGTGGCTACGCCACAGTAAGCCGAGTAAACCGGCTACAGGCAATAAGGCCAATAACCACGCTGGGCGCAAAAAATGAAACGCGTTTAAAAAGGTGTCCATTACGCATGCCCTCCTGTTTTAGGTTTTGCTGTGTCCTGTTTTATGGACATACTGGGTACAAGGCCCAGCCTAAGTAAAGCCAAGATCATGCTGATGAGTAATGCAACGGCTAAAGGCCAATGCATCAAGCTTTGAATGGGGCGGTAGACGCGATCGTCTTGTTCGATGGGTTCAATTTCATTGAGTGCGGCATAAATAGCGGCTAAGCCTTGCGTATCGCGTGCGCGAAAGTACTGGCCGCCAGTTGTATCGGCAATCGCTTGCAGTGTGTTTTCGTCGAGATCGGCTGAGGCTTTTTTGCTGCGAGAGAAAAACCCAAAACCATCTTCGATGAGCAAGTCGCTGGCGACGCCAATAGTATGGATTTTAACGCCTGCAATCGCGGCTAATTCGGCGGCTTTTAGCGGTTGAGTTTCACCGGCTGTGTTTTCACCATCGGTGAGTAAAATAAGAACACGTGCAGAATCGGGCCTTTCTTTTAATCGTTTTATGGCTAAAGCAATGGCATCGCCAATAGCTGTTGCGTTACCTGCCATGCCTAAAAAGGCTTCTTCTAAGAGTTGTTTAACCGTATTGCGATCAAAAGTGAGTGGTGCTTGCAAATAGGCGTTATCACCAAACAAAATCAAGCCGAGCCGGTCGCCATGGCGTTGCTCTACAAAATCGGCAACGACACTTCTTACCACGCTAACGCGGGGTAAAAGTTTACCGTTATATTCCATATCTGCGGCTTTCATACTGCCCGATAAGTCAACGGCGAGCATGATGTCGCGGCCTTCATTTTGCAGTGCAATGGGTTCACCAGTCCATTGTGGTTTAGCACCCGCAACAACCAGCGCTACCCACAGCGCAACAGCGAGGCTTTTTTGCAACATACTGCGCTCCGTAGGGGAGGCCGCAGCGCCACTGAGGTTAACCAGTGTTTGATAAAACGGGACTTTAAGCGCACTTTGTTGTTGGGTAACTTTAGGTATCCATAAGTACACGGCAATGGGTAGTGGTAAGCACAATAAAATAAAGGGGTATGAAAACTCAAACATGCTGCTCCTCCATTTTACGACTGCTGTTTATATTTTCCTTGTTAGCCTTATTAAGTGCCGATGCGCTGTAATGGCGCTTAACCCACTGTTGCAGTAGCGCAATAAGTGCAGGGTTTGATGAGGTTTGAATGCTGGCTGGAGCATATAAGGCGCACTGCCATTGTTGTGCGTCTTTGTGTGTAAAAAGAGGAGTAGCGGTGGTGGTGTTGAGCCATTGCAGCCACTCATCGCCGTGGGCTTTAACAATAGTATGCCGATGATGAGGGTATGCGTGCAGCGCCACTTGTTTACTTAATTGCATAAGCTGCTGTGCTTGTTGTTGGGCATTTTGCTGTGCCTTATTAGAGATATCTTGTAGCGCATTGAGAGCCAGGGTGCGATAGCGATTATTGCGGTGATGTTTAATTGCCGCAATAATCATCACGGTGATAAGGCCAATAGCGCAGGCTATTAATAGCCACCACCCCCAGGCGATAGGCCAGTAGCTGATGGCGGCAGGTTCAATAATATCCGCCATTTGCGCTTTGATTTGAGCTTGCATTTGTGGATCGAGGCCGCCTGCAGCTTGCGTGGCGTTATTCATAATTGCCCCCTTAATGACTTGGACAAGGCGTTGGCCCTTTGGCCTAATACATCGAGCAGTAAGCCTTCAAGGTCATCATTAACCGGTGCATTAATACCTGTGCTCATGGCTTGATTCAAAGCATGTTTTAGCGCTTGCTGCTGTTGATTGAAGTGTTGGGTAAATTGTTGGCGTACACGGCGGCTATTCACGGTGGTGCGCGCCTGCCCATCGCCGATGGTGAACAGGCCCTTGCTCGGCAATGTGGCCTCTAGGGGGTCGTATACCTTAAAAAAGTTCACATCCGCATGGCGAGCCAGTGTACTCAGTGGGCCGTTGATATCCAGAGGGTCATGACCATCAGAAATCACATACGCCATGGCGCCGGGCTTAATAATGCGCTGGGCATCTTCGAGAAATTGCGCTAATGAGCGCCCGGTGCGCGCGGCGGGGTTGCTCAGTTGTTGATTGGCATCGACTAAAGCGTGAATAAAGGCCAATACCGCATTTTTGCCGCGCTTGGGGCGCAGATCCCACTCGCCATGATCACTTAAAATCATTGCGCCAATGCGATCACCGGCATGGCACGCAGCCCAAGCAATGGCTGCAGCAATACGTGCGGCATAAACGCATTTAAATTGATGCTGACTACCAAAAAACATCGAAGAGCGCATATCAACCATAATAAAAATAGGCCGCTCACGCTCTTCTTCAAAGAGCTTAGTGTAGGGTTTTTGGGCGCGTGCGGTGACGCGCCAGTCGATAGTGCGGATATCGTCCCCGGCTTGGTAGGGGCGCACCTCGGCAAAACTCATGCCGCGCCCACGATAACGCGTGCGTACATTCCCCGCCATAATCGCGTGGCTATTGCGCGTTTGCCCTAATTGTAATTTTTGGCCGAGCATGCGTAGGTCAAATAAATCATTCGCTTGGCAGTAGGTTAGGCGATTACTGGTATCCAGTGCGTTGATGGGGGTGATCGATTCCATAGTCTTGATCGGCTCCATAGTAGCGCTCCGGCCTAAGCGACCGGCACCAGTGCAAGTAACTGATTAATAATTTCATCGGGGGTGATACCGGCGGCTTCAGCTTCAAAACTGAGTAGTAAACGATGGCGAAAAACATCGTGAATAACCGCTTGAATGTTGTCGGGGCTGACGTAATCTTTACCCTCTAGCCAAGCGTGTGCTCGGGCGCAGCGGTCTAAGCTAATTGTTGCGCGCGGGCTTACCCCAAATTCGATGTATTTGGCTAAGGCGGGGTCGTAGGCGCCGGGGTTGCGCGTGGCACCCACGAGCTGCACCAAATACTCTTCAACGTTGTCGGCCATATACAAGGCGAGTGCTTCATCACGGGCATCAAACAGTTGCTTTTGTGTGACCACGGTTGGTTGGGTGATGGGGTCTTTACGAGCTTCATTGCGATTAAGGCGTAAAATTTCGCGCTCTGCGGCAATATCTGGGTAGCCAACACGTACATGCATTAAAAAGCGATCTAATTGAGCCTCGGGCAGCGGGTAGGTGCCTTCTTGTTCAATCGGGTTTTGTGTGGCCATGACCAAAAAAAGCTCTGGCAGTGGATAGGTTGATTTGCCCACACTAATTTGTCTTTCAGCCATTGCCTCTAACAGCGCCGATTGCACCTTAGCGGGCGCGCGGTTGATCTCATCGGCTAAGACCAAATTATGGAATATAGGCCCAGGTTGAAAGCTAAACTCGCCCGTTTCGGGGCGATAAATATCGGTGCCAGTCACATCAGAGGGCAGTAAGTCGGGAGTGAATTGCACCCGGTGAAATTCGGCCTCTATGCCTTTGGCCAAGCTATTAATGGCCTTTGTCTTGGCTAATCCCGGCGCCCCTTCAACTAACAAGTGCCCATCGGCCAATAAGGCTGTCAGTAGTCTATCAACCAATTGCGGTTGGCCAACAATTTGATGGTTTAACCAGGTTTTAAGGGCGTTAATGGCAGTTTGAGTCTCAGACATGGTGTTGCAATCCTAATGTAGGTGAGCCTTGTATGTAAATTGTGCGAGCTACGGCTGCGGTGAGTCGTGTGCATTCCCAATGGGAGGCACTAGACTCGCAATTATGACGCGAGTTCCGCGGATTGGGCCGCCTCTAATCGATTACCTCTCATTGACTATGCTTAAAGCACTATGGCTAAAGCACAATGCATTGAGCTAATCACGATTACGGTCAATGACGGCTCAAATCTAAATGTGTATATTAGCCAAAAGAAAAAAGCCTTAGCTTGCTGCTACGGCTTTATGTGGGGGTTGCGGTAGTAAATTCAACACTCGGCATAGCAGGCACTTAACAGAGTATTCAACGCCAATAAGATCAAGCCCAATGCCTTATTGGCTCACATAGGTCAGAAAAATAATAAGTCGGTTAGGAGAATAAACATGGGTAATGTTATAGCGGCTCATCAAAAGCCTCACTCTATCACCCAGCAGCACAAACAACTTTTTGATGATGTTATCGCTTGTATAACACAGCACTACACCATCGAGGATACCGCAACGCTGAAGGCTTTCATCAATAAGTTGTGGCAAGCATGGCCTCAGTCTGAACTCGATGACCGCAGTGCAGAGGATCACGCTCATTGCCTATACGGCTTATGGCTCAGCCTTAAAGCGGTGAATACCGATGTGAATAAGCCGGTATTACAACTTAAAGTTCCCAATGTTGAAGAAGAGGGCTGGGCATGTCATCGCACGGTGTTGCATTGGGCATTACCTGATAGTCCATTTCTTGTTGATACCTTGCGTATAGCGCTTAACGAGTTGGGCATTGCGTTGCACTTGTTAGCCAGTTGTGTAATCACGCCACCTCAATCAGAAAAAGCCTTTGCGGTGATTTATGCCGAATTGGGCTTGCTCACCGATGATGAAAGTGCAGCGTTTAAGCAACGTGTTCATGCGACGGCGTTAGAATTGCAACATGTCGTTGAGGATTACCCCAAGCTCTTAGAAAAGACACAAACCTTACAAACACAACTGCAGGGCCTAGGTACCGACGAAGCAAACGAGGCTGCAGCGCTATTAAAATGGCTAGAAGCGTCTAACTTTACCTATTTGGGTTACCGTGAGTTTAGTTATGAGGCCGCAGCGACAGCAAAGACGGGCCTTGGTTTATGCCGCAAGCGTAAATCGCAAGCTCAAGGTGGAGCCAATAAAGGTGCAGGTAATAAAGCCCTGATGCCTGTGCATTGTGTTGGTGAGGTGTGTAAAGACATCCTTATTTTTACTAAATCGGCCACATTGGCTAAAATACACCGTGCGGTATACCCCGACTGCATTGTGATTAAATTATTTGATGAGCAAAAAAACTGTATAGGCGAAGGGCACTTACTGGGCTTTTTTACTTACGCTGTTATCCAAACGGCCCCAACGACGATCCCCTGGATTCGGCAAAAGCTCAAAGTGGTCAATAAAGCGAGTGGCTTGGCCAAAAACAGCTATGCCTTTAGAACCTTACGGCGTGTGGTCGAAGGCTTTCCACGTGATGAGCTGTTTCAGGCGTCGAGCGAAGAACTCACCGAGACATTACTGGGTATTTGCCAAATTAACGAACGTAAAAAAGTGCGCCTTTTTATGCGCGCCAACCCTTACGGTCGCTTTGTTACCGCAATAGTCTATGTTCCTCGAGACATGTACAACACTCGGGTGCGAATAAAGATTGAAAAAATCATCTCCAAAGCTATTAATAGTGAAGCGGTGGAGTCGACAACATTTTTTTCGGAGTCGGTATTGGCGCGCGCTTATTGCGTGTTTAAATTACCCGAAGGCGAACTACTGAATATTGCCGATGAAATAGATGTTGCCGACTTACAAAACCAAATCAATACTATTGCTACAGGCTGGCAAGAGCACCTTGAAACGGCCTTAATCGAAGCGAAGGGTGATAAATTAGGCTTGCCGCTGTTTAGGCGTTATGGTTCGGTTTTGTCGGTGGCCTATCAAGATGCCTATGATGCTCGAGCAGCTGTTGGTGATATTGAGCTTTTTGAGCAAGTGGCCAATAGCGGTAAAATAGCCATGCATGTCTTTAAACCTCAAGGGGGGAAAGACAACCAATTACGTTTTAAAGTGGTTAATGCCAAAACCCCTTTAGCGTTGTCGGATGTTATCCCTATTCTCGAAAACCTTGGGGTACGTGTACTGGGCGAAAACCCTTTTGCGCTAACATTAGACGATGAAACCTATTGGTTACATGACTTTAGCCTTGAGCTACTACACCGCCACGGTGATATTGATAACGCCTTTAAAAAGCGCTTTAGTGAGGCTTTTGAAGCAGCATGGGAGGGTGTTATTGATAATGATGCCTTTAACCGCTTAGTGCTCGGTGCGGGTATTGCTTGGCGAGATGTGGTGATTCTACGCGCTTATGCTGCCTACTTTAAACAAACGCTATTCCCTTTAGACAGTGACGTGATAGCAGGGGCTTTATTGCGCCACGGTGATATCAGTGCATCGCTTGTCAATTGGTTTTATGTGCGCTTTAACCCTACCACACAAAAAAACGACACCCACGGAAGCCAGCCAAGTCATGATTTAAATCATGACTCTAGTAACAAAATGTTAACCGATATCTGTGAGTCGTTGGATGCGGTGAATAGCTTAGATGACGATCGTGTGTTTCAGCGTTTTATTAGTGGTTTTCGAGCGACACTGCGAACGAACTTCTTTCAATTAACGGGCCCGCGAGCTTGCCCTGATAGCTTAGTGTTAAAGCTGTCTCCTGAGCTCATGGATGACATTCCTGCACCTAAGCCTAAATTTGAAATATTTGTTTATTCTACTCGTGTTGAAGGCGTGCACTTGCGCACCAGTATGGTGGCACGCGGAGGCTTGCGTTGGTCTGATCGTTTAAATGATTACCGTACCGAGGTTTTAGGTTTAGTGAAAGCCCAAGCGGTCAAAAATGCCGTGATTGTGCCCAGTGGTGCTAAAGGCGGCTTTGTGGCTAAGCACTTACACCGTTTCACCAGTCGTCAAACTATACAAGATGAAGGCATTGCCTGTTACCAGCAGTTTATTCGCGGCCTACTCAGTGTGACCGATAACTTAATCGAAGGTGAAGCGATTAAGCCTAATGATGTGGTTTGCATTGATGGCGATGACCCTTATTTAGTGGTCGCAGCCGATAAAGGTACAGCAACTTTCTCCGATATCGCCAATAAGATCTCATTAGAGTATGGACACTGGTTAGGCGACGGCTTCGCTTCTGGTGGTAGTCAAGGCTATGATCATAAAGCGATGGGGATTACAGCCAAGGGGGCCTGGATTTCGGTGCAGCGCCACTTCCGAGAAAAAGATATAGACATCCAAAACGAAAGCATTCGGGTTGTGGGTATTGGTGATATGGCAGGCGATGTGTTTGGTAACGGCATGTTGCTGTCGACAAAACTTAAACTGGTCGCGGCTTTTAATCATATGCATATTTTTATTGACCCCACCCCCGAAGCCGACTCAAGCTTTGCTGAACGCCAGCGTTTGTTTAGCACCCCAGGCAGCACGTGGGAGGATTACAATAAAAAGTTAATCTCTAAAGGCGGCGCGGTTTTTTCTCGATCGGCCAAAACCATTACGCTAAATGACGACATCAAGCGATGTTTTGATATTACCGCGAGCAAGCTAACCCCGAATGAGTTTATTACTGCCATTATTAAGGCGCCTGTTGACTTGATTTGGAACGGTGGCATTGGTACTTACGTGAAAAGCAGCCACGAAAGTCACGTCGACGTGGGTGATAAAGCCAGTGATAGTTTACGGGTGAATGGTAAAGAGTTGCGCTGTAAGGTGTTTGGTGAAGGGGGGAATTTGGGCATGACACAGCTTGGGCGAATAGAATTTTGCCAAGCTGGCGGTGCTTGTAATACCGATTTTATTGACAATGCCGCGGGGGTGGATTGCTCAGATCACGAAGTGAATTTGAAAATCTTATTGCAAGCGGTGATTGAGCGCGGTGATTTAACCGAAAAGCAACGCAACGGGCTACTTAAAGAGTACACCGAAGAAATTAGCCGCTTAGTACTTGCGCATAATTTTGCGCAGACTGAGTGTTTAAGCTTGGCCGAGCGCCAAGTGTCAAAGCGTGCAGGTGAATACCGCAAATTAATGAGCTATTTAGAAAAGCATGCTGGGCTAAACCGTAAGCTAGAGTTTTTACCTGCCGATCATATATTAGCGAAACGCTACGACAATGGCGATAACCTCACAAGGCCAGAGCTGGCGGTGTTATTAAGTTATGCCAAAGTGATGCTCAAAGCGGCACTGGCCAAAACACAATTAAGCCGTGACCCGACTATTCGCGCTATGGCTTTTTGGGCATTCCCGCAAGGCGCGGCTGAACGCTTTAGCGATGATGTACTCAATCACCGCTTATTAAATGAAGTGGTTAGCACTCAGCTGGCCAATGATTTTATTAATAACTTGGGTATTACAGCGGCTTATCGCTTTTTATCCGATACCAATACACCGCTTGAAGAGGTGTTTATTGCCTACGTGGTTGCGCGCGAAGTGTTTGACTTGAACACTTTTAACCAATACATGGCCGAGCAATGTAATTTAATGCCCGAAAGCCGAATTTACGATTTAAAAACCAAAATGGTGCGCCGTATACGCCGTGGCGTGCGTTGGTTTTTACGCAATGGTGATAAAAATAAAACAACACAAGAGCATATTGCCTGCCTTAAGCCTTTATTGTCAGAGGTGGCCAGCACCATTGAGTTGGCGCTCGCTGGAGAGTTAAAGTCAGCATGGCAGCAGCGCTTTGATGATTATATTAAGTTGGGGTTAAACCATCACTGGGCGACAATTATTGCAATGCCCGACAACTTATTCGCCGGCTTAGGTGTTGCGGCCATTCAGCAAAACACACACGCAGCTCCGGCATTGTGTGCCCAAATATTTTATGGCCTACACAATTTATTGAGGGTGCGTGAATTTGCGGGTGCAGTGTCAGAAATGCCTGTGCACTCGCCCTGGCAAGCGATGGCCAGAGAAACCTTACTCGAGGATATCGAGTTGCAACTACGGCACATGGCTGAAGTGATTGTGGGGCATTTTGGAGACATCCAAAAACCCGATGATATCCTCGATAAAATACAAGCGTTAATCCCCGAGGCTGCACTACAGCAATGGCACAGCTGGTTAAATGAGTTACAGCAAGAGCACCATCGCCAAGAAAAAGATCAAGGCGATATTTCGTTGTATCATGTCACGTTGCGTCAGTTATCGAGCGTAACAGCAGCTGTTTTAAAAGTTAGCTAATACCGAAGAGCAGCGTTCACTAAACGACTCACTTCAATGCACTGTGTTGAGTACGCTGTATTGAGGTGAGTTAGGCGACAACGTAGTCTCCGTTTTATTTGGCTACCCTTTAAAGGAGTTGCGGCCTAGTACAATTTAGTGATAACTTTTAATGATTGGAACTGATACTTTAATATAAAGCATTAGTTATTGGCGTGTAATGGGTCATTGTGAGCACAATACACTGACTGAACTGCTTTTTAGCATACAATATGTTGATGACAGGCAGTAACATGCAAATAGGCGCCTTTAGGCTATAATAGCCCGCGATCCGATCTGGTCATTTAATACCTAACGAAGACGTAACTATTCAGAGTGAGGCTTATCAGCTGAGCTCAATAGTTACACGAAGACAAGGTATTACCATAACTTCAATTTTCAACCTCCTCATGCATGGGGAGTTACCCCTGGAGAATCAATGTTAATGTCGTTTTTATATCGATCAATTTGCCTCATGTGGCTTGTGCCTATGGCAGTCGTCGCATCGCATGCCACCGCGTCGCCTGTTCAGCAAACCAAAGGAGACTTCGTTGATAAGTTTAGACAGCTTGAAGAAGTGCTCCCCACCCCAAACCAATACCGTAATGCCGCAGGCGAACCGGGCAATGAGTATTGGCAGCAAAAAGTGGATTATCGTATCGATGTGACACTGGATGAGCGTCAGCGTAGCCTCAAAGCCAAGCAAAGCGTAACTTACCATAATAACTCGCCTTATGCCTTGCGTTACTTATGGCTACAGTTAGAGCAAAATCGCTTTAAAGAAGACTCAGTGGCTGAGCGCACTGTAAGCTTTGGTGGCATAGGGCGCCGTGGTCCCGGCACTCGTCAAACCAGTGATGAAGCTAAAGCGGGCATTAGTTTTGGTGAGTTAGAGCGCCAACAATGGCTAGCTGACAACAAAGTGGGTTACGATATTTTGAGTGTCAGTGCCAGCGATGGCTCGGCATTGCCTTACACTATATCCGGTACGCAAATGCGTATTGACTTACCTGCGGCGCTTAAATCTAAAGAGCAGCTTTCGTTTAACATCGAGTACGCTTACAACATTCTTGAAGAAGATGCCGTATCGGCCCGCGCGGGTTACGAGCACTTTCCCGATGATGCCCGTAAAGGCGGTAATGATATCTTTTTGCTAGCGCAGTGGTTTCCGCGCTTACAAGCCTATTCTGATTATGAAGCTTGGCACAACAAAGAATTTTTAGGTCGCGGTGAATTCACGCTAGAGTTTGGCGATTATGAAGTGAATATTACAGTACCGGCCGACCACATTGTTTCATCAACCGGTGAGCTTCAAAATGCTAATGCGGTACTCACAAAAACTCAGCGCGAGCGCCTTGAAAAAGCCAAAACCGCCAAGCGCCCTGTTTTTGTTGTTACCGCACAAGAAGCCCTAGAAAACGAAAAGAAAGGCACTAAAGAGACAAAAACGTGGCAGTTCTCGGCCAAAAATGTGCGTGATTTTGCTTGGGCCTCTTCACGTAAATTTATGTGGGATGCCAAAGGCGTTGCGCAACCTAATAGCCCAGAAGCCCCTTTAGTGATGGCGATGTCTTTCTTCCCTAAAGAGGGTGGCGAGCTATGGCGTAAGTATTCGACCGAAGCGGTTGTGCATACACTCGAGGTATATTCGCGCTTTTCGTTTGATTACCCGTACCCTGTGGCACAGAGCGTGAATGGCCCTGTCGGTGGTATGGAATACCCCATGATTACCTTTAATGGCCCACGCACTACGTGGCAAGAAGACGGCTCACGTACCTATACGCAAGCTGAAAAACGCTTCTTGATTGGCGTTGTCATTCATGAGATTGGCCATATTTACTTCCCGATGACCGTTAACTCTGACGAGCGCCAGTGGACGTGGATGGATGAAGGCATTAACAGCTTTTTAGATGGTGTAGCTGGACGCGAGTGGGATCCAACAGTGCCTTGGGGTGTTGAACCACGTGATATCACTTGGTATATGAAGTCTGATGTGCAGGTGCCGATCATGACGCAAAGTGACAGCGTTTTAATGTTAGGCCCCAATGCTTATACTAAACCGGCGGCTGCCTTAAATATTTTACGCGAAGTTATTTTGGGCCGTGAGATGTTTGATTTTGCCTTTAAAGAGTACTCGCGTCGTTGGAAGTTTAAACGTCCTACGCCGTCTGATTTCTTCCGCACGATGGAAGAGGCTTCTGGTGTTGACCTTGATTGGTTTTGGCGTGGTTGGTTTTATACCACAGACCATGTTGATATCAGCTTAGATCGTGTGTATAAATTGCGTCTCGATACCGAAAATCCCGACATCGACTTTAAGCGTGACCGTGCCGATGAGAAGATCAAACCTACGCCATTATTTGAAGAGCGCAACCGTGCCGAAAAGCGTAAGACTTGGGTTGAGCTTAACAAAGATGTACGCGACTTTTATGATGACAATGATCGCTTTACGCCTACCAATAATGAACGCAACGTCTATCAACAATTTTTGGTAGACCTTGACGATAACGAACGCAAAGCACTCGAGCGAGCAATCAAAGAAGATAAAAATTATTACGTGCTCGACTTTTCTAATTTAGGCGGTTTGGTGATGCCTATTTTGTTAGAAATTAATTATCGCGGCGGCAAAAAAGAAATGATGTATATCCCCGCTGAGATATGGCGTCGTTCACCTGCGAAGGTGAGTAAACTTGTTGTGACCGATAAAGAGGTAGAGTCTTTTGTGGTTGATCCGCAATGGGAAACGGCTGATGTGGATGTTGAAAATAACCATTATCCTCGTCGTATTATCCCGTCACGCATTGAAGCTTTCAAAGCAGAAAAGAGCCTCGACCCAGTATATCGCGATATTATGCATGATGTGACAACGGAAAAAGAAGCCCCTAAAGAAGTTGAGCGTCGCAAATAATGATAGGGCTGTTTAAAGCTTCTTGGAGCCTTTTGATTATTATTGCATGCTGGGCTTTGCCTGCGCATGCACATAAACAGCAGGTGTCCACTACGCATCTCAAGTTTAATAGTGTTACCGGGAATTTAGAGATAATGCACCGGTTTCATGCGCATGATGCTGAGCATTACTTAAATCATTTGTTAAAAAAGCACGGTGATTTATTGCTCAACCCAGAGCACCAAAAAGTATTGGGGCATTACGTTGCTGATAGCTTCACATTGGCTACGCAGCGTGGCAAAGCACCGCTGGCGCTAACTTATGTGGGGCAAGAAATAGAAGGCCCACACTTTTGGGTTTATCAAGAGGTAGCGGCAAAACAGGCTAAAGCACTTTGGGTGGAAGTGAACTTCTTTCAAGATCTTTGGCCCAAGTATAGTACTGAGTTATATAATCAATCTGGTATTTTATCAAAGCGATATATGTTTGATAGCCAGAACAATAACCAAGAAATACCACTGGACGGTTAATCGGTTTACTGTATATACAGACTAACTAATAACTACAATTCGATGGGCTCTTACGTTGTAAGAGCCTTTTTTATAGGTGGGGAAAATGGACAGCTTGAGCGAGCTTCTTAATCATACTTCAATTAACGCGGAGGTTTTTTTTAGCGGTAACCTTTGTGGCGTACAAGCATTTGGTGGTGCAGAAGGCGGTCACTTACATATTTTACAGTCTGGGCTTATTACCGTGATAACGGATGAAGGGCATAAAGTCGTACTGGATAAGCCTTCTGTCATTTTTATACCCAGTGCGAGTCAACATCGAGTGATTTCAAGTGAGTCGCTGAATGCAAAGCTTGTGTGTGCGGCTATTAAATTTGATACAGTAAGTGAAAATCGTTTTATTGATGCATTACCCAAGTTTATTTATTTTACGATTGAACAAGATGAATCGGCCGGCGTGACTGCGCAATGGTTATTTGCCGAGGCATCCGCCAATAATAGCGGTCGCCAAATAATGCTTGATCGTTTAGTGGATATCTTTTTATTACAGATATTGCGGCATGTTATGGCGCAAGGGCTTTTAGCCAACGGTATGATCGCTGCGCTTTCGCACCCGCAGTTGGCTGCTGTCATTAAAGCCATCAATGGGCAACCCGAAAAGTCATGGAGCTTAGAGGTTCTGGCTCAAACGGCTGCGATGTCACGCTCTAAGTTTGCGGCTTTTTTCCGTGAAACTGTTGGGCAAACCCCAAATGATTACATTACCGATGTGCGTATTGCCAAAGCACAAAATTTATTAAAGCTAGATAGGCCGGTTAATTTGGTGGCGAATGAGGTAGGTTACGAGCATGGCTCAGCTTTGGCTCGTGTATTTAAGAAAAAGTTAGGCTTGTCGCCCAAAGAATGGCTGCACAGGCTTAAAATTAAGTAGGCTGGTATCTCACGCCGCTGGTATCTCACGCCATATTTAACCGATAACCTAACCGATAGCCTCACACAGCCTCAGTTTTTTTAACCTGCTGGACTATTGGTATCGAACTTAGGACTAATGCATCCATTTGGCTTTGTCATTAGCCTTACAATAACTCCATCGTCAATTCAGGATCGCTATGTGATCCGCGATACACTTTATGATAAGACCTTGGAGTTACATGAGTATGCCATTACCTACATTATTAAAAGCCGCTGCTGTTGCAGTATCACTTAGTATCAGTAGCTTAAGCTTTGCTGCCGATATTGACATGAATGCTGATGCAAACGATATCGCCATTAGTGGCTATGATACGGTTTCTTACTTCACTAAAGGTAAGCCTGTTAAAGGCTCAGCGCAATACAGTGCGGTTTATAAAAATACTATTTATCAATTTTCCTCTGAATCAAACCGCGATTTATTTCGCGCTAATCCAGAAAAATATGCGCCGCAATACGGTGGTTTTTGTGCAATGGGTGTTGCACTTGAAAAGAAATTGGATACAGATCCTGAAGCCTTTAAAATTGTTAACAATAAGCTTTATTTGAATCTTAATCCGACTGTACAGAAAAAATGGTTGACTGATGCACCAGGCTACATTGATTCAGCAGAAGGTAACTGGCCTACCATTAAGACTAAAACAGCTGCACAGTTAAATGCGGACTAAATAGTATCTATCACCGAGCCGACTAAACAAGTCAATGCTTGAGGGCATCGGCGCGGTGATATGGCTTGATCTTGTTAGTATCAAAAAAGAAAGTTATATTGATCTTGGCTAACAGATGACCTGTTAGTTCATTAAACCACAATTATGAGTAGAGTCTATCTTATGAATAAGCAAACAATTGCCAGTGCAGCACTAGCCACTATTATTGCCAGCGGTGTTATCGCGGCTCCAGCATCAGCAGCGGGAAGTAAAGAGAAGTGTTATGGCGTAGCGGCTGCGGGTCAAAATGACTGCGGTAACCTTGCAGGAACACATTCATGCGCGGGCCAGTCTACGCTTGATAACCACCCAGGTGAGTGGAAATTAGTACCTAAAGGTACGTGTACTGATATTGGCGGCATGCTAAAAGCAGAGGCCAAGCGCAAGTATGAAGAGTCTAAGAAAGGTTAATTAATAGTTTGATCAAGCGTTTAGTTTTCGATGGGTGTAGGTAGGGTGTGTATGAGTATTAATCATTTGTCCGATCAACCCTTTATTGGAGTGGGTTTACGCCATGCACATTTTGCAGAGGCTTTAGCGCATCCTGCGCCCATTGATTTTATTGAGCTTCACTCAGAGAATTTTTTTACCGACGGAGGCGCTATTGCTCAAGTGTTACAGGATGTTGCACAACAATATCCTGTAAGTTTACATTCTACGGCGATGGGGCTGGGTTCAGCGGCGGGCATTCCTGAGCATTATTTATTGAAACTTGATCAGCTGGCATCACAAGTTGACCCTATTTTAATATCTGACCATGCTTCGTTTGCTTGGGGGGAAATAAACGGCAAGCCAGTGCATAGTGGTGATTTACTGCCCATTGTTTACAACGACAGTAACCTTGCGATTATGGCTGAGCACGTTAATAAAATTCAGCAGCGATTAGGCAAGCAGTTATTAGTCGAAAATTTATCGGCTTATATTGTGTTACCTGGCTCCACCATGACTGAGCAAGAGTTTTTGGTCGCCTTAACAGAAAAAACACAGTGTGGTTTATTACTTGATCTGAATAATATTTTAGTGAATGGCTTTAATACACAGCAAGAGCACTTGTTGGGGTATGCGTTAGAGTGGATTAATAATATTCCTACGCAATGTGTTGGTGAAATACATTTAGCAGGTTATCGGCCTGTCGATAAACATCAAATTGCCATCGACGATCATAGCCACCCGGTGTCTGATTTGTGCTGGCAGCTATACGCGCAAGCAATGATTCGCTTTGGCAACACGCCAACCCTTATTGAGTGGGATAATGATTTGCCCAGTTGGAGCGTGTTAATTGACGAGGTCGTAAAAGCACGCAATATTGGTTTGGGAGTACTTAATCGTGGGTGAGCCTAGCGACATTCAAAATGCTTTACTACAGGCTATTTTTTTAGACCCCGATGCGCATAGCTTTAATGCGGCAGGCTTAGAGGTTTATCGAAATAATTTGCGTGCGACAGCGAATAAAGCGTTACAAATAACATACCCTACGGTTTTACAGCTTATTGGCGACGACTTATTTTCCCATGCCGTTGAGCAATTATTAAAGCGCAGTCCACCACACGCAGGCGATTGGGGGATGTGGGGGGAGGGCTTTGCTCAAATACTCAGTGAGCAAGTGCCATTGCAAGAGTATTTGTTTGTTGTTGATTGCGCCCACTTAGATTTCCAGCGCCATATATTAGAGCGTGCAGCTAATAGCTCGCTCAATACTCAATCATTACAGTTGTTAGCGACTGAGGACCCTGATGGTATTAATGTGATATTTAATCCCGGTATACGGGTACTCGAATCACGCTTTCCGTTGGCTGATATTTGGCAGGCTCATCAAGGTGACGAAAATGAAAGGGCGCAGCGGTTGCACCGAGCGCTGCAAGACTCACAGTCTCAGTTTCCATCTCAGCCTATACAATATGTGTTGCTCTATCGCCCACTTTATAAAGCACAGGTAAGGGTTTTGTCGGCTAGTGAATACGAATGGATAGAAATGCTAAAACATCACTCCCTTGGGGCCACGCTCAGTCAACTGGAAAGCTCTCCACTAACATTTGAGAGTTTTTTAAGCTCGGCTTTGCAAGATAATCTGATCAGTCATTTAACGAATATCTACCCTAAATAGATAACTTAAATAAATGGCTTAAATAGAGAACTTAAACAAATAGTTTAAAACGTAATTTTTAAACAAGGTAATAACTGACTATGACTGCAATCAAAAAAATATTATTACAATTAAATGCGCTTATTGTGTTGTTAGAGACATTGGTGCAACCCATCTTTTTATTGGGCGCCAGAGTTTATGTTGGATGGGTGTTTTTTTCGGCAGGGTTAAGCAAATTAAAAGACTGGGAGAGCACGCTAGAGTTGTTTGAATATGAGTATGCCGTGCCAGTACTGAATTTTGAAGTGGCTGCGTACTTAGCGACATTTGGTGAGATCGCACTACCTATATTACTTATCCTTGGGCTTGCGACTCGCTTTAGTGCGGCGGGCTTAACAATACTAAATATTGTTGCAGTGATTAGCCTAGAGGAAATGGCACCTGCGGCTTATTACTTACACGTTATTTGGGGTTTATTGCTAGCTCAGATTATATTATTTAGCGCAGGTTTTTTATCGCTCGATAAAGTTGTGAAAATGAAATTAGCTAACGTTTAATTTTTAGCCACTATTGCGAGATACCAAAAATAATCCACCAGCCCCCATCTGGTGATGGTTCATCAGCTTGGCTCAATAGGTACAATTTTTAGTGAGTGACAAAAGGGGCGTAACGGCCTCTTTATTTTTAGCGCTTATTAGCCACTAAAAAAGTGCTTCTTTTTACCTGATTGGTGGCGTTCACGTAAGTCGCTGTCAATGTATTTGTCTGTGGTGGCCATGGTGGCATGACCGGCATCGTCGCGTACATGCTCGCGTGGTCGCACTTTGACATCTTCACTAATACCCGTGTGCCGCAGCCAGTGAACGGTGGCTGCCCGCAAGTCTTCAGCGTCGTTACCCATATTTTCTTCATGCATTTTTTGAAAGGCTAGATCAAATAGCTCTTGTACGAGTGTACGAATTTGGCGCGTGCTGGTAACGGCCCCTTTGCGGCCTATTTTAGATACTAGCGGTGTTGTTTCACCTTGGCTCGGTAGTGCAGGGAGGCCCCGGTAAACACGGTAGCGTTTAAGTGCGCCCATCACCTCATCTGATACGGCAATCATCCGGTTTTTATTGCCTTTACCGGTTACATAAAACCACCAATTACCATCCATATCACGTTTAAAATCGCCCATCACCGGCGTTGCGCGTTCATCAGCGACTAGCTCAGAAATACGTAAGTACATGCCCATTAGACAGCAAATAATAAACAATGAACGCTCATATTTGGAGGGGTTTTCTTGGGCCAGCTCGCGCGCCAAATCTACGACATAGCTCCATTGCAAATTAGTGATGCGACGCACCGGTGCTGCGCGCTGTTCGCGTTGCAAAAATTGACTTTTTTGGCGGATTAAGTTGACCGGATTTGCGTCGGTCAGGCCTTCTTGCGTTAAAAAATTATAAAACGACGATAAAATAGAAAAACTGGCTCGCACGGCTGATTGCGAAAGCTCGTAGTCGGCAGTAGTGGGGGTTTGCCCCATGGCGGTTTGTACTTTGGAAATACCCGCCACAAAAGGGCGCCATGCAGGGTTTTGGATACGTGCGCCATTGCGCTTTAAAAATCGAGCGACATTTTTGGTGCCTATCCAAGCCTCGGGTGGGGCGCGATTAAAGTCAATATAGGCGGCAATATGCTCTCGCTTTAAGTGAATGACACTGCGCTGCTCAATAAACCAAGCCCATTGTAAAATACGCTCAAGCTCGCGCCGATACGCATTGAACGTTGCGCTGCTACCGAGGTAGCTACATAAAAATTTAAGGGCGTACTCATAGTCTTCAATAGCCCCGTCAACAATCGCGTTTTGGCCAAAAAAAGGCTGAACATTAAAAAATTTAGTGGCAAACGGGTTGGGCATAAACTCCGCTTGATCAAAAATAGGGCTGGGAGCTAATTGCTTGGCTTTCATGATGTTTTGTCACTCTTGAAGCGGGGTGACTCAGGCTTGCCCCAGGGGTTAGATCAAAAATGCGTTTTCACGATCAGATTGTGAAGCCTACCCACACATTGCTGCGAGAGTAGGTATTAGAGACTAGGCATTAAGGCATAAGGTGGGAGCTGTATAAAAGTGTGTAATGATACTCAGTGGTACGATTTACTCAGGTTCGTCAGCTTCTCGAATGCGCTCGAGTCTTTCTTGTTCTTCTTCGAAGGCGGCTTTAATTTCGAGGAGTACGGAGTCGACATTGGCCTCTTCTTCTTCGGCTTCAAAAACACCGGTCAGTGCAAAATCTGGATCCAAATCACCTTCTTCAAAGAGCGCCCATATTTCATCGCCATAGCGGGTATTGATAAGCTCGGGAGCAAATTGTGCGTAGTACTCTGTAATATTAAGAACATCGCGATCAAACATGGCGCGCGCATTGTTATTAGCGGCAGCATCAACGGCTTGGGGAAGGTCAATAATCACAGGACCATAATCATCGACCAGTACATTAAACTCAGAAAGGTCACCGTGCACCATGCCTGCATACAGCATGCGCAAAATGTATTGCATCATCACCGCATGATCTTCACGGGCTTGCTCGGCATCCATACTCACGTCATTGAGACGTGGCGCAACACTGCCGTCTTCCATGCAAACGAGGTCCATTAATAAGACCCCATCATAGCAACCGTACGATTGTGGTACGCGAACACCGGCCTTAGCTAAGCGAATTAAGGCATCAGATTCGGCGCTTTGCCAAGCCTCTTCTTGCTGGTCGCGACCAAATTTTGAGCCTTTTTCCATGGCGCGCTGGCGGCGACTATTGCGGACTTTACGACCTTCTTGATAGGTGACAGCCTTTTTAAAGCTACGCTTGGCGGCGTCTTTGTAGACCTTGGCTGCACGCAAAGTCTCCCCGCAACGCACGACGTAAACAGAGGCTTCTTTTCCGCTCATTAAGGCGCTGACAACTTCATCAATTAAGCCATCGCTGTATAAGGGTTGGAGTCTTTTGGGGATTTTCATAATGACTTATTTGCAGTACTTATCAGTGAATTATTATTGTGTAATATAAAGTGCTTAAGCATTAGTTTAACCGCTTTATATAAAATGTGAAGGCACTCTCAGTCACTTCACAGGCGGCAAGTTCATGCCCTAAAAAATCACAAAACTTAGGAATGTCTCGCTGTGTTGAGGGGTCGGTGGCCACAACTTTAACCACTCCCCCAATAGCGATGTCAGCGATCGCGCCATGAAGCATCATGACAGGTTCTGGGCAGTATAACCCTTGTGTGTCTAATAATATGCTTTGCGACTCTAACTCGGCGAGTTGCTGTTGGCTGTGTGCGCTCATGCCCATCCTTAATCGTCTAATTCAGAGCCTAACAAAATACCACGTAACGAGTTAGGCAGTGCTTGCTCAATTAAAACATCGGCAAATTTGCCGATCAACTCGGGTTGATCGCACTTAAAGTTGACTACGCGGTTATTTTCGGTACGGCCCGATAGCTCGCCAGGGTCTTTTTTGGAGTAGCCTGTTACAAGTACGCGCTCTGTATTGCCGACCATTTTACGGCTGATGTCTTGAGCTTGCTGCACGATACGATTTTGCAGAATTTTAAGGCGCTCTTTTTTGAGTGTCTCGGGTGTATCATCTTCGTAGCTGGCCGCCGGTGTGCCTGGGCGCGGGCTATAAATAAAGCTAAAAGAATTATCAAACCCCACCGCTTGAATCAAGTTCATGGTGGCTTCAAAGTCTTTTTCGGTTTCGCCAGGAAAGCCAATAATAAAGTCTGAACTAAAACTCATGTTAGGGCGCAACGCTTTAATACGGCGCAGCTTAGATTTGTACTCTAGAGCGGTATGCCCGCGTTTCATCGCCATAAGAATGCGGTCAGAGCCACTTTGCACAGGTAAATGAATGTGGCTGACTAGCTCGGGCACTTCGTCATAGACATTAATCAAGCTATCACTAAACTCAACAGGGTGCGAGGTGGTAAAGCGAATGCGATCAATGCCTGGGGTTTTAGCGACTAAGGTGATTAACTCCGCCAAATCGACCATGCCATCGGGGCCGTCACCGCGGTATGCATTCACGTTTTGACCCAATAAATTCACTTCGCGAACACCTTGGGCCGCCAAATGCGCGATCTCTTGCAGTACATCGGTTGCAGGGCGACTCACCTCTTCACCTCGAGTATAAGGAACAACACAAAAGGTACAGTACTTAGAGCAGCCTTCCATAACAGAGACAAACGCACTAGCGCCGTCAGCGGCCGGTTGTGGTAAGTTATCGAACTTTTCAATTTCAGGGAAGCTGATATCAACCAATACAGTGCCATCGGCTTGCGGTTTTTTATCGATCATCTCAGGCAAGCGATGCAATGTTTGTGGGCCAAAGACTAAATCTACAAACGGGGCGCGTTCGGCAATGGCTTCGCCTTCTTGGCTGGCCACACAGCCACCCACGCCAATGATGAGGTCGGGGTTGGTCTTTTTGAGGTTTTTCCAGCGGCCCAATTGATGAAAGAGTTTTTCTTGGGCTTTTTCACGTATCGAGCAGGTGTTGACCAGTAATACGTCAGCTTCTTCGGGGTTGTCTGTGGCGATCATTTCGTGTGATTCGCCCAGCAAATCACGCATACGCGATGAATCATATTCGTTCATCTGGCAACCGTGGGTTTGAATAAACAGCTTTTTGGTTGGTTTCGATGCGGTGGTTTGATCAGACATAAAATACGAACTCTTGGGGCTAGGCTTGGAAGCGGACTTCAAAGTGGGCTTATAAAAAAGTGGGCTTATACAATAGCTTAAGGATATTGCGAGTATTGCGCTAATCATTGAGCGCGCTCAGTAAGCTTAAGCCATAAAATGACCTTGCATTATACGCGCTTTGCTGGCGCTTGCATCCCACGGCACAAATAAATCGCTTTTGTCGCAGCGCGCAAGCGGTATCCTGTATGCCAACTAATGACTTTATCCGTCGCATAACCGTTGGAATTGCACGATAAGCTTGCTACTGTGCGGTTGTATTTCGTATTTCATACCCCATCTTGTGGGGCACTATTTTTGGGTTTGAGGCACTTTCACTATGCGGAGTGTGCCTTCAAACCTTGTGTTATGTGCATTATTTGAGAAATTTATGGCCAGTTCGCCCATCTATAAAGTTGTTTTTTACAATCAAAATCAAGTGTTTGAAGTGTTTTGCCGCGCTATTTATCAAAGCGAGATGTACGGTTTTATTGAAGTAGAAGAGTTTGTGTTTGGAGAGCGCTCGCAATTATTAGTCGACCCGAGCGAAGAAAAACTGAAAAACGAGTTTGCTGGTGTTAACCGCTCGTACATACCGGCGCATTCAGTGATTCGTATTGACGAAGTCGAAAGTGAAGGCGCTGTGAAAGTCACCGATATCAAGCCCGGTGAAAAATCGAATATGGTGCAGTTCCCTATTCCTGGCCCCAGAAGTGATTAAGCTATGCCCGTTAATGATGTCAATGTAGAGCCCCTGTATTTTCGCAAGCAAGGGCAGGGCGAGCCTGTTGTTATTATACACGGCTTGTTCGGCTCGATGGAAAACCTAGGGGCGCAAGCCCGCGCGCTAGCTAAGCACTTTTGTGTGTACAGCCTTGATCTCCCTAACCATGGTCGCTCAGCGCATAGCCCCACCATGACACTCAGCTCGATGGCAACCCTAGTGAGTGAATGGATGGCCGCGCAAGGTTTGCCAAGCGCTATGTTTGTGGGCCATTCATTGGGCGGTAAGGTGGCAATGGAACTCGCGCTGCAACACCCTGAGCAATGTCAAAAATTAGTCGTGCTCGATATTGCCCCTGTTCATTACGAGCCACACCATACACAAGTTTTCAAAGGCTTACTGGCGTTAAACCCTGCATTGCTCGAGTCGAGAGCTCAAGCTGATACCGAGCTTAAAGCGCATGTTACCGAGCCTGCTGTGCGCAGCTTTTTACTCAAAAACCTCGTTAAAGAGACGCAAGGTTTTAGCTGGCGCATGAATCTGCCTGTGATTCATGCTTGCTATCCCGATCTTATTGCTGCCAACACACGGCCGGAGCACCCTTACGAAGGTGAAGTGTTGTTTATTAAAGGTGCCCAGTCCGATTACATTTTAGAGCAATACCGCGATGCGATTGCAGTGCGCTTCCCTAAGGCTAAGTTGCGCTTAGTTGCGGGCACTGGGCACTGGCTGCATGCCGAAAAGCCTGAGCGTATCGCCCAACTGACGGTACAGTTTTTGACGGGGTAGTCGTTGTATTGTTGGCTTAGTCTATTATATAAGTTAGTCTTTTTAACCACATGCGCGCCATTGCGGTGGCTCAGTTAATAATAATTAAAATAAGGGTTTTTACGTGGATGACATAACCTCTCTTAGTGGCGCCGCGCCACACGCCAATAGCCTGCCTGATGTCTCTATTGATTGCTTGGTCTTTGGCTTAGATAACGGCCGCCTTAATGTATTGCTTGCTCAGCATCGCGATGGTATTCGCCAGGGGCAATGGGCATTGCCCGGCGGCCACATTGGTGCCATTGAGGACTTGGATAATGCGGCCTCGCGTATATTGCAAGATGTGACCGGAGCACACGAGTTATTCTTAGAGCAGCTACGCGCTTTTGGTCGCGCGGACCGTTTTCCTGACGGGCGTGTGATCACCATTGCTTACTATGCGCTTGTCAAGCAAGAAGAGTACAAATTAGCCGCTGGTGGCCCAGCTTCGCAAGTCAAGTGGTGGGATATTCATGACGTACCAGAGCTCGTTTATGATCACGCCGAAATACTAGCCCATGGTTTAAAGTCGTTGCGTCACAAAGTGCGCCACGAACCTATAGGCTTTAACTTATTACCCGAAAAATTCACATTATTGCAGCTTCAAGAGCTCTACGAATCCATTTTAGGTGTTAGTCTCGATAAGCCTAACTTTCGTCGCAAAATGATGAACATGAAGTTGCTCTTTGACTGCAATGAAAAACAGCAAAATGTGGCACATCGCGCCGCCGCTTTGTACCGCTTTGATCAGTCAGTGTATACGGCGCTTGCCGAGCAAGGCTTTAGTTTTGAAGTGTAATCACAAGCACTAAAAACCGCTATAGCTTTTAGCTAGCATACAATGCTATTAACCCAGCGCTCTATTGGCTGGGTTAATAAACCGAGTTCAGCAGCGTCTAATTATCTCGAGCAATTAATACCGAAGGTGAGCCCCATTCGGTGCTAATAACACTTACCCCAATCAGTGTAATGTAGCTTCACTCACCCCGCACCGACTCAATAATTATTTCTGCTGCCGCAGTGAGTGTAAGCAACCGATTACTTAAATTAAGGTAGCTATTCAGGTGTGCTGAAATCGGGCGCTAATGAATCATAGACAGGGCCGCTCAAGCCATCTACGACTTGCTTTTCCTGCAAAGCCCAGCGCTTAAATGCCCAGAAAATAATCCATCAGCACCCTATTAGGTGAGGTTTATCAGCTGAGCTGAATAGTTGCACCGACTCTTGCTTTTTTCGCGGCAGCATGGTGGGTGATAGCTATTGCACACTTTTCTTGACTTTATGCGCCGATTTCTACTCTTATAAAATTCTTTAAATTATCTATTTCTTATTTCCGGATTATTCCGCTAAAAGCTTCTAACTGTCAACTCTATATTGTTGAATTTGATGGCTGAATTTTTTTGGGCTTTATTTTTCTGGCTCTAAAAGATTGTTATGCCCTAATAACTCACTTGATAACTTGGCTTCTTTTTTGAAGGGTTAAATATTGAGTGTCCTATTAGCCTTATAAAAGCCTTTAAATATAAGGATTTTTTGTGATGAAAGTTTTATAGCGGGGATAATAATTATCCCTATTTTTTTAAATGAGATTAAGAGAATTTTATGAAAGATAAAACAACAGGCAGCATCGTTTTAAATACTTTAATTTTGAAAAAAATGCGAAAAAAAAGGGCTTAGCCAAGAAGCTCTAGCCGAGTTTTGCCGTAGTAGCCGGTTACCCATTTCTACTTCTTCGATTAAGCGCGCAGAAACTGGACACCCCGTGCGTTATAGGGTGGCTTCTTGCTTAGCAAAATTTTACAACTGTTCCATAGCGCACTTATCCGAAGATTATTTAAAGGGAAATGATTCTGAATACACAACAGAAAAAACTAAAGAATGGGCGCTACCAAACGTTACTCTTGCTGACGAACAAAAAAATGTTGTCAGTAATCGTAAAGCCTCTGAACTTGACAACCCCAAAGCGGTCGACTACCCGTACAGTGCCATATATTTAACATGTAATCATTATGATCAAAAGAAATTAGATGCTACCTCTGCCATAATAATGCGTATAGCGTCAGAATATGAAATCGCTTACCCGCAAAGTCACTTTTTGATCGTGGCTGATGCCGGGCCTCTAGGAATAGTGGATAAACTCTATTTACTTACGAGCTGGCTATCGCAATCGGGGGTTGAATTTTGTCGCTTATGTGCGCAATTTGTCAGTGGGGTAAAGGCATTAATGTTGAGCGATGTCAAAGCAAATTACGGACCAAGACAAAGTGCAGTAATGTTGAAAGGGCAGGCTAATATTGCCTTATGCGCGCTATTAACGCAAACAGGTTACTGGGAGCCAAAGGCATTGCTTGAGTCTGCCCAATGTGATCATCATGTAAAGCATCAAGGTATCGATAAAAAAAATCAGGATAAAGCCTTCACTCCCAGTATACCATCGCATAGAAAAGCGTTAAAAAATACAGGCCTACAAAAAGGCATTGGCGAAGCGACTGCATGGCCGCATTTTTACAGTGTGGCAGTTAGATCTAGGTCTTATTTAGGGAGTGTCTTACGGCATGTGGAATTAACGCAGCTACAAGTGCTAGCTGAACGTTTATTAAGTACGCAAGAGGGTGCTTTCATTCAACTATTGGGCTCAGCTGGGTCTGGGAAAAGTTTTTTATTGTCTCAATTTAATGATGGCTTGGTTTCTTCTTTAGGTATTCAAAGGCGGTGCATTATACGCACGCCACTAAAATTGATTAACGTGCATATACCGCTTTTACAGTTACAGTTTAGGGGTGCACCAGCGGCTTTATTATTACGAGCATGCTTGAGCATCAAAGCCGGTGCGAGTGATTCAGTGGTACGAGAGGCGCTTGGCGAATTTACGCTGGACTCAGTTATGTCAGTGATATTACTACAGGTCGCTGGAGTGAGCTTAAGGGCTCATGAGCAGTCTAGCCTTGATGCTATGCCTGGTGGGTATCGGCTACAATACTTCAAAGAGGCGCTAATGCTTTGCCTTGAAAGGCTTGTAAAGGGCGAGCGAATTGTTTTTTTGTTAGATGGCTGCCCACAAATATTAGGTAGGACAGATAAAGAGAGTGAGCTATTAGCCTGTTTTATGGAAGTGTTACGTGGCATGACTGCTAAGTGTTCACTACTTGTGGTCGTGGCAGCGCGGGCGCCAGTTTGTCTGAACAATAAAACCGGTTCAAAGGTATCAGAGTATGTCATCTCTTTGCGCGCACTATCTGCGCACCAGTGTCGGCAGTTTGAAATTGAGATAAAGCAAGAAATTAACAAGCTTGGTATAGCGACTCAAGAATCACCTCAACACGAGTTGGCGAATAATACTGCGTGTATTACAGGGGGTTTTCGCTGTATACAAGAGCGTTTATGGCAGCGAGTACTCAGGCCTAATACTGCACAAAACTCTGATGCCAAAAGAGGCTTAACGCTAGCGCTTATTAGGCTTCAGCAGTGGACTATACACGTTCAGACTTTAACGGCCGATCAACAAAAACAACTGCAATTAATGGCGCTAATCGTTGGTGATATTACTGAATGTCAAATAGTGGAGTTGCAAGCCGAAGCATTGTTGTATCGCGGTCTTTATTGGGGCTGGTTTGAATATCAAGATGCAAAGTATCGCTGGGCTTCAGCCGAGCTAAAGTACTGGGTATTAGCGAATATTCCCACTGCTTTTCGCAGGCAATTACACCACTACTGCGCAGCACATTTAGTAACTCACGGTAGTGATGCTCAGTTGTATCACAGAGCGCAAGGAGGCGAAGCGGTAGCGTGGAATCAGTGGGTTGAGCGTATAGAGCAATTATTAAGTGAGCATAAAAACAAGCAAGCTTTAGCGCTTTTAGAGTGCTGTACTTTTGACTCTGGTGGGCAGGTGGCGTGTATTCTATTGGTGCTCAAAGCTCGTTGTTTGATGGCCTTACACCAGCAAACAGAAGGGTTAAGTTATTATCAGCAGGCCTTTTCGTTAAGTCGAGATCAAGCCTTTAAGCAATCCTTACAGCGAGAATTGCAAGCTTATGGCAGCACAGTAGTACTCGTTAATCATAAGCATAATGACGATACTACAGAGGACAGTCATGATAGGTATGAGCGTTTACTGACTCACTTTTCGGCTATTACGTCATTGTCTATCTCAGATCAACAAATGCACCTGCTATTAACGCGTAAAAAAACCACTAAGGCCGTTGGATGCCAGAGCGATATGGCGCAGGAGGCGAATAAGTATAGTGCGCTAGCTGCTAGCCAATATAACGATTTGGCGCTGGACAAAGCGTTAAATCACGCTCATCAGGCTACTGTGCTTGCGAGTGTGTCGGGCAATATAGCTATTGAGTTGAGTGCGCGTATTACCGCTAGTGAAGTGTTGATGGCGCAGCAGTTGTATAAGCGTGCCGATGCTGAAATATTAAATGCTTATGCGCTAGCCAAAAAATCTAAAGATATTATAGCGCAAGCTTATATAGCCACTTTAAGAGTGTCTAGTTTGGCACAACAGTCCTCGCCAGAAGCCATGCAATGGCTAGAGTGTGCGCAAGACCTGATGGATAAACATAACTTAGAGCCAATATTAGGCTCTGTGGTATGGGTTAATCATGCGCGGCTAATGAATAAAAACGCTGAAGTGATAAGCGCGCTAGATCACGTATCAAAAAAAATCGTAGCGGCAGAAGCGAGTGTTATTTTGGCTTTGCCTACATTTATTCAGGCGGCCTATCAAGTAGGCTCTACTCGTCATTTATCGATAGCAGCGCATTATTTTCATTCATTATCAGGCTCAAATTTACCGGCAAGATGGGTGCTGTACAAACAGCAATCGATCATTGCTCAGCGCGCTATTTTAGGCGATTTATCGGTAAAGGCGTTAATGCAATTCAATGATCATGCGCGTTCGCACTTGATGCTAACGGCTTGCCTCGTTATATCGTAAAGAGTGCTCTTAAGTTTCTGTTTTTTTTAGTAAAGAGTGACGGTGGAGTTGTTGTCATTCTTTACTGATTCTGCGCAGCAATGCGCAAGGCTAAAACAGTTCGTACAATCAATTCATTGTTGATCCCTGATCTCATTTCTCTATTTATTAACTCTTATACGCAATACAAATCATATGTCTAGATGGTTACTAGATGACTTGTTTGATTATTTTTATAGTATCAGTTTGGTATCAGAACGCGGCAGGATATGTGGTATTTCGGCAGTAAAAGTAACTTAACTTGGCGCCAAAAGTTGTAGGCTGTCAATCGATAAAAAGTATTTGATTCTGTTTTGATACGACTGTATTTAGGGGGAAGTTATATAGTTGATGTACGAAAATTAATACTGAATTTTTTAGTGTTTTTCACTTTTAATTCATATTTTATAATAACTCATATATCTTCTATAAGGCTCCTTTTATAATGAATAATCCATTTAAAAAAAACGTTTTGATGACGGCTCCAGCGTGTATGAAACAGTGGTGCCTTGACGTTAATCCTGGGCTAGGCCTGTATCGTAAACCAACGCTTGAGAATATTCATGCCTTGCTACCTCGTGAGTACATCTATGAAAAACTTGATATTGCTGCACAAAAAACAACGGCTAGAATACTGTTAAAAATAGTTAATTGTGCAAGGTTAGAAGGTTTGTGTCAGTCTCGAGATAACACAATTGATCAATTTATCGCATTCCTTAAAAAAATTATTTGGGTAAAAGGTAATTGTGTACCTGGGCCGTGCAAGCACCAGCGTATAGATTACTTGGGGGTTGAGTCTAAAAGAGAAAGACAGTCGGCGCTTTTAATAGCGGAGGGCTATGCGCGTAATTTAGCTTTAGTGTTAGAGCACTTAAGTGCGACGCCTACGCTTGAGCGATGGCAGGCCTTGGTTGAATTAGTCAAGGCTTCATCTCAAAAAAATATAAAAGCACAGCAAGACATTATTAAATGGGGCGATGCTTGGGGAACACATTCTGAATATAAGATTTATATAAAGTTGAGCAAAGATGAGGTTATTCAGGCTCGTAACAATTCTTGTATGTATCGCGAAGGCGCTTGGATATTACCTCAGCACCCACGCATAAAAAAAATGGCACAAGTACTTATGCACTGGCAAAATAAAGTTAATGCGACTCAAGGTTGTTTTTTGATCGATACTGTGCATGCCATGCGCTCTTCATTAGAGTCTCCATTTTGTGAAAAATGGTTAACGAAACATGAGTGGGTTAATCCTATCCTAAACACTCAATCGTCGAGAACCATATGTAGGAGCGCCGACGCATGATAAATCATCAACCCACTAACTTATCTGACGATGATGATAGTTTTCACTTGACTAAACTTAAAGTTGATCAAGAATACTTCTGGTCTATTTGGATTTTTTATAAAAGAAAAATATTTAACTATTGCCTCTATCGTTTACGCTTAAATTATCATGATGCAGAAGATCTTTGCAGTGAAACCATGTTAAAAGCTTATTCTAGTTTACCTAAAGCAAATATTAAAACTAATATAGTAGCCTTACTTTATCGTATTTGTAAATGCTCATATTTTGACTCTTTACGGCGTATAAATTTACATCAACGCTATGAAAGAGAAGTTGAAGTTGATCTTGTTGAGGTGTCAATTTCTAATTATTTACATGAAATTCGTGATGTAGAGGCATTGCAGTATGTCAAAAAAATAGTTATTGCATTACCCGAAAAAGTATCACCTATTTGTTGGGCATATTTTTTTGAAGAGAAGTCATACCGTGAAATAAGCATACAGTTAGGTTGCAGCGAAGCGTATGCCCGAAAGCAAATATATAAAGTGAGGCAGGTGCTGGCGCCAGCTTATCATCGTTATATTAACGACTTTTGAATAGATGTTTGGTAATTAGGTGATTTTTGTAGTGGTTTTAGATACGTGTATTTTTCATTTTAAATTAATTGGAACAAAACTAATTTTCGTTCGGTTAATAGCTATTGATTGAATAATGTTCGTGTCTAACAAGGATATGATATGGTTTCAAGTTCAGATAAAGAATTGATAAAATACCAAAAATACCAAGATCTACTAAGCCATTATTTTATCAAATTATCTCAGTTACTAAGTGCTAATGCAGACCCCAAATCCATATCGGAAAATTTTGAAGAATTACAGCAGTACTTAGAGTTGTTTATTGGTAGCGACCCTCTAAAGGCGATAAAAAAATGGTACAACTTAGATGATGTTGAGTTACGTTTAATAACAATTATTTTCATTGCTAACCTAAACCCCGATAGTATAGGGCCTATTTTATCTTTATCTTGGTACGAGCAAGGAAAAAACTTTAGCCTAGAGAGAATACTCTTCCTCACACAGCAAGCCGGAAGTGATAAAAACAATAATATTTTCAGGTTGTTAAATACCTCTAAAGCCAAACGCTGGGGTATATTAAAGCAAGATGATGAATGTAGTTTTTTAATGAGTACATGCCGTTTATCGAGTGATGTTTTTTCTTTTTTATTGTCACCTCACGCATCTTATGAATATGTATCAGAATTTGTACATTCGTACCCGGCTAATCATTGTCGCGCAATAAGTTGTGGTTTTCCTCGCTTATTTTTGCAGGGCGCCTCAGTCGTAAATAGGCTTTGTGGTTTAGATTCTCAAACACGTACGGCATTAGCCGCTGAAATGGCATCGCGCCAGAGTAGGGTTTGGTACCTTATTCTAGGTGATGAAAATGAATACGCAATAGATGATATCACGACAGGTCTACGACAAATGATAGTGGCTGAGAAAGGTAATCCATGTGTGGTTTACTGGAAAAACTTATGGCAAAGCTGTAAGCAACACAGTGCTTATCGTGCGTTATTTTGTTTGCTTGTACATGTACCTAAGATAGTTATTTTTTATGATTGCACTAATAATAGTGATACCTATCAAAACTCATTGGTGGAGCAGATGTTATGCCCCAATATGACTCACACCGAACTTAAGCTTACCACGCCATCGCTTGAGTCAATTACTTGTGCTTGGGTTTCACTGAGTCAACAGTTATTAGAGCGACATCAAGACAGTATTATTCCCCTTAGTCGTGATGAGGCGCGAACACTCGCCCAAATGTACCCCGTACCAATATCGGCAATGTCAACCTTAATGAGTAAGGCGGCTATGGCGTTTTCAGATGATCACCTCAATCATCTTTATCCTATTTTGCAAGCGCAATGTTTAGCTTTGTTAAGCGAGGATATCGGCTCTTTAGCAAAAGCCAGTAAACCTCGTTATCTCCTAAATCAAATGACCTTATCTGGAGATACACAAGCGCAATTATTAGAGTTACTTGATCGTATACGTTTTTCGGAGCAATTGTCGCAAGCGACTTTAGATTATAAGACGGGTGTGCAAGCTTTATTTTGGGGTAAACCTGGTACAGGTAAAACAATGGCAGCAGAGGCGCTAGCGAGTGAATTGAAGCTGCCTTTTTATAGGGTTAATTTGGCCAATATTGCAAGTAAATGGATTGGCGAAACAGAAAAACACTTGGCGACACTCTTTGATGAGGCGCAGCGCCAAAATGCAATACTATTGTTTGATGAAGCTGATGCCATATTTACTAAACGTAGTGAAGCTGACTCCAGTCATGATAAAAATTCCAATATGGGAGTTAGTTTTTTATTGCAACGTATGGAAACCTTTGATGGAGTTTTATTATTAACCACTAACTTCAAGAGTAATTTGGATGATGCTTTTTTAAGGCGATTTAAAAGTGTGATTGAGTTTCCATTGCCCGACAAAAGTGCTAGAGCTGAGCTCTGGTCTAAAGCTTGGCTTGGCACTATCCAACCTGAAGACGATATTGATAACAAGGTGCTCGCTGAAATCTTTGAGTTTAGCCCGTCACAAATAAGTAATATTGTTGAGCGGGCGATACTGTTTTCTTTGAGTATTAATAAAAATATTATTGATAAATCTATTTTGGCGAAATCAATTAGGCGAGAATTAGACAAACAAAGCTCTGGATATCTCGCTAATAAAAAAATGTCAGATTGGTTGGCAAATATATGATATAGGTAAAAATTATGGATCCACTTATTCTTCAAAAATTACAAAAAGCATTAAAATTTTTGATTTCAGAAAAGGTCCTGGCGCTAGATAACAATAATATATCATCTGAAATTGAGCTGAGTTTTTTGGCCCCTAGTGGTGAGTTTGTCGAAAGTTTAGGTAGTGCACCTTCTATTAACTGTTATTTGGTTGGTTTAAATGAAGATAAGAGCCGTCGAAAAAGTGAATCTCATCGTAGTCGTATTAATGACCAACAAACACAACGTGTGACTCGTAAAGAACCGCGCTTTGTAGATCTTACTTATATGTTAACAATATGGAGTAAGGACAAATCTGGTGGCGCAGAAATAGAACATTTGATTATGGGGTATTTATTGTGTGGTCTAGGGGTATATGATTTTTTACCACAAAAATACCTCGATCAGTATGACTTAGATATTGGCCCCTATGGTATACACTTTAGTTTATTTGGTAGTGAGTACAGTGACAAAATAAGTGGTCAAATTTGGCAGGCTATGGGTTCAACACCTAAACCTTGTTTAATGTTATCACTGTCTGTACCGGTAGAGGTACACGAGCCAACACACATACCCATTGTGCAAGAAATTAACCGTATTTTAGACGGGAAATAGTGCTGTCATCTACCTTATTACCCATTATTTTTTAGGGGTAATGTTTTCTGGTGCTATCATTTTTATAAATTATTAATATTATAGAAATTACTTATTATTTGTAATAATGATTAGCGATAAATTTTCACATCAATGTATTCAAACGTCTATACCTGTACACCGTTGGCGTTATCACCTCGTACAACCGTCAGATATTGGTACGTTTGGTAAGGTCGATCATATGGCTCAGTATAAAACCCCTGGAATTTATCAACAAAACCAAGAATCACTAACGGGAAATACAAATGTTAGTATGAATACGGTACCTGCTTTTATTGGCATCACTAAAAAAACAACTAATGACCGCGGTGAAAGCATACAGCAGAGTGCCCTAGGCATTTCTAATATAGATGAATATATTCATCACTTTGGGCTAGATCAATCGGAATCGTTTACTATTGAAAAAACGCCCAACGGTTGGCGCACGGTATCAAGCGATGTGGCTAAACAGCCATTTTATTTATATCAAGCGTTGAGTATTTTTTTTGAAAATGGCGGAAAATTTTGTTATGTCATTAGCATTGCTAGCACACAAGAAAACATATCTGACATTAGTCCAAAAAATTATATACAGGCTATAGACTTACTCAAAGAAATAGAAGATGTCACGCTTATTTGTACCCCTGAATCGGTTTTATTAGGTACTCAAGCACACTACGATATACAAAATTATGCGCTACAGCATTGTGCATTACTTAAAAATCGTATGGTCATAATTGATGTTAGGCAAAGACAAGGCTTTGATCAGGGGCATCTTGACAGTGATATGCGAGACGCGCGGTCCCATCTTTCTGGCGCGTTGGATTACGGCGCAGCTTATTACCCGTATTTACGAACATCTTTAGCGCGCAGCTATGATCAACAGCAAGTCAAAGTTAACTATGAGTTAACAATAAATAAGTTACATAGCGACTATAGCGAAAAATTCGTTTCGATTGATGGGCAAAGCCTGGATCAATACGGTTACTTAATCGACACTATGGGTCATAGGCTAATAGCGGTACCGGAGCAGGTTTATATTCGTCTTAGCGAAAATTTAATTGTTGATGACCAAGGTTTTAAAGTTTTTAAAAATAACCAAGGTATTGTGCAGCGAGAATATGCAGCAAAGCCCTACGGTATATTCACTAATGAAAAAGGTACTGCTTATTTAGATGTGCAAGGTCATATTGTTAATGATATGAATTCAAATATGGCATCGCCCATTAAAGAGGAGGTTTCTCGCGAACGTCTTTTTTTATCCGCTTCATTGGACTACCTAGAGAATGCAAAATGGCGTTTGGCATCAGCAGCATTGTATCGAGAAGTAAAAGCGCATCTTAATAATCAGTTTCTAATATTACCGCCTAGCGCAGCAGTGATGGGGGCAGTTGCATTTAATGATACTCATCATGGTGTTTGGAGGCCCCCCGGAAATATAGAGCTTAAGAAAGTATTAGCACCGGTACAAAGCATTGATAGGGGGCAGCAGCAGGCGCTTAATGTAGATTCTGTTGCGGGTAAATCTATCAATGCTATTCGATATTTTGTTGGTAAAGGTAGCCTCATTTGGGGTGTGCGAACCTTGCGTGGTAATGATAATGAGTGGCGTTATATCAGTGTACGGCGGTTGTTTATCATGGTTGAACAGTGGATTAAAAAATCCTCAGCATTTTCAGTTTTTGAAGAAAATACCCCTTTTACTTGGTTAAAGCTAAAGACGCTTATCGAAAATTATTTAGAGGATTTATGGCGTCAAGGCGCACTATTAGGTGATAGTCCTCAAAGTGCATTTTTCATCAACGTAGGTTTGGGGCAAACCATGACCGAAGATGATATCCATAACGGCATTACTCGTATTGAAGTTGGTTTGGCGGCCATCCGACCGGCCGAATTCATCATTCTAACTTTTTCAACCCAGGCCTAACGGCCATCTTTAATCACCTGAGGAATTACCATGGCTCAATATAAAACGCCTGATGTCTACGTGCAGGAAAAATCCACACTCCCACCGTCGGTTGCTGAAGTAGCAACGGCGATACCTGTATTTATTGGTTATACAGAAAAATCTGATAGTACATTCATAAGTACAACAGATCACGATATTAAAGTTAAACGCATTAGTACGATGCTGGAATACGACACCTTATTTGGTGGCCATTATACAGGTGATGTTTCGGTGACGGTTGATGCCGATAAAAACATCATGGTAACTAACCCAGCTATGCCAACATTTATGCTACGCAAGGCTGTCGAAATGTTTTTTGCCAATGGCGGCGGTGCTTGCTATATCGCTTCGTGTGGTATTTTTTCAGATATGATGGCTGCTGATGGTTCAGTGATTTCTACTGCATCAATGCAGCCTGAGCTACCGCCGCTAAAAGCAGCCTTAGATACCTGTAAAGAAATTGATGAAATAACATTGCTGTGTTTAATTGATGGTTATAATTTAAGTGCAACCAATTACTACGATCTCCAAAATACCGCTTTAATGCAATGCGCTGCGACACAAGATCGATTCTCAATTATGTCGGTTAAAGAAGATTCATCTGCGACTTTAGCCTCTGCTAAAATCAGCGATGATGCACTCTCTCTACGCAATAAGGTTAGCGCATCTAATGCTAAATATGGTGCGGCTTATTACCCTAACTTAAATACCTCTTATGCCCATGCTTATGATGAAAAGATGTTATCAGTAGATATTACTGATGATGCCGGTGTAATAACCAGTGTTATGCTTGAATCATTAGGCCTTGAGGTTATTGAAGATCCTAATAGTTTGGGGCAAACTCCGCCAGCAATGATTCCTAATGTTAACTTTGATGCCGGTATTTATAATGCGATTAAAAGTAAGCTGTCAAAGAACTATTTAACTTTACCACCAACTGCTGCGATTGCGGGTGTTTTTTCTGCTGTTGATGGTTCACGTGGTGTTTGGAAGGCCCCTGCCAATGTGCCTCTTAATCGCGTAGTTAGCTTGAGTAAAACCATTACCTTTGATGATCAAGAAAATCTCAATGTAGATGCCGTCAGTGGAAAATCAATTAATGCTATTCGTCACTTTACCGGCAAAGGCAATTTGGTGTGGGGGGCACGTACGCTAGCCGGTAACGATAACGAATGGCGTTATGTCTCAGTTCGCCGCTTCTTTAATATGGTAGAAGAGTCAGTGCAAAAAGCTTCGGCCTTTGCTGTCTTTGAACCTAATACTCCTTTCACTTGGTTAAAATTAAAAACCATGATTGAAAGCTATCTTGAAAACCTTAGAAAGCAAGGTGCGTTGTTTGGTGAGTCGGCCGCGCAAGCTTATTTTGTTAATGTCGGTCTGGGTCAAACAATGACTGAGGATGATATTAATAATGGCATTATGAATATTGAAATTGGCTTGGCAGCAGTACGTCCAGCTGAATTTATTGTGCTTACTTTTTCACACAAATCAATAACAGCTTAATGTTACTTACCTTATTTAATGGTTCCGGAGAAAATAAATTATGGCTACAACAGCAGCAGATATCGCAAATGAATATCCCATTCCCGTTTATCGTTTTGTAGTGAGTTTTGGTGAGGAAAGTATTCCTTTTTCAGAAGTGTCCGGGTTAGATATTGGTGTCGAAACCATTACTTATAAAGATGGTTTGGGTAAAAAACATATGCCTGGGCAAAAGACTGATGTCAATATTACGCTTAAACGTGGATTGGTCCGTCAAAAAAGCCAGTTTTACGATTGGATTGCATCGATCAGCCTCAATCTCGTTGATAAAAAAGACATTACAGTATCGTTAACTAACGAAGCAGGTGATACACCGTTAGTTACTTGGAAGGTTCTTAATGCCTTTCCAAAAAAATTAACGGCGCCTAGTGTTAACGGAGGATCTAATGAGGCAAGTATCGAGTCATTAGAGCTACTAGCCGATGATGTGCAAATGGAATTTCATTAATAGGGAATTTTACTGATATTGCATCTTAGCCTTTCCTTCGGGAAAGGCGCTTAGTTTGGTACTGCTTATGCTAATCGATAACGGCCTGCCAGTTGTAGGTTACCGCTTTGTTGTTGTGATTTTTACCGCAGGGGTTCCCAATCCGGTCGATATACAATTTAAAGAAGTTTCGGGTTTAAAAATTTCACGTAATATCAGTCATCATGCAGGCATGACAACGCTTGATAGTCAATTGCCGAGACAGACATTAACATTAAAGCGCGGTGTTTTCACCTCAGTCAGCCCACTGATTATCGCTAATACTGTGGAATCATTATTTTGGGGAACTAGATTATTGCGTAAAGATATTATCGTCAGTGTTTTAGATGAAGATGATACTCCTGTTAATGCTTGGACAATCACTAATGCCTATCTAGAAAGCTGGGAGTGGGATGGTTTGAATGCCGGTAGTAATGATATTTTAATTGAATCAATGTCATTTAAATATACTGATGTGAAATACATACCTCTTAAATTTGTAAAAACTGGGCGTTAGCCAATATTTTCATTAGGTGAATTCATGGATATTAACTGCCGGCAATTTAAAGTCATAACAAAAATTGATGACAGTGACAGGCCTGAGAATGAAGCTTTATCAAATGTGTCTTCAGTAGTTGATACTAGTTCGGTAGTGTTAACTGATCTCACCCAGAGGTTGTCGATACTAGAAAATAAACTAGACGTAATGCAATCATCATCAAGTCAAGCCGATTCAAGTGACGAGCAAGCGATAAACGCCCAGCTATTCAAGATGATGCATAGAGCTCACAAAAAAAAGAGGCACTAGTATATGTCACTATTTAATGATCCAGCTCGAATATTGCTGCCTATGATGAAAGTTGAGGCCTTCGAGGATCAAGATAGGCAAGCCTCTGTTGATAGCGTTATTTTGCCGTTTGATGCTATGGCTATGGAATCTAAATTTATTAATATTGTTACAGATTTTAGCGCGGCAGGTGTGGCAGGTTTTAATGAATTTAAAGGATCGCCATCGCCTGACCTTGATGTGACATTTTTATTAGATGATACCACGTATTCTAATTTGGTGGCTTTTGCTTTACCCAGTGCGTTAGTGCCTGATAGTGTTGATAAGCTAGTTAAAAAAATGATCACTTTATTTCATACCTCGCATGTCAAAAAAGGAAAAATAGAGCCTTATTATTTGACTTTAAAAACGTTAAGTATGCCTCTTGCCGATAGTGCCGGCGAAGGATTCAACGGTCGTCTTTCAGAGATGACTATTAAGAACGAAATTGTTAATATTTTAGGTGAGCGCGTTAAAGCAAAGGTTGTCTGTAAGTTTAAAGAGGCGTTGCCAACTACCCAGATCACCAACTCTATGTCGGCTACGGTAAAAGGGGGGTAATTATGGATGATTTTCTTATTATTATTTCTGACTCCGGTAGTGAATCAGGTAAAGCCGATATTAAAATTAATATCGTCAATATCTATATCACTTATAATATTAACGAAGTCCCCTGTCTTGAAATGCGTATACTCGATGGTGGTAATGAACCCTATTTTCATACAGATAAAAAAACTTTTTCTCCAGGGAAGTATATTGTTGTCAAATCACCAGACGAAAAAATAATATTATTTAATGGCATTGTTACTGGTCTTTCGGTTGTATATGAAGGTACTCATTATCTTGATATTATAGCTTATGGTGATGCTATTAAAATGACAGAAGGCTATAACTCTCAGCTGTTTAAGCCCGGAGTTAAAGATTCTGAAATTATTGAAGCAATGATGACTGCATCTGGTTTGAAGGCTAAAAAAATTGCACCCAGTGAAATAGAGCACGAACAGTATTTTTGCTATCAGCAAACGCCATGGCGAATCATGATGGCACGAATTATAGCCAACGGTTTTGTCTTTTCGCCTGCTCCAGGAGAAAATTCTGTAGTCGATCTACAGTCTCACAAAGGGTCTAAGAAAGCTGTAGATTTATCGGGAGGAGAGGTTGCTAGTTTTAGTCTTAACCTCGATTGTACCTCTCATATTAAGAGCATTGCCAGTCAAGCATGGAATACAGATAAGCAGGCTATTGATAAGGGAGTAGGGGAGCAAGCCAACTATAAGAGTTTTACGAGTGTCAATAAGGTATTGAATATTCCTGAAATGACTTTACTTTCTAATGTCTCCCTGCCCGAAAAAGAACTTAAAGTCGGTATTACAGCGCAAAATAATTATCGGTTATTAGATCAATACCAGGGTGAGATAAGCTTTTTGGTGCACCCCGAGTCTTCTCTTGCCAACATTGAGCTGTTACAACAATTAACGTTAAGTCAAGCGGGTAAAGAATTTTCTGGCGAGTATTTGGTGAGTGCTATCCGGCACCGACTAGTCAATAAACGGTGGTTTATGGATGTTGAACTTGGCCTGTCACTCAATAAAACATTATTGAGTAAGTGCGCAACTTTGCCGCCACTACAGCCGATGATAGCTAAAGTGCTAGCATTCAAAGCAGAAAAAAAAACCACATTGCAGCGCATCACCGTTGCCTTGCCGTTATTGGCTGAAAAAACGGAAGTATGGGCGAGATTATTGTCTCCTTTTGCGAGTAAAAAAGAAGGGTTTTTTTTCCCGCCTAATGTGGATGACGAAGTGGTGTTGGCCTTTATTGATGGTGATTGTCGTTTTCCAGTGATTGTTGGATCTTGTCATAACAAGCTCAATGAGCCGCCACTTGCATACGCTAAAGAGCAGCCACTTAAAGGGCTTTATGTGCTTGATAAAGACAGTAAACCAATAAATATAATTGTAGATAAGGAAAAATCATCATTAGCGCTAGATATGGATAAGCTCGGTAGTATAAGTATTAGTAAGGATATGGGTATTGAAGTAATTAAAGAAAAGACTTCGGTTGTTTTAGCCGAAACCTTAGCGCTCAAGTCATCAAGTGACCTTACTATTACTTGTGATAAAAGCATTAATGTGAAAGCAACATCAAATGTGGTTGTTGAAGGTGCTGCAACGGAGATTAAATAATGGTAAGTAATGATTTTGTTGGGCGTGGATGGGCATTTCCATTGAGGTTTTTATCGCCGCAGTCGGGTCCTAATATGGCCGATTCAAAAACACTTATAAAGCAATCTATGTATCTTTTATTAAACACTTTTTTAGGGGAGCGTCAATTCCATACAGGTTTTGGTAGCCGTTTGAGCGAATTTACATTTAGCAATATTGATGGATTTGTTTTGGCTGATGTCAAAGAAGAGATCGCCAATACAGTTCTACTGAATGAGCCTCGTATTAATCTTATCGATATCGAATTTGACAGCAGTAAAATTTACGATGGTATAGTTAATATATCATTAAAATTTTTAGTAAAAGAAGACAGTAGTTTAAATAATATGGTTTTCCCTTATTATTTAAATACCGACGTTTTGTGACTTTGTAATGTCAATAGTCGATTTTAAGGAGGGCGCTGCTCGGCAATAGATTGCGCGCCTTAGGAGCGAGGCAATAATAGTTGGTCCAATCGTAGCGTTCTGTTTTTTCGGCAAGGCGCTCGAAAGGGCGCATGCCGAGGCAGGATCCGCTTATTAGACATTTTACCTGCATAAGGATATGCAAGATTAGACTTTGCAGGAGCATAAAGTCGAGCAGAGAAAGTACAAAATAAGTATTATTGGGTAATGTATTTATTCCTTGTCTCTTATGTCTTCAGCTTTAAACCACTTTTTAAATTACTGGAATGCCTTATGGGAAATAATCCGATAGCTAGCAATAAACTTAAGGAGATCAAACAAGATACTAGTGGTCACAATCAAGCGGCGCGCTTACATCCGGCTTTAAGCCATACTTATTATTCAGTAGAGCAGCGTAGCCTAGAGGATTGGCTGTACTACCTCTATGAATTTTCGCAGCATATTGATTTTATCGATGCACAAAACCCACTTAATAAAGAGAGTTGGCAAGCTGCGTTACCTGTACCAGAAAAAATAAATTCACTCGTCGCCGCATTGGATGGCGGGCTCGTTACACCCGACATGCAAAAACTACTTGAGAGACCAGATATTGCTTTATTGTTATCTTTTTTACGTATGATGCAATACCCATTAAGTCAATTTGAACACTTTACTGAGCGTCATAAGCAATATTACTATCGCGAAGTTTTAGGTTTTGTAGAAAATGACCCTGTTCCAGATCGTGCGCACTTAGTGATACAGTTAGCCGACTCTATAGTGTCTAAAACATTGCGCCGAGGCACACGTTTTTCGGGTGGCAAAGATATCAGCGGTAAAACGTTAGTGTACCAGTCGCTGGCTGACACGGTACTTAATCATGTACGTATTGATAAGCTATTGACTCTATCAAAAGTTGTAGATGATGCTTCATTAGCATCACGGGAAAAACGTTTATTGTTAAGCCGTGTATATGATCGAGAAGGCGACATTGAGTTATCTGATACGGGTCTTTTAACCTTTGGCGAGGCGCAGTTAACAGATAAAGTGAGACAAAGCTCTCCCTCGGTAGGGTTTACTTGCGCCGCTCAAGAGCTTTATTTGTCGGGTGGGCAGCGCACTATAACTCTGAGTTTTAAGCTAAAGTCGGGTATTAATCCGCCAGATAAAGCATTAACTGATTATTTTGATTTTGCTATTTCAAGCGCGGAGGGAATGCTACTATTAAGTGATGAGGTGAGTGAAAAAATAATAGGAGATCGTATTCAGTTAACTATTGTTCTGGATGAATTTTTCCCACACATTACGCCATTTATTAATGATGATCAGCAAGACAATATATTATTACCCTGTATTACACTACAACTCAAAGCGACTCAGCAAGAAAATATGGAGCGTTTGGCGACATTGTATTTTAGTGAGCTTAGATTAAGTGTTGCCGTTAAAGGGTTACCAGGTATTATTGCTAATAATGAATTGGGAGCTATCGATACCAGCAAGCCTTTTGAGCCTTTTACTTCATCACCCCGCCTACATTCACGCTTTGATTTTTGCCATCCTGAACTTCTTGGTAAAAAGATTACTTCAGCGCAACTGGTTTTTGATTGGCTAGATTTGCCGCAAGATATTAGTGCTTATTATAAGCCTTACCAAGTATACCGTGACCGTGATAATACTTCAGTGGCTGAAGGTACTTCATCTTCACCTTGGGCAGAAAACAAAGTTATACTAGGGTACTCACATTATGACGAAAGTGCTGATCGTGAGGTTCCACTTTTTTGTAATACTGTTACTGAACAAGAAGGTGTAGAAAATTGTCTGTCTTTTATTGGGCCCGATAGAGTATTTCAATCCCAACCATTAGATTATAGTGAACTATATGATCAATCCTTGTTGGCGACGGCATGGCCGCAATGGTTTAGCTTAACGCTGAGTAATAATGATTTTGGTCACGGTGAGTATGCGCAAGTTGCACAATATACCGCGTTTGAAGATTACAAGGTTAAAACAGATATTAAGCTAACACTCGTCAACCCGCCTTATACACCAGTAAGCAATAATTTGCGCGTTAACTATACCAGTTCAGTCAATATTACATTGGAAGAAGACCGTATTAATTCCCACTATGAGTTAAGCCATATTCAGCCTGTTGGCCGTCCGCCAATTTTTGATACTCACTCAACCAATATTACCTTGTTACCCAAGATAAACCGCTGGGGTTATTTATATATAGCACTGGCCAATGTAGTGACGCCTGGGCAATTCCGATTATATTTCCAGCTTGACCCAGTCGACGGTGGTAATACCTCTGATGCTCCAGTACTTAACTGGAGTTACTTAGACACTCAGGGTTGGACGACATTTTCAAGAAGTCAAGGCGGTAAACTAGATAGACGCGGCCGCATTATCGAAGATTCAACTTTTAACCTTTTGGATTCGGGCATAGTAGCGTTTGAATTACCTGCGATGTCAGTGACCAACAATATTATGGGCGATTCACGCTTTTGGTTGCGCGTATCGATCGATGATATCAATGCATACAATGGAGGTATTGCACAATATTCACGCATTCGTAATGTATTTGCGCAGGGTATAGCGGTAGAGTTGGTCGATGACAGCTATGCTGCACAGCACTATGAACAACCCTTAATGGCTGGCAATATTCAAGCTCTGATAGATATTGACCCACAAGTCGATAGTATTAGCCAGCCCTATGCGTCATTTTCGGGTAAACCTCTTGAGCGCAGTGAGGTATTAGAGGTGCGTGCCAGTGAGCGCTTACGGCACAAAAATCGCGCGCTGACGCGTTGGGATTATGAACATCTAGTACTCGCAGAGTTTCCAGAGCTGTTTTTGGCACGCTGTTACCGCAATACCCAGCATTCATGTATTGATGTGGTCGTAGTGCCATTTAATCACGATGCTAGTATTTTACAGCCTAAAGTCCCTTTGTTTTTAAAGCGTCGTATTCAGCGATATTTAACGGCAGTATCGTGCCCCGGTATTCCTGTGAAGGCAGTTGACCCGGTCTATCGCGAAGTAACTTTTGATGTGACGTTAAAAACTACAGCAGGTTTTGATATGGATAGTGCTGTAGCAGAAATCAATCAGATTTTTATTGATTTCTTAACCCCTTGGAATAAGCAAATCACGGCTACACCAGGCAGCTTATCTCAAACTATTTATCTTGCCGAGGTTGCTAGCGTGCTTGAGCAACACCCTGCAGTAGCTGTGATTTTTGTGCTACGTGCTTATATGGATAATCAAGAAATACTTGTTGACTTATCACCGCCATCAAATAGCGATATTTTAGTGCCTGTATCGGATCATAATATTAGCCTGCTCAATAAAACCGAAGAGATTTTCGAAGGTATTGGTAAATGGAAAATAGAAGACGACTTTGAAGTCTCTTAATAACCGATATTTTTCTCTTTCGACTCGAGCTCACCGCTAGCACCTCTTAATAGCATATTTTAATGTCACTATTCAGAGGTGCCGAAGTTAGGCGCTAATGAATCATTGACTGGATCGCTCAAGCCATCTAAGACTTTGTGCACCTCGACTTTGTGCTCCTGCAAAGTCTAATCTTGCATATCCCTATGCAGGTGCAAAGTCTACCTTTTTCTTTCCCTGCAAGGCCCGGCGCTTAAGTTCCCAGAAAATAATCCATCAGTACTCTATTAGGTGAGGTTTATCAGCTGAGCTGAATATTTAAATTGTAATAAAGTATTTTAATAACGTACTACAGCCTTTACGTTGCATAACTGATCGCTTTTTTCGAGTTGCACATTACACTCGCCTTGTTTACGGGTAATGACTATGAATGAAACAACACTGTCACACGCTGAAAAACTCAAAACACAAGCGCTCACACTGATTCAATCTATCGCAGGTAATACTTGGACTGATCATAATAGCGCTGACCCTGGAATCACTTTGTTAGAAGTTTTAGCGCTGGCTGTAACTGACTTAGGAGAACGGCTAGATTTACCCGTCGACGATTTACTTGCTTCGCCTGCGGAGGATAATAAATCACCGGTATTATTTTTTACCCCCGAGCAACTATTACCCTCTAATCCGGTAACGCTGGCAGATCACCGTCGAGCTATTATTGATATTGACGGTGTTGTTAATGCTAACCTTAAGCGTCGTATTATCGGCAGTAATGAAACTAAACTTGCTACAGGCGTTTTTGATATATTATTGGATCTTGATGATACGGCTACAGACCGCGAAGCAATAAAAACCGAAGTCAGGCAGCGCTTTTTAAGTCAGCGAAATGTTAATGAAGATATTGCAACTATTCGTGTAGTGGATAAGCATCCAGTGACTATAGCGTTAAATCTTAGTTTAAACAATTCCGTTGAGCCAATGCAGGTTATCGCAGAGGTTTTGAGTGTGTTACAAAAAACGTTAGCGCCAGTTATTAAAACACAACGCTATCAAGATTTACAGGCACAGGGTTTGGCCGGTGATGTAATATTTGATGGGCCATTATTATCGCAGGGTTTTATTACGCAGCAAGCGGTAGAGGACTTAGTGCTTCCCGAAGCTATTTATGCTTCAGATATTTTGTCTGCACTTGATAAAGTAGACAGCATAAAAACCCGACGTGCCTTTAGTTTTGTTGATAGCGCTAACGAGGTATATCCGGCCACGTTGCAGTGGCGGCTCGATATAGCGGCCGATAGTATTGCCAGTTTAGATGTTTGCAAAAGCTATTATCAATTAGAAATTGATATTGACGGCCAAGCCTTTAACTTGCCAACCCTTGATGATACTGAAATTCTAGAATTGCTGCATGTCAATATTGTTGAGCGCGGTAATGGTGTACCTGTAGGTTTGGCACCTTATTTAACTGGCCGCTATCAAGCACTCAAAAATTATGATTCACTACAGCATCGCTTGCCTGCGCTTTATGGTTTGGCTGAGCAGCGTTTAAACGGAGAACTTACAGATCCGGTACTGGCCGATATTGTACAGTTTAAGGGTTACTTAAGTTTGTTTGATCAGGTGTTAGCCGATCAATATGCGCAATTAGATTTACTAAAACAACTGTTAGCACTACCCGATAGCGATGTTTTTAACCGTCTTGCACAGCTATTTAATAAGATGTTAGCCAGCGAAACAATTAGCCCTGATCAGGCACAAAAATTTTGGCAAAATGTGGCTCAATTACCACATAGTCATGTTAGCCAGCCTGTGATAGATATTAGTGGTACTGCCCGTTTACTGGGGGATTATTTTTCCAACTATCAACAACAAGGGTTTCAGCGTTATGCCGAATCTGATTTTTCTGAGCGGCAGTTACAGCGTTTAAAGCAAGGATTTGAACACTTATTATCACGCTTTGCCGAAACAACACTTGATGCCAATCTATTAAAATACCACAAAGTATTTTCGGCCTATAGTCATGACCTTCAGTGCGCGCACAGCTTACTGTTGAAAAGAAATGCTTTGGGCATTCATCACTCAGGCGCACTTGATTCACAACAGTTATTAGCCAACTTAGTACAACTTAAGCAGGTGGTGGATTTAGCCATGCTACTCAATGACTACCCACTGATTAGTCGGCAGCGGACCGGTGGGTTTAATTATTTGTCACCTTTAAATAATGCTCAGCCGATGAGTGGATTAGTGCGGCGACTACAACGTTTTTTAGGGATGAGTTCACGGGGCGATATGCCGTTGGCTACCAATAATAAAGAAGGATTTTACTTGGTAGAAAGCGAGCTTATTCGTTTTTCGGAGAATGAACCTAATGAATATTATTCCCCTAATGAATTGTACTTTGTTGCTCCTGCTTGGCCTACACGTTTTTCAAATAGTGAATTTAGAATATTAATGGAGCAACAGATTCTTGCTAATTGCCCTGTTTATCAACAACCTTTTGTAATTTATTTGGCTCGTGATGCGATGAGTTTATTTGAGCGATTGTATTTTGCCTGGCTCAATGCGATGAGTCAATTACCCTTGTCTGACACTGCAGTGCCATCGCTTTTGGTCGGTAAGTTGTCATCGTTATTACGCGCTTTTTTTAAAGAGCCCGAATCACTCACCGATTTACTATTACAGGCGGTACCGCTTGAGGTGCTAAAGCAGCACTGCCGTTCACTATTAGTTGAAAACCTGCGTGAGCAACTCACAGGGGATGACCACGCTAGCCTCTTAAGCCAGTTTTTTGAATTGGCTGTATCGCCTGATATTTCAATATCAGAGACATTATTGATCCAGCAATTGCGTTTCTCATTATGCCAATTAAATCTCGATATTATTTCTCAACCGACGGTGATTAAGCACGCCACCATAGGTACTAGTTTTCAGGTGGGGTATCGCGCGCTGGACTATTTAAAGCCTACCTATGTACTCGGTGCCGGCACGATTAATCCCGCCATTGACAATGAGCCAACCTTTACGCTGGCGATTAGCCAACCCCACTCGATCTAGCACTTTACTTATAAAGGTACTTATCATGACCGATAACCAAGATAATTTGACACCCACTTCCCGTGAGACACTCACAGAGAATTTTGCCGACAATCAAACCCCGACAGGTGCACAATTTAAAGAACTTATTGATAGTGCGCTGATTAAAGGTGATGACCCTATTGACATTGCTCTGGCGCCAGAAGGGCAGCAGGTTGTTATTGCTGCATCGTTAGTTGTTGATGGTACAACTACTGTGAATCAAAGGACAACCTTAAAAGGTGCTTTAGTAGCCGAGGACACTGTGAATGTGAATGGTGCAACGACATTGAACGGCGATGTCACAGTATCGAGTGAAGCAGGGGAGGAGCTTACATTAACGGATAAAACATTAACCGGCAATGCCGATGCACCTTGGTTACAAGTCACCGGCGATAGCGCGTTGGTTGGTACGCTGGCGGTAACAGGCAATACTGAGCTAAACGCGGAATTGACTGTCGCTGGTAATATGATTAGCAAGAAATCTTTGGAGGTCGGCTCAAATAACTCAGCCGGTTCGATTTCGTTAAAGCATCAAGGAGATAGAGCCACTTTAGTCGTGGATAAGGTCACAGGTACAGAGGGGAATTACCACACTCACACGCAGCTTTCTTTAGACTCTGATGGGCGCTTATCACTTGGTCTTAATGCGAGTCAAGCAGGTGCCCAGCTACATCTTAGCCATAACCACAGCGATGGTGGCGCAATTTTTCGCGCTGATGCTACTGCCGATGATCCGAGTCCATTCATTATTAACGGTGATGGTTTAGTGGGAGTGGCGACTGAAGACCCTAAAAATGCCTTAGATGTGGCAGGCTCGGTGTATATTGGTACAAGCTCTGGGACTATTGCACAGCACAATAATAACACTCTAGCGGTCGAAAATAAAATAGGTATAGGTACCATTGCACCGGCGGCCCGCTTAGATGTGCATGCTGATACGAATGACATTGCACTGAATGTTCAGTACGGCGAGCATGTTGATTTAACGGTGGAAAAAGGCTTGGTCAAAACCGGTGAAAATACCTCACTTTATGTGGGTGGTACTACAACTATCGAAGGGCAGGCAACAGTGGCTGGCCTTGTTACCATTGGCGGTAGTGCAACAGTTGATGGTGCAACGGAGCTCAAACAAGCACTCACAGTGACAGGCCCGGCAACTTTTAATAATGAAGTGATAGTTGATGCTGCCTTTTCCGTAAATCAGCCTGCAACATTTGTGCAGAGCGCTGATATTACCGGTGCCCTTGGGGTTACCGGCCATACCACTGTAACCACAGTTACCGCGAGTGATAACGTAACGCTACAGAAGCAATTAGTGGTACAGGGCGATGCTAAATACGCAAAATCGGTGGCGATTGGTTTAGGTACCGATGACAATCACAATGCCAGTGCTGCCTTGCATATCAAAGAGGGGAGTCATACGCCGGGGTTTCGCTTGGATGATGTTACCGGTGAAAAAATACTATTGGTGAATGCTAAAAACATTGATATGGGCACGACGAATACGCCTGTCGAATTGACGGTCAAAGGTGATGCCAGTATTTCTAAAGAGCTAACAGCTGAAGGCCTTAGTCGCTTAAAAGGTGGGGCTATTGTTAAGCAGCAGTTAAAGGTTCAGCAAAGTGCGGACGATACTGACACCGTCGCATTAAATGTTAAGGGCGTAGGCAGTACCGGCATAAAAATTAGCCATCAAGATGAGAATGACAATCTAAAAACGATCTTAACTACTCATAATAATAAAGTGGGTGTTTTATGTGATGCTCCCGAGCGTGATTTACACGTTGCAGGTGACATGCAAATTGATAAAAACGCTTTGATGAAGGCTCAGCTGGATGTAACCGGTGAGCTGTTAGCTCACGGCAATGTCACCTTAGATGCCACCATGACGGTCGGTAGTGCACAGGACAGTGCGCCGAGCGCCCGAGTGTATATAGCCCCGCCGGTCGAAGGTGCTAGCTTGATTGTGGCAGGTAGTACAGTGGATAAGCCGACTTTAAATATTAAAGATGGCGCTATAGGTATTCACACTATTGAGCCCCGATGCGCATTAGATATTGCCGGTGATGTCATAATTAGCGGCAGCGAAAATAATAGTCTAAGTGACGGTGAGTCTCTACCGGCTTTAGCCGTAACGGGTGATGTTAATATTGTTGGTGCAACATCGTTTAATGATTTTATGACAGTCAGCGATAGTCGCGTACTACTGAAACACAGCGAAGGCGCGGTAGCATTAACTATTCAAGGTGACTCACAAACCCCTGGCGTGCAATTGGATGCAAACAGCATCAAAATTAATATACCCGACACAGCAGCGCCTTCGAGCGCTAATTTACATGTTAAAGGAAGTGTTGAGTTAGAGGGGCAGACCACGGCTGATAACATCACTGTAAAAAACACTCTACGGGTCAACAAAAGCAGTGAATTACAAGGTGATGTTAAAGTATCGGGGCCCATTAGTATTAATAATCATTTAACACAGGAAAATCTACAAGACCTTCAAGTAGACTTACATTTACGCCAATCAACAATCAATAAAACGGCCTTAAAAGTAGACCCGGTAGTTGGTGATAGCTCGGCTTTTATTGTTAAACCAGGTGCCAATGGTGCCCAAGTTGGTATTAATACAAATAGTCCGCTACATGCTTTAGATATTATGGGAGATTTGGGTGTCTCTAGTCATGTAACGATTGATGAAACCTTAACCGTTGCAGGTAAAACTACTTTAAATAATACCGCCTATATTAATGCGAACATGGCCTTTGGTGTCACTGAGCCACAAGCGATGCTACATATAAATGCCAGTGATAATAGCGAAGACACTACCGCATTGCGTATTGATAGCCGTATAAATGAAACAGATTCACCTCTATTATTTAAACAGGGTATGCTCGGTGTTGGCTGTCATAACCCCATAAAAACACTGGATGTTAAAGGTGATGCGCAGGTATCGGATGAGCTCACTGTACATGGTCAGACTAAGCTTGAGCATACGCTTTATGTGGATAAGGATGCATTGTTTAAGTCCGATTTTACAGTTAATAAAGATACTGAGCTGGTAGGCCAAACGGTAATGGGGCAAAGTAATGAAATTGACCCTACACTAACACCTAGCGCCCAATTGTATATAGCTGATACACGCTATAAAGAAGCCTTACGTATTGATTCTGTCGATTATCCAAGTTTAGTATTTAGCCGCGGTAAACTGGGTTTGGGTTTAGACAATGCAGATCCTCGTGTGGCGCTAGATGTAGCGGGGGAATTCCGTTTATCGATGAAAGCTGAGCTAGAAGCTGAGCTAGAAGTCGACGGTATTATTACTGCCCGCAATAATATAGAAGGTTCCGGCACCTTACATATTGCACAAAAGGCCACTTTTGGTAGTGACACTTTAGTCAAAGGTGATTTACACGTTGAAGACCACACCGTAATTGACGAAGAGTTAACAGTAGCCGGCGATACCGAATTAAAAGCTAGCTTAACTGTTGCGCGTAATACAGCTTTGGCACAACAGCTAGATGTGACGGGTACTATCAATGCTATGAGCGAGCTTAACGTTAGCAAAACGTTAAGTGTGACTGGCGCTGCCACGGTAGGTGGCTTATTCAGTGTTAATAATTCGGCCGTTATTGATAACAATATGACGGTTAAACAAAATTTGTATGTTCACGGTGCTATTCACAGCGGGGTAGAAAACGCCCAAGCCTATTTACATTTACAAAGCCCAGAGCAGCAAGCGGCCTTTATTTTGGATCAGCAAAATAGTCGCGGTGATATTCGGCGTTTAGTGACCGTGGATGAAATGGGCCAGCTAGGTATTGGCGTTGTACAGCCTGGCGCCGCTTTAGATGTTGAAGGTCATGCGCAGGTGAGTGGGCATCTAAAAAGCCAAAGTGCTACGGTTGATATGATGTTGTCAGCGCGCGACTTATCACTCAGTAATAGCCTAAGTCTAGGGCAAGGTCCTAAAATTGTATCAATTTCGACGGATAAAAATTTGGGCGGTGATGCTAGTGTCGATAGTACTCTGGCAACTCAAGCGGCTGTTAAGGCTTATGTCGATCACATCGCTGTGCCATTTGCACGCGGTGGCAAAACCCATATCGTTAGTAGCCAGCAAGACTTTGATTTAGTCTTTAACCACAATAATCATACAAGTATTGCCGAAAACACTACCATTATTTTATTACCTATGAACCATCAAGGTATTGGTAATTACCAATTGCGTAACAGCGTGCGCTTGCGATCAGGTGTTTCCATTATAGGTTTTAACGCAGCCACCACTCGAATTATTAAAGCCAATGCCAATGCACGTTTTGAATTAATCGGTACACCAAGCCACGAAATTAAACAAGTGGCGTTGAATGGTTTTACCTTTGATGGTAAAAAATTAAAAACGGCTAAAAGCGGCGGTGCCTTTTATTTGGAATACGTAGCCGATTGCCAATTAAACTGTGTGATTAAAAACCATATTAGCTGGGCTAATGGCGGCGCTATTTGCGCACTATTACCCTCTGATGGTAGTTACAGTGCTACCGGTATTGAGGCGCTACATATTAGTGATTGCCATGTGATGGACCAGGGCGAAGGCTCAGATATTCAATTAAATAAAGGAGGGGCAGCATACGGACTTTCTGACTCTCGTATTCATGCGGTTAACTGCAGTGCCGAACGCGGTGGTGCTGTGGCGCAATGCCAAGATAGTGTTGTTGAGGCTTATAGCTGCTACGCTAGCCGCAGCGGTGGTGCAGCTTACCGCTCGACACGTTTACGACTATTAGCAAAAAATTGTCATACTGATTTACTGCAAGGTAAAGGTGGTGGTGCTTATTACTGTAGTGACCTTATTTGCGAAGGCTTATGGACAGGTAATAATGCGGGTGAAGCTCCGCATATTTATGCCTCCAATCATCTCACCGATCACTCGGAGGAACGTCATTATTGGAAGGGTGATTATATTGGCCGCCGCCTAGATGAAGAAACTCGCGTTTGGCGTAGCCATAACGAGTAGTTGATATAAAAGATTATTTGTAACTATTCAGAGTTACTGAAATTGGGCGCTAATGAATCATTGACAGGGCCACTCAAGCCATCTGCGACTTTGTGCTCCTGCAAAGTCTAATCTTGCATATCCTTATGCAGGTACAAAGTCTAATCTTGCATATCCTTATGCAGGTACAAAGTCTAATCTTGCATACCGCTATGCAGGTGCACTGTCTAACCCTTGCTTTCCCTGCAAGGCCCGGCGCTTAAATGCCCAGGGAATAATTCATCAGTACCCTATCAGGTGAGGTTTATAAGCTGAGCTGAATAGTTGCTATTATTATAAATAATTTTTTATAATTGGCGCAAGGATGCGTCCGTTTAATTATCGGCTTGATCTCGGAGCGGTTATGGCATTCAATATTGATATTCTATTGCTAGATTTAAAATATCAACACAGTTCAGGTGTTAGTCGAGAGTCTCGTATTACAGCGCTAGAGCAGCAACTGTTGTTATTAATCAAGCAGGCATTAACTGCCGAGCAATGGCCACAGTTGTTTGAACTTACCAATAAAACAATAAAACAATATTCAATCAATCATCGCGAAATATATATATCGGACATCATCATAACCCTGCCTACTATTGATGCGAATGCTTTGATGCGTGATGGGGCAATATATTTTAATCAAAAATTACTTCCTCATTTAAAAAAATCATTGCTTAATAGCTTAGAGACCCTTTTTGCAAAGGGTGCAGCACGCCCTTACAGCCAAAGATCCACCGCAATTACCCCTATCTGGCAAGACCTTCAATCACTGCTATGCAGTGGCTCTGGGCCTTTAAGTTTTCAAGGGGTTACCAATGCTGAGCAAAATCAAGCAGCAATGGCTTTACCACTTTTGTTAAAATGTTTAAACGGCTCAGTAGAGTATTGTCATACATTTAAACGCAGCCTACTACAACCTAATGTTTATGGTCGAGTTTTTCGTTGGTTATCAATAACCGGCACGCTTAATGACAGCCAAGTCAATGATTTGTTATTACTGTTATTTCCTGAATGTACTTTACTTGCACGTTTTATTGGTTCTTGGCAGGGATCAAAAAGTTTAAGTATTAAAAAACAAAAGCTAAAAAAACATATTGAGCTATTGTTTTTTAAAGGTACCACACAGGCAAAACACAATAATGTAAAGCCCTGTGATACGATAAAAAATAACTCATCGCACCAACGATTATCAGCGGTAGATTTAGGTTTGGTTTTAGGTTTAAAAATACACGCAATTGAGCCGTCAGCCGAAATAGATCCACATCGTTACCAAAAGTGTTTAGACCAATTCCATAAAGTTTTGTTGTTAGGTCAAACAGCGACTTGGCTGCATGCTTGCGAAGGCTGGTTAAATACTGTTTTATATCAAGGTCTTAGAACAGCTGATATATCAGCACTAGAGACATTAATTGAGCGTGCCACAGGTTCGACATTAATTGAAAACAATCAATATTTACAGCCAGCGACGATACTTAAACGGCCTATGAGTCGTGTTGATGTGATCGCTAAACCCTATATTTACAGTGATCGCCGGCGCTTAAATGCCTCTAAAATATTATTGTCATTATTGCAGCCATTCATAACAGCTACCGCCGGTTGCGGAAACATTTGGCAAACGCTACGTACAATAATAGACTTTCTTAGTATACAAGAACATTTATTGCCGCTAGATATTGTGCTATCACTTAAAAAATGCCTATTACCACTTGTCGAGCAGCAAGACAAAGCCTTAACCGACGCGCAATATCTGAGCACAACAGCAGTAAATGTTTGCAGGGTACTAAATGGTTTTGATGCAACCCAAAATAGAGCGAGTCAGGAGCTCATTAGTAGTCAGCAAATTGCGGACTTTAAGCAACTCTCAGAGTGCTCTTGGTTGCCTGCCAGTTTTATAAAGCCTTTAACGCAGCAACTTAATTATCTTAAAAGTACTCGGCCTATTTCGAATAGTCTTACTATTGAGTCAATCGATATAGCTACACAAGAGCCTACCTCTTCAGGTGATCGTGCCAGTGCACAGCAAAATAATATTCAGCCGCAGGATCGCTTACATAAACAGTTGCTAGCGTGGGCAGAACTGCTACCTCATTTAGTGGGTGACCAAGTGGGCAGCATTAACGAGTGGTTAGCCGCCGAACGCAATGAGCTTAAGGCGGGTTTATTACCTGCTTTAAAGTTATTTTATACCGATAATAAGATCAAATTTACCGGTTTGAACGCTGCATTATCAAAGGCTGGGGCCAAAGACGTACGTGAGCAATCACCTAGTCAACACCATGAAAAACCTCAAGTAGGAACACTGGTTTTTATGTTGGCCAGTTGCGCTATGCCCTTAAATTTAAGAAATCTATTACAGCGCTGGCTCGCCGAGGGCGATCAGTTGTCGCTGGAGTATTTACAGCAACAACTACAAAGAGAGTTGGCAAAAATTAGCGACCTTTCAGTAAAACCTTCACCGGTATTGCATTGTACAGGTGCAGTTTCTAGCGTTGCCAGTGAGGCTCAAGCGCAACCCCCAGCAAACGAAAAGTCATTAGCATCACCGAGCAAAGGCTATGCTTTATGTTTTAAACAAGAACACGATTTACTGGCGGCATTAGTGCAAAGCATAAAGCAGCTGTTAAATGCACTGCATTTAACAGCTGCTTATAAAGTATCATTGTTGCATATTATTGACACAATAATACCAGCAGCCATGCCTAATAGGGTTGATTTATTAGCGCTGGTTAATCAGTTATTGTTGTTTGTGCGAAATTGGCAATTACAATTGCCAATAGAATCTAATCATGCCGTTCAGCAAACTGTAACGACACTACAAACATTACAAAAGCAATTGCAAACGATGACATTGCCTACACACCAATCGACTTTAAAGCATACTAGCCTGAATAATACTCATTGGTGGCTACCACTAATAGAAGCCGAATTGTCAGAAATTAATAATGACTTACCCACCTATAGGCTTAAGCATTGTGTTCAGTGGCTTAGCGCTACAGCAATAACTTTTAGTGACTACGGCGCTCAAGCTAAAGAGAGATTGATCCAACCTACAATCGCTAAAGCCCAAGGTAATATAAAAGCAGTGAGCTCAGAGCTTAATTGTCTTATCGTTAATACCGTAGAAAAACCCGTTACAACAAGCTCATTAGGCAGTCAAAAAAGCCAGACTGCGAGTGACTTTAACGAGGCTGACAAGGTGCGGTGGGCACAAGCTATTATCACTTCATGTGAGTTGATTACTAAGCTTAGCGCTGTGGTGTCAAACTATGACAATACACTAAAAAAATCGCTCAATCACTGGTGCCGGCAACTATTACCCTTGTTGGGGCATACGGTACATGAACAAAAACTAGCGCTACAGCTTAAGCGTTTATCGGCATTAGCTACACTGGCGCAATGGCCGTGCGATAGTAAGCAGCAATTAAAATCAATAACAATGCAGTTGTTGGCCGACGCTGTACGCTGGATAGATACCTTGCGCCAAACGCAAAATAGTAAACGGTCAAGTATTGACTCACCGCGAGAACAATCTTTATTAGGCGAGCAGTTACTTGACAGTATTAACGAAAACGTTCAGGGCAATACCTTACAGCAATTACAACGTTTAAGCTGGCAGCCCAACTTAGAAACAGCGCAGCAACAGCTCAATGATTATTCGCATAATGTTGTACAAAGCACACCATCGGCGCTAACAAGCAGCAATCATAAACTCACCGAGCAGCGGTTAAAAAATACGACGTTATTACAGCCTTGCAATATACAACCGGTGTATCAACAGTTAAAGCAATACGCGCAGGCGCTGTCCGATCAGCAGCATACAAAAGATAGCATGGTGCTAACTTTTGATGGCGGTTTGGTTTTACTATGGCCCTATCTGACGCGCTATTTTCAAAAATACGATTTATTAATAATGATGCCAACACACGATGCGCACGATGAAAGTGTAGCAACGCATTGGCAGTTTGTTGATGAAGCGGCACAACTTAAAGCGCATGCTTTATTAATGAATGTGCTGGCGGTTTCTGCTGATGATAACAATGCCATAGTCGCTAATATTTTGGTGGGCTTAGAGCCTGATGCCTGGATTGAGTCTCCTGCGGTGTTAACCGCACAAGAAATAAACAGCGGTGAGCAGCTATTAATAGCTGTTATTACTAATTGGCCCGCGCTTAAGAATATGCCGGTCGGCAGTTTTAGAGAACTCTTTTTATGGCGAGAAGCCAGTTGCACACTCACCGATGGCAGTCACCATATAACAATAGAGAGTAAAACAGTGGATATTTTATTAACGCAATTGCCATGGGGATTGGGATATATTTCACTGCCTTGGCTTGGTAAACAGCTTATTCAAATTAGCTGGCAATATGGCTATTAAATAGGAAGGCTCACCATGAACTCTAATCACTATAGCGCTCAGCATTATCATGATGAAGATAATCACTCAAAAAAAATCAACGAAGATATTGAGAGTCATCCAGAATATTATCCTCTTGATAATAAATCTTCAAGCGGTTATCGGCACCACTATCCGGTGCCCGATGATCACGACCAAACGAAGAGTTTAGGTTATAACTTACATCAACAGCTAGAGGTATTACTCGACAAGCAAGACAAGCGTCGGTCTTATTATCAGCAGGCTAAAGACGATGTGACCGATCACTTAGCGATACAAAGACATCAGCAATTATTAGACAACCATAATCATTTAAAAGGGCTGGTTAAGGCAAAACTGATACATGCGCAAAAGCATTTATATCATGCAGGTTATAGTACCAATATTCAAGAGCAAAAAACGACTGATACAACCGGTGACAATAACAACCACTACTGGACCTCTTTAAGCTTGCATATGCACGATATTACTGTTGCACAAGGTGAAACGCCTTCAAAAAAAACGAGTAGTAGTAATCGCATTAGATTTTACGGTGTTGCCCAAAGTGGTGATTTAGAGTGCCAATTTTCAACCAGTAAAATGCAAAGTAAAATATTGTCTATTGCCTTTAAAGATCATAATTATTCATCGGCGCACACTGTGGTAGATAGTTTAATCAGTGACTTTATTACTATGGTTTTATTATCTCAGCGGGTAGGGGCTTCTTTTTTGGGTTAATGTTATTTTTATCTAAAAATGATTAATGACTTAAATATTTATTATTTTTAATCGAAAAATATGACTTTTAATATCGAGAAATTTATGTATATGAGCCAGCATCAAAAAGATAAATCGTTAGGTACTATTGTTACCCAGAAAAAAAATATGACCGGTATGCCTGATCATATTAAAGCAGGTGTAGAGCATTTGTCGGGCATGAGTTTAGATCATGTCAGTGTGAATTATAACTCCCCTAAGCCCGCCCAGCTTAATGCGCACGCCTATGCCCAAGGTCATGAAATTCATATGGCGCCAGGGCAGGGGCAACATATTGCTCATGAAGCTTGGCATGTTGTGCAGCAGGCGCAAAATAGAGTGGCACCTACAACGCAATTTGCCGGCCAAGCCATTAACGATAGTACAGCGCTAGAAGCCGAAGCCGATATCATGGGGGCCAAGGCCGAGAGTATTGGTCGTAGTTTAATTTAGTTTATTTCTTTAAAATATATAAAGCCTTATATTAATTTAAATACGCGTATTTGGAGTAATGACTGTGCCTGACGATAATAGTATTGATATAAAAAACACATATAATGATAACAAAGAATTGATTAAAGAAAAATTTGAAGCTGGAGATATTCCTAGTGCAAATGATTTTTCAGAGTTAATTGATTTTGCCGGAACTATAGCAAATACTGAAACGTTAGGTGTTGTACGTTTTGCCAAAGATGATGAAGCAATAAGTGATTTATTGGATGTGGTGGTGTCGGCTAATGATTTAAAAAACGCTATTGCACTGGTTGAGGTGGGTGTAAAATATAAAAAAGATGTTCGGTTGTTAGCCAATACCTCTATTAATATTGCTGAGGGTAATAATACAACCCATATTGACGGCGTATTACTGCAAGACAATGACCGTGTTCTATTAACAAAACAAGTGATATTAGCTGATAGGCGTGTTTGGCGCGTTAAGCTTAATCGTGCTTGGGAATTGGCAGATGACTTTAATATAGAGTCGTCATTAAATGCACTCGCTGGTAGTACAGTAGAGATTCAAGAAGGCGAGTTTAATGCGGATAGTATATGGACCGCAAATATTGAAGATGATTATTTACAATGGCAAAAGCGCCCTACTTATAGTGGCCAGAATGGCATTGATATCAATGGCTTAGACATTAGCCTCGATAAAGCGTGGGCCAATGATCACATTAGCCCAAAAACGGTTGAGCTTAGTGCACTGCCAAATTTACCGGCAAGCAAGATCACAGAAGGCATACTGGATAATCAGCATTTGCCTGCACAAATCGATTTAACAAAAAATACGATAAACGCCGATAGTGCGGTAACTGCCGGTGCATTTATTGGCAATGGTAGCGCCCTAGAAGCCTTAGAGGCGAGCCATATTACAACCGGAGTATTAAGTGTACAGCGGGTGCCAAACTTAAACGCCGATAAAATAAGCTCGGGTACTTTAAGCGCGGACAGGCTACCCAACTTACATGCCGATAAACTTAATGACGGCGTGCTTAATGTCAACCGTTTACCACCAGCCACACAAAGTGAAGCCGGCGTTGTCAGCCTGGCAACCCATGCGCAAATCGCTGAAAAAAGCACAGCTAATGTTGCTGTGACCCCTGCAAATTTAGCTGAGGAAATAGGTAAGAGTGATGCTGCTAGCCAAGAACGCTTAGAGGAGGCGCTATTGTATAAAGCCAATACTCAGTATGTGGATAATCAAATAGCGCAGGTACAAGCGGGCGTTAAATTTAAGCGCGATGTAGCAGCGGTAGCGACGGACCATGTGGCAACGGCTAATAAAAATCCCGAACTACGCAAGATTGATGGCTATCAATTACAAGAGGGTGATCGCGTTTTGCTCACGGGGCAAAATCATGGTGATGGTCAAACCTATTCACAAAATAATAACGTCTGGATTGCCCGAAAAAATAAAGCCTGGGAGCTAGCAGAAGACTTTGATGGCGACCTTACAGGTGAAATAACCCCCGGTGTGTCGGTGATGGTGGTTAATGGCAATAAACATCAGGGCAGTATTTGGTCTATTGCGAATGTTGTACATGATAATGACGTCATTGTGGAAATTGAATGGTTGAAGCGCCCTGATATAAATGTCTATGAGGCTGGGCAGGGCATTGACATTACAGATAATCAAGTAGCTGTGAACTTATCTTGGCTACAAGACAATTTAAATTTTCCACAAACAGATCTTAGTACGCTTTATGCGAGCGGCAATATTAAGGCAAATAATTTTGTCGCGTCAGGGGTAATAACGCCGGCTTCAGGTAGTAGCACAAATAGCGGCATTGTTTTTCCGGCTGACCCTAGTGGTGGTACGGGTGATTTGGCATGGTTAAAATATTATACCCGTGAGGGGGAAAATACCGTATTAGAACTAGGCACGAATAATGATCCAGAAGATCATATTGCCTTAATGGCCAGTGGTAATGTGGGTATTGGTATTACAACACCTATGCAAGATTTACATATTAACGGCCAAGCGCAAGCAGATGCCTTTAATATTGCTTTTGATACAACCCAAATGACCGAAGTTGTTGCGCTGGGTGACACCCTTTCTAAATTAGAACTCATCAATGCCCATAGGTTTCGCTGGAAAACTGAAACGCGAAATCAAAGAGAGGGCGTACAGATGGGCTTGGATATGGCAAAGCTAGAGGAACAATTCCCTGGTGTGGTATCTACCAATAGTGATAATGTAAAAACAGTGGATTACAGTAAATTGGTAGTGCCTTTACTTAAAGCCATTAATGAGCTTAATGCAGATATTAAGGCGATAAAATCTTTAATGCCTAGCACCGTGTAAATATAAATTTAAGTCTATTGCTTGTATTTATTTCTAATTTATTTCACCACCTCTAACGCGGGAGTCCCCCCGTATCGGGCACTTTAATCACAAAGGCAATACATCATGGCTAAAACATTATCAGGTAAAATTCATGAATCGATTAATGGTATCTCGCGATATGTGGGTATTAAAGATCGTGTGGACATCGTTGAGTCGGTGGGCCATCTCGACATTTATACGCCACATCCTCATATTGCGGTTAATCAGCGTGTTTTATTGGTAGCGCAATTAAACCCAGAAGAAAATGGCGTTTTTCAAGCCGATAGCGGCGGCATATTAACGCGTGTGTATCACGAGTTTGAAATCGGCAATATTGTGGAAGATCAAAGCCAAAATCAAGAGCAACACGATACGGCTAAAAGTACTTATTGGGAGTATACCTCGGCTAATACTTGGGAGTTGCTTGAGCTTGTCGATGCGACTACGACGGATACACGATTACCACCACAGCCGTAATCTGATTGACGAGTGGGCTACAGTAAGGGACGAGGAAAAAATACATTATCCAATAATACTTATTTTCTGCTTCCTCTCCTGCGTTGCTCAAAGCGTTACATGCCCCGGCATGCGCCCCTTCGAGCGCCTTGCCGAGAAAACAGAACTCTACGTCTAATTGGACAAACTATTATTACCTCGCCCCTAACATGTGGCCCAATGCTTTATGCCGTTAATACCCAGTAAAAATAACTATACCAGCGTGCGTACGGCACTAATGCAAAAAATGCAAAATCTGAGCGACCTTAACCGAGTGGTGGGTTATTTAGGTTGTGTGCAGTACGTGAGTCAAACAGCGACCAACCTTACAGCGTTAAAAGTACACATTCAGCCATTAAAGCTACCAGCCAATAGTCGTATATTAGCGCTAGCGATGGGCGGTAGTATATGGCAAATACGCAGCAATTTTATGCTCGAAATTGTAGATTGGGTCAGCATACCCGAGCAAGGTAATGTCCTTTTTTATGAGCAGCCGGGGCAGCGCAGTGTATGGCAACTGGCAGGCATGAATAATCAAGGGCTAAGTTGGCGGGAGCTAAAGTAAGCTAAAGCCCATTAAAATACGATAACCTGTGAGCGGAGGTTTATGCTAAAAACAACACGCACACGGTTAAAAAAATATTTTTTAACCGGCCATAAACCTACCCAAGAACAGTTTGCTCAATTGATTGATGCCAGTCTTAATCTTAATGATGACGGCCTGATTATTCACTACGATACTCAAGGCCATAGGCAAGTCGATGTACAGGCAAATTTAACAGTGTCTCATGATGTAAGCTTACAGGGCAGTGTGCATATTAAAGGTGATCTTTATATTGATGGAGATTGCCTTTTTGCCGATGGGCAACCAATAGCGCCATCTATAGCTGTCAAGCCAATACTTAACGCTGCGCCTGCTGGCTTACCGTTAGGCAGTATTATTTTATGGCAGGGCCAGCATTTACCCGCGCGCTGGCAGTACTGCGATGGCCAGCAGGGCCGGCCGCAATTAAGCGCACCTGCCGTCAGCCCGTCAGTTCAAGCGCTTTATTATATTATTCATGAATAATAATTCGCCACTTATCGGCTGCACAATAAAAATAATAGGCCACAGGCACAAGCGAGCGCGTTTAAACGATATATAGAATGCCTACTATTGATAGATAAAGGATACCGCGTTGATGACTATCATACCCTTTCGTTCATGCCCACGATCACAGCCAAAGCGCAATAGTCATACCGATTTACAGATTGCCTATATGGGCAATGGCGCCAATACGCTGTGCCCGCCACCCGTTTGCGCTAAGCTAATTTACGATAAACGTTTAATGGCTGGGCGTGTACTGCTGAATTTTTATAGCGACTCACAAAGCGGTGTTAAGGTTGATGCTAAAAAATTGTGTTATTTACACACCCGCCCCGGGGCGGATATTTATGGCAACGAGCAATTAACTCTCAAGGTTTTTAGCCGAACACCGCTAGAGGGTTTGCGTTTACAAAACACGCCAGCACATTCTGAGTATCAAGCGCTGCAGCGCCTTTTTAAATACTGCCCGCAACTCATAGCCCAGCCATTAGCTTTGGGTAAGGTGCAACTGGCAAGCCAGTACTGGGCTGAGGCTATCGTGAGTGCGCACACCCCAGGCCAATCACTCAAGCCCCGCCTAGCACTCTGCCAATACCCTGAACTACCTAACGCCTTACAACAATTGGCCCAAGCCCTTAGCGATACTCAAACCCGCTGGCCGGTGAATGCCCAAAATATTTGGGTAGATGCCGCCGGGCGCTGTTGTTTTACCGGCGTCACTTTAGCGGATAAAAATGATACCCCTAAACCGCCTAGGCAGTTTGCTAAGGAGGCGTTGGTGCAGTTGGTTTTGGGGAGTAAAAAATGTATTTATACACCTAAAGAACTTTGCTTGTACTACTGTACCACTCCTTTTTTTAAGCTGAAATCTTTCTTGGGAAATAGAATAAAGAGAACTACACTTATACTGGTTGTAAAGACAGTTTATGGGTGTACTTATGATAATTGTTATTAACGTTAAACAAGCCTGTATAGCGGGGCGGCCGCGTTTAGTTCTTGATTTCAGTCATTGCGCGGCGTTGGTCAAGCACTTTCAAAATATCAAAGGCGCGTGCTGGTGTGCGGCTTTGGCGCAATTGAATATACCGTTTTATTGCAATCACCTTGATTACCTGCAAAAAAAGTTTGGCCAGTTTGCGGTTTTCTATAACATTGATAATGGCCAAAAAACCCTTTTACGCAGCACGTCGTCAGCGCAAGCATCCAGTCGCATCCCGCCAGTATTTCATCAACAGATGCGCCTCAAACGATATAGTCAAAATACCCAAAGAACCTACACTTCGGTTTTGTCAAAATTCTTGCAGTATTGGCACACGGTGCCACCGGAAGATATTAACAATGAACAAATCCGTGATTATATGGTGTATTTGGGGCGGGAGTTGGATGAGGTGGTGGTGACCAGCCCTTTCAAGGTGACGTAATAATCATTTTGAGCATATTTAAGTCAAAAAGAGCGCTTAGAGCCTAATTTAAGCTCTTTTCTTGCCGTTAGGTAATATTCGGTGC
>CANLTI010000007.1 GCA_947494095.1 uncultured Pseudomonadales bacterium
GTGTAGCGTGTCATTATCGTCAATCCATCGCCCTAAGTGTGGGTTAAGTGGTGTGACAACTAGCCTGACACATAGGGGTAGGGTTTTGTACTTTAGCCGCTTCGTAGAGTTCTTTGCACTGTTTTAATATCTCACAGCCTTCGCCTTTGTGGCGCTACCAACAGCAAGGACAGGTACACCAAAAATACTGTTAAGCGCGATGGCATATGTTGACCTTAACCCTGTACGTGCCTGTATAGCTGACACACCCGAAACCTCAAAATATACCAGTATTAAGGGCCGCTCTATGGCTCCTGCCATCGCGGCATTAGTGAATCCCTTCACGTCGCCTTGCCATCCGTGATGACACCCAGCTCTCTTGCATCCATGCAACCGCTGGATTAGTACATCCTATACGTCAGCGAGGCGCTATCGCCACACACCAACCACCTATATTAGAGCGCTTAAATATCGATATCGACGCCTGGCTATTACAAACACAGCATTTTGAGCGTGAATATCAAGCCTTGTTTGCCAAACATCGGCAAAGGCCCAAGCGCGCCGCCTAAAAACCATCTTCAATAAGCCCTTCCAGAATCACCTACCATGACTCCTGCCCAACAAAATAACCTCAAGTTATTAGCTTGGGGTTATTTATGCTTTTTATTAAATTAATACGCTATTAGCGATTATTTTGGCGTGGCGATACAGTAGTCGATAAAACTTAGTGTCATTTTCTTTTTGGCATGCCTGTCTTAGCTTTTGGCATTCAGCCCGCCGACGCGCATGCACAATCAAATCAGAAGGCTTCAAGTTAACCGCATCGCAATCATCAAAGCCTGGGCAGCTTTGCAGATACTTTACAGCCGAAAGCTTAGTTCGCCCGAACTTTGTAGCACCCGAAAAATCATGCTCATACCACTCCAACACATCTTTTACTGTGACTCTATCCGCTCTCATTGCCTCGAGCACACCATCACGCTTAAGCTCACTCTCACGCAATACCAGCCACTTTTGAAGCATCTTCTTGTCGTCGCCGGTCAATGATTCCGAATGCTTGATAGAACCCTTTTTAATGCGAATTTGTGCCGTATAACTTACACTACCGTCGCTTTTTTTCTTTTTGTAATAGAACCCATACCACCGCCGTTGCTACAAAGATTTACTGTTGCTACATTGTAGCAACTATTGCTAAAAACGGGGTTAAAACGGGGTTAAATAGAGTATTTTCAGGACTATAAAAAACTATGATAAACACCGCAAAAGCCCACAGCGTGAGGGCTGAGAGCCCATGGCGCTTCTGTACGGCCCCGATGATGGATTGGAGCGATGCACATTGCCGTTATTTTTGGCGCTTACTTAGCCAGCATGCGCGCCTGTATACCGAGATGGTAACCACTGGCGCGCTTATTCATGGTGACCGCCAACGTTTTTTGCACTTTAATCAAGAAGAGCACCCCGTAGCCTTACAGCTTGGCGGCAGTAATATTGCCGAGCTTATTGAGTGCGCCAAAATCGCCGAAGGCGCTGGTTTTGATGAGGTTAATCTCAACTGCGGCTGCCCAAGCGACCGCGTACAAAACAACAAAATTGGCGCCTGCCTCATGGCCGAGCCAAAACTGGTTGCCGAGTGCTTAAGCGGTATGCAAAACGCGGTAAGTATCCCGGTCACCGTGAAGCATCGCATTGGTATTGATGAGCTAGACAGCGAGGCCTACTTACATGAATTTGTTGCCGAGCTGACCAGTGCTGGCTGCCAAGTCTTTATTGTGCATGCGCGCAAGGCTTGGCTAAATGGCTTAAGCCCTAAAGAGAATCGCGAAATACCGCCTTTGCATTACGATTATGTTCACCGCTTAAAACAAGCATTTAGTGACCGCACCTTTGTCATGAACGGCGGCATTAATACCCTAGCTCAAAGCCAAGAGCAGCTAGCGCATGTTGATGGCGTGATGATGGGTCGCGAGGCTTACCACAATCCGTTTGTAATGAGCGAGGTAGACAGCCAACTGTTTAATAGCGCGAACGCGCGAACGCGCGAGGAAATTTTGCAAGCTTTTATTGATTACAGCTGGCATCAATATGAAGCAGGCACTCGACTCCACCATATGAGCCGCCATATTTTAGGCATTTTTGCAGGCCAGCATGGTGGCAAATTATTCCGCCGCTTTATTAGCGAAAACGCCTGCAAAAAAGAGGCTACGCCCGATGTACTACAAAGTGCACTCGACCAAATGATGGCCCACGCAAGCAAGCAGCAAGCGATCGAGCCTTAAGCAGAACAGGTTAATGAGGGAGTCAGGCTGCATACCCGTAAAGCATTAGCCACGCGCAACACCTCACGCGCGCGGGGCTTACGCCGCTTTCATATTGCTAATAGCACAACAAATGCCCATAATGAGCGCCTCATCAATGAAGGGGGTCCAAATGACTAACAAGCTAGAACAACTCAAAAAATATTCTAACGTTGTTGCTGATACCGGCGATATCGAAGCGATTAAGCTCTACAAACCTGTTGATGCAACAACCAACCCGTCACTCCTCTATAGCGCCGCCCAACTAGAGCAGTATGCACCCCTTGTTCAAGATGCACTCGCACGCGGCAAAGATATTGCTGATGCCGGTGATATCTTAGCGGTTGCGATTGGCTGTGAGATCTTAAAAATTGTACCTGGTAAAATCTCTACCGAAGTCGATGCGCGCTTGTCGTTTGATACTCAGGCGTCTATTGCTAAAGCACATCGCTTAATCGAGCTATACGAGCAAGCAGGCATTGGCAAAGATCGCGTTTTAATTAAATTAGCCTCAACGTGGGAAGGTATTAAAGCCGCTGAAGTGCTTCAAAAAGAAGGCATCAACTGTAATTTAACCTTGCTCTTTAGCTTTAGCCAAGCAGCGGCGTGTGCTGATGCTGGCGCCTTTTTGATTTCGCCGTTTGTAGGCCGCATTCTCGATTGGTACAAAGCCAATACCGATAAAAAAGAATACAGCCCGCAAGAAGATCCAGGTGTTCAATCGGTTACCAAAATTTATGACTACTATAAATCTTGTGGTTATGACACTGTTGTTATGGGTGCAAGCTTCCGCAACATTGGCGAAATCGAAGCGCTTGCCGGTTGTGACCGCTTAACCATTGGCCCGGCCCTACTGGATCAACTACAAAAAGACGAAGGCCCCCTAGCGCAAGCACTCAGCGCCGAAGGCAAGTCTGGCGGTAGTCGTATTATAGAAACCGAAGCACAATACCGCTTTAGTAACAACGAAGATGCCATGGCCACTGACAAACTCGCCGACGGTATCCGTCGCTTTGTGGTTGATATGGTTAACCTTGAAAACTTCTTAGCCGCTAAAAAAGGTTAATAGGTTAGCTTATGCTGTCGAAACTACTCGACATATTTCAGGCTGACTTTGCCAATGCAATACAGCCTGAAACCTCCGGCGTACTCAGCGAGGAGCAAAAGCGCCTCGCCTGTGCCGCATTATTGATTGAAGTCGCTATTGCCGACAATGAATTTGATGCAAAAGAGCTAGCTTGCCTTCAAAAAGTATTAGCCGAGCACTTTGCCATTACCACCGCGCAAAGCACTGAGCTTATTACTTTTGCCCAAAATGAATGCGCAGCGGCTACCTCTATGTATCAGTTTACCCAAAAGGTAAATCTGCATTGTAACGCGCAAGATAAGTTCGACCTTATCACCGGCATGTGGCGCATCGCCTATGCTGATGGCGAGCTCGACAAATACGAAGAGTATATTATTCGCAAAGTGGCTGATTTAATCCATGTCCATCACGGTGATTTTATTCGCGCCAAACATCTGAGTCGCCCGCCTTTATAGTGCATAAATAGCGCCCCCTCTCATCACCTTATTGACCGCCACAAAAGTCTTAATTATGAATTTGCTGTTATTACGTCACCATGAAATTGCCAGCAATGGCACTGTTACGCTCAACGATTACCGCGCCGAGCACATTATAAAAGTACTCAAAATGGCGCAAGGACAAAGCCTGACTATTGGACAAGTGGATGGATTAGTGGGCACGGGGGTTATCCTGAATATTTCGCACACTGACGTAACGCTGGGCAAATTACAGCTTGACCAAGACCCGCCGCCACAACTGCCCCTAGAGCTGATACTGGCCTTGCCTCGCCCACGCATGCTACAGCGCAGCCTGCAAACCATTGCCACTATGGGTGTAAAACGCTTGCACCTTATTCACACACAACGCGTCGAAAAGAGCTTTTGGCAAACGCCGCTATTACAGCCCGAGAGCATTAACGAGCAATTAATGCTGGGATTAGAGCAAGCTAAAGCCACACAGATGCCAGAGGTTGTTGAGCATAAAAAGTGGCGAGACTTCGCCCAAAACGTATTGCCCAGCTTACCGCATCAACACAAAATTATTGCTCATCCGGGTAATTATTCTGAAGCCTACGCACTCCCTAAAACCAGCACTAACAACGCTTTGGCTATTGGCCCTGAAGGCGGCTTTACCCCGCAAGAGGTGGAAGATTTTATACGTGCAGGCTTTGACCCCGTACAGCTTGGCCTGCGCATACTGCGCGTAGAAACCGCCGTACCGGTATTACTTGCCAAGTTATTCTAAGCCCCAAAAAGCACTTAGATAATCGCTGCCCGCATAATAAAGCTCGAACTATAGACTACGCCAAGCTAGGCGTCGTCATCCAAAATTTGCTTCGCTAAGCGTACGCTTAATTTTTTTTGAAGCCGCAAACTCGCCCCATCTAGCTGCTCTAAAATAGTAAACATTTTTTTCATGCGCTTGGGCGCCCGTTTAATAATAAAGCGCGCAACATCGGCCGATATTTTAATGCCTCGCACTTTGGCGCGCATTTGCAAGGCATCTATTTTTTCTTCTTGGCTGAGGCTATCAACACGGTAAACCACACTGCCCAGCAAACGCGAATGCAGATCGGGTAATGCCAAGGGTATGGCTGCAGGGTTGATATGCGAGGCCATTAATAACCGATGACCATTATCGCGCAAGCGGTTATACAAATGAAAAAAGGCCAGCTCCCACTGCGCATTCCCCGCGAGCGTTTCCACATCATCAACACACACCAGCGAGGCGCGCTCGAGGTTGGCGCAGACGTCATTGGGATCTAAATCGAGCGCATCCTTAAGCGGCAAATAGGCGACAGGTAGCCGGCTTTGGTGAGAGCAAGCTTGCAATAAGTGCGTTAGCCCGCAACCGCCAAACCCCCACAGTAACAGGCTTAAATCGCCTTCGCCTTGGCAAAAAAGCGACAGCGCCTTGAGCGGAATTTGATTGCTCGGCGACACCCAAAAATTACTGAAGGTAGCATCGTCTTGCAAGCTAATACTCAAGCTTAGCTGCTCGGGTAAATTCACCAAGGAGTACCCTCAATAATCAATACACGCTCAAAAAAATACATACTCAACGCAACCACTGATAACGTGCAGGCGACTCGGGCGAACCCAAAACAGACAGCGCCAGTGCATCGAGCTCACCCATCGCTGGCACCACTTTGCGATCAAGCGCCAGTGCATTATTGAGCTGCACCCAAGACCCTGCCAGCGATATATTAAACACCATTGAGTCTCGGCGCATCGCCACAAGCTTGGCCTCGCCAACTAAAGGTAATGCATTAAAGTACTTTAATGCCCGCTGATACGAGGCGTAATCGTTGACACCCGACAAATGCACAACCTGCAAAACCTCATCGGCATTTGTGCTCGCACTCACCGCATAGCGCTCGGCCAAATAATCAACGGCCGGATCAATAGCCGCTGCCGCTAACATCGCCGGATCTTGTGTTTGCGTCTCATACACACTGAGCTCATCTATATGATGCAGCTGCCAATTTGCAAACCAGCGCTCGCGGCTGGTTTTACTGTAGCGTGCAGCAAGCACAGTATTGACATCGTAGCGGGCAGAGGCCGCCATAATGGCTTCATCATCTAGCGACCATAGCGCCTCATTCGATAACAGCAGCTGATCATCCAGATCCCATAAAGGTAGCAATGCAGGTAAGCCTCGCTCGGCTGCGCGCGCCAACATAGCTTTGACCAAAGGGTGATCAGGGTCGGTGATGGGGTTGCGGCCCTCTTCGGGGGTATCGGCAATGGCCCAAATCAGTACTTGCGGGCGGTTTTCGGGCCACACAGTGACACCACTATTTTTAATCAATTCGCGGACACGACCTGGGTCAAAATCGGCTTTCAAAAATAGCGTAATGCCGGCTTCACGCTCTTGCTCGTTGGCCTGCAAATAACGAAACTGTAAAACGTATTGATCGGCATTGGCGATGGCTTTGGCGCCTAGCTCGGTCGCCGGCGCATCAAGATCGCCCGACACCTTCACCAGCACACGGGCCAACGCTTGCGATAACGCTGCCCGTCGGTCACTCGACGACTGGCCGGCAGCAGGCACTTTAGCCGCAAAATTATTGCTCGCCGCCCAAGCGTCTGCACCGCAAAACATCACACAAATCACCACCGCTGTTTTTATAAGCCTGCGCACGATTGTTGCTCCCTAGCTGTAAAGCCATATCAATTCAAAAAATAAAGGCCGCGATTGTACCAAACCCTGCACCAAGCAGTCACAGTATTCCTTAACACTCCACCATTAAGCACGCCTTAGAGCACACCTTATTAACCAAACAAGCGCATCACAGTACAATAAACAACCAAAGCCGGTAAAAAGCCTCGGGTAAAATACAGTCAACAGTACGACCTTGGCCCCAATGCTGGTAGAATGCTGCGCTTTGCCCGCCGCGGCCTAACTGTTGTCATAGAATCAAATACCATGAGCGAAAACAAAACCCAACTCAGTTACAAAGATGCCGGTGTCGATATTGACGCCGGTGAAGCCCTTGTTGAACGCATCAAAACTGTTGCAAAACGCACCCGCCGCCCCGAAGTGTTGGCCGGCCTTGGTGGTTTTGGCGCCCTTTTTGAGCTACCTAAAGGCTATAAAGAGCCTGTACTGGTCTCTGGCACCGATGGTGTAGGCACCAAACTGCGCTTAGCCATGCAACTCAACAAACATGACACCATCGGCATCGACCTTGTCGCCATGTGTGTCAACGACCTTATTGTGGGCGGTGCCGAACCTTTATACTTTTTAGATTACTTTGCCACCGGCAAACTCAATGTTGATACCGCCGCCAGCGTTGTCGAAGGTATCGGTAAAGGCTGCGAGCTTTCGGGCTGCGCTTTAACCGGTGGCGAAACCGCCGAAATGCCTGGCATGTACGAAGGCGATGACTATGACCTCGCCGGTTTTTGCGTGGGTATAGTCGAAAAGTCTGAAATTTTAGATGGCAGTAAAGTCAAAGCCGGCGACACCTTAATTGGTCTTGGTGCTAGCGGACCACACTCTAACGGCTACTCGCTAATTCGCAAAATCATCGAAGTGGCCAATGCCGACTTAAGCCAGCCACTAGGCGACACCACCCTTGGCGACGCGTTAATGGCACCCACTCGCATTTACGTTAAGCAGCTGCTCAAACTTATTAAAGCGCAACCGGTGCATGCCTTAGCCCACATTACCGGCGGCGGCTTACTCGAGAACATTCCGCGTGTATTACCGGCCAATACTAAAGCCGTTATTGATGCTAACAGCTGGGAGCTTCCCGCTGTTTTTCAATGGTTACAAAAAGCCGGCAATGTGGCCAGCCTAGAAATGTACCGCACCTTTAACTGCGGCATCGGCATGATCATCGCCGTACCCAATGATGCGGCCGATGCGGTTATTGCTCAGCTCACTCAAGATGGTGAAACAGCCTTTGTTGTTGGCCACATCGAAACGTGCGAACAAGAAAAACCATTCGTCGAGATGCTCAACGTACAAGGCTAAATATGCGCATTGTTGTTTTAATATCAGGTGGCGGCAGCAACCTGCAAGCAATTATTGATGGCTGTAATCAAGGCAATATTGCCGGCAATATTGTGGGCGTTATTAGTAACCGCCCACAGGTTAAAGGCCTTGAGCGCGCCACGCAAAGCGGCATTGCCGCTTATACGCTTGACCATAAAACCTTTGAAAGCCGTGAGGCTTTTGATGATGCGCTAGCCGCACAAATCGATACCCTCAAGCCCGACTTATTAATACTTGCCGGCTTTATGCGCATATTAACGCCAGCCTTTACGCAGCGCTACGTGGGCAAAATGCTGAACATTCACCCATCATTACTCCCTAAATACCCAGGCTTGCACACCCATAAAAGGGCACTGGAAGCGGGCGATAGCGAGCATGGCGTCACCGTTCACTTTGTCACCGCAGAACTCGATGGCGGCCCTGCGGTGATTCAAGCAAAAATACCCGTACAAGCAAATGATACCGAAGCCACCCTCGCAGCACGCGTACTTGAGCAAGAGCATATCATTTATCCTCAAGCGGCTAATTGGTTTTGCCAAGGCCGCTTAACGCTGCAAAACAATGCTGCGCTGCTTGACGGCAAACCGCTCAACTAGCCGCCAGCACCTTTAACTTCATCAAACACTTTAGGTTGTGCCTATCTGGCATAACCTAAAGTACTTATTGACGCGCATACACCCGAATACTTAACATTGAGTTAACGATAAATTCAGCATCATCAAAACCTCATTATCCGCCGCCTCTTAGCGCGCCTAAATACCTTAACCAGAACAACCCTTCCCATGCATCCCTTTAGGCTTTACGCCGTGCAGGTTACTTATCGACCCCGCTGGCCAGAAAACACTCATCGATATTTTATTTATGGGTAAATACGTCGGCTTGTAGGATATATCGCACACGCGCTAGTGGTTAAGACGACTTTCACCAACACAGCAACCCGCGCATAATGGCAACCACACGGACGCAACGGCACGGAGCCATAGGACATAGGACGGCATCTCAGGGATCGCTCAGGCAGAGCAACCGCATAGGAGCGGATGGAAAACGGACAAAGCTACACGGAATAGCAGCTATACAGGAGTACTAGGAACACGGAGGCCAAGCATGATGCTTGGTGAGAGAGTAAGGGTTAGGAAGATTTACAGCCAGAACGGAGCCATTTAGGCGCACGGAAGATCAGTATCACGGAGTGATCAGCACGGATGACATGGCAAGAAGCCAGCACAACATAGGGAAGATCGCCCCCATAGGAAGGGAAGATTACAAAAAGCCGATACCTGCTAGCGGGTATCGGCTTTTTTGTGCTTACTATTTTACCCCTTTATTCACATCAACCAACCTGCATCAACTAATTCACATCGACTAAGCTTACCGACTAGACAGTACCGCTGTGCGCTTTTAGTTTATCAGAACAACTCCTCAATATCACCCTTAAGCACACTCAGCCACCTCAATCATCTTGCGCTATTGCGCCATAAAACAGACATAAAACAGACATGTCTTTGCAACATTACACGCCTACTCTATTAATAACCCTTAAACGAGGCGAGGCCTTTATGAAACTCCTGCAAAATATTCATAACCTTGATGTGCAAACGTTCAGCTGGTGCCTAAAACGTAAACACCGCAACATGGCTGTACGCCTGAGCCGCGTTGTTTCGTACACCGCCAACGGCCCTTTTTATGTATTGGCAGGTTTGGCGTTTATTTTGGCTGAGCACTGGCCTTTGGTAAAACTTTTAGCCATCGGCTTTTTATTAGAACGTACCGTGTATTTTATTTTTAAAAACGCTTTTAAACGCAACCGCCCGCCGGAGGCTATCCCTGGGTATATCAGCGTAATTAAGGCCTCCGATCAATTTAGCTTTCCCTCGGGGCATACCTCGGCGGCCTTTTTAGTGGCGGTGGCTGTGAGTTGGGTATTCCCTTTTATGGCCTGGATCTTACTGCCTTGGGCCATTGCCGTGGGCATGGCACGCGTCATACTCGGCGTACACTTTCCGACAGACACTCTCGCCGGCGCCACACTCGGTAGCTGCTTATGTTTAATACTTATCAGCCAATTGGTATAACACTTAATGAAAATTCTTTACGGCGTACAAGCCACCGGCAATGGCCACATCACACGAGCGCGCGCATTAGCCAAACAATTTGCCCAGCAAGGCATCGAAGTGGATTATTTATTTTCTGGCCGCGCCGCCGATAAATTTTTTGATATGGAGCCTTTTGGGCGCTGGCAGTGCAAGCGCGGACTCACCTTTGTCCATGAAGCCGGTCAATTAAATATTCCTAAAACACTGCAACAAAACAGCTTAAAAACGCTGCATAGCGACATCAAAGCTTTAGATCTTTCACCATATGACTTAGTGCTGACCGACTTCGAGCCTATTACCGCTTGGGCGGCGCGCAACCAACAAACAACCTGCATTGGGGTTGGTCATCAATATGCGTTTTACAAAAACGTCCCTAGGCGAGGTGATAATGTTATTTCCCGCGCGATTATGCGGCACTTTGCCCCAGCCGATATTCACCTAGGCTTGCACTGGCATCACTTTGGGCAGCCTATATTACCGCCCATTGCTGAAGTACACGAGAGCGATATAAGCACAGATACTAATAAAATTTTAGTGTACTTAGGGTTTGAAAGTCATGACGATATTGTCCAAATGATAGAGCCCTTTAAAAGTCATTTATTTGTGATTTACGGCCCCTACCCGCGCTACCAAAGCGATGACAATATTCAATTTAAACCTTTATCACGTGAAGGCTTCCAAAAAGATTTAGCCACCTGTAACGGCGTCATTTGCAATGCTGGCTTTGAGCTTGCCAGTGAGGCGATTCAATTAGGCAAAAAACTGTTGGTTAAGCCGTTGCACGGGCAAATGGAGCAACTCTCTAACGCAAAAGCCCTAGAAACTCTCGGTATTGGCATGACCATGGATAGCCTTGACAGTCGTGCGGTGAAAGGCTGGCTAGATAACTTTGAAGCCAAACAAATACAATACCCCAATGTGGCCGAGGCAATTGTGGACTGGCTACAGCATTCAAACCTACAAGACACTCATATTTTGGCAGAACAGTTATGGGCACAGGTCAAGTCGCCACATATTAGTCCCTTTGAGCAAAACATGGGGCAGTGGCAGATCGCCTAAGTGAGCTATGCGCAATATACTCACAGCCCTGACTTTAATACCTAGAAGACAACCCATCAGCACCCTGTCATAAGGGTTTGTTAGCTTGGCGCATAGCTGCACTATTTTAAACGTACCGGCTCTGATACAAACTCAAGCGATGAATCCCAAGCAAACCGCGTTAAGAGCTCAGCAAAGCTGCCGCTGGGCTGAGCAGTAATGCTAATGTGTGCGCCCGTTGCAAGGTGGCGAAAACTTAAACGGTAAGCATGTAGTAATAATCGTGGCGCAGAAAAATATTGAGCAAAATAATGGTTATACACCGACTTGCCGTACTTAGGGCAACCAATCAGTGGGTGGCTCAAATGTTTAAAGTGACGCCGTATTTGATGCTTGCGCCCGGTATGCAAGTGCGCACGTACGAGAGAGAATCGGCTTTTAGGGTAACGGTCTATCTGTGCATCCACTTCAACAACCGCCAAACGCTTGAAGTGTGTTACGGCCTCTTGAGCAGGTTTTTCTTCTGTTTTTTTACAGGCTTTATCGCGCTTGTTTTTAAAATCATTAATAGGCTTTAAGGCATGATCAATAACACCCTGTTCAGGGCAATAACCACGACACACCAGTAAATACTCTTTGATCGCCTCGTTGGACTCCATTTGTATTTTAAGCGCTGCCACTGCCTCAGGGTTTTTACCAAAAATAATCACGCCCGAAGTGGGCTTATCCAAGCGGTGAACAGGGTAAATGTAACACCCTATTTGATCACGTAGCTGCTGTAATAAAAACTGCGTTTCGTGTTTATCAATATTGCTTTTATGGACCAATAGCCCAGCTGGCTTATCCACCGCAACATAGTCATCATCTTCAAATAAAATAGTCAACGCCGGTGAGGGTGCTGGGGACATTGGTGTGGTTGTCAATAAAGGGGTTTGCATTAGCGCTTCGAGTACTCTTCACGTGTTTTATTTTTTTTCGCGGTGCTTTTTTTCAACAGCACATAGGTTGCACCATAACTGCCGTGATGCTTTTGTGCCGTATGAAACGCCAAAACATGCTCCATTTGCGGCAACCAATAGGCCACGCAGCTTTTCAATAATGCCGGCTGTTCGCGCCCCTCGCCTTTACCGTGAGTAATTAAGGCGGTCCGTACATCATTGGCCACACAATCTTGAATAAATTGGTACACAATAATACGAGCACGCTCGACGGTCATTTTATGCAAATCTAATCGCGCATCTATGGCATATTTACCCATTCGCATGCTTTTGTATACGCCGTGCTGTACGCCTGGCCGCACAAAAGCCAACAGCGTCATAGGCTCGACCATCTCTATTGGGTCACCCGATAGAGGGTCGTCGGGTATAGCCGCTTCTACTTGCGCCGCTGCTCGCCGCTGCGCTAAAGCCTTAGGGTCTACCGATGATTTATTCAACTCGACGCGCTCGGCCACCACAAGCGGGGTTACATCCCCTCCTAACAACGCTAAAAAATCATCCGTCATCTCTTTGCCTCATTAACACTTTACATCAGGGCGCCAACAACACACGTTGGCGCCATTTATCTTTTACACAGGCGCTAGCGAACTATTTTATAGCACGGTATATATTCTTGAGTGGGTATTTTCATGCGCTTTTGTAGCACGAAGGCTTTCAACAAGGCATCGAGTGGCTCGATGATACTGAGCTCGCCGCTAATCTGGTATGGGCCATGCTCGGCAACAGCTTTAATGCCATCGGCTTTGACGTTACCATCCACAATTCCTGAAAATGCTTTGCGTAAATTAGCCGCAAGCGTATGCACCGGCTGATTTTTAGCTAGGCTTAAGCCACTCATTGACTCATGCGTGGGCTTAAAAGTTTTTTGCAAATCTTCATCTATATAGAGTAACCAATTAAAATAGTAAGCATCTTGCTTTGCACGCCTAAACGTTTGCACTTCTTTTAGGGCATCGCGCTGGGCACGCGCAACCGCAGCAGGGTCATCAATAATAATCGAGTATAACGCTTGCGCCTGCGGCCCTAAGGTTTTACCAATAAAATCATCAATTTGCTCAAAATACCCAGCAGCCTCTTTGGGGCCTGTAAATATTAACGGAAAAGGAATTTCTTTATTTTTAGGGTGCAGCAAAATACCTAAAATATAGAGAATTTCTTCGGCTGTGCCGGCGCCTCCGGGAAACACAACAATACCGTGACCGGTACGTACAAAGGCCTCTAGGCGCTTTTCAATATCGGGCAAAATAATTAAATTATTCACAATCGGGTTGGGCGATTCGGCCGCAATAATACCCGGCTCAGTAATACCTAAATAACGCCCTTTAATACGCTGTTTAGTATGAGCAATAGCTGCACCTTTCATGGGGCCTTTCATGGCACCAGGCCCGCAGCCTGTGCAAATATCTAATCCGCGAAGCCCCAGCTCATAGCCTACTTGCTTTGTGTATTGGTATTCAATTTCACCAATTGAATGACCACCCCAACACACGGTCAAATTGCATTGATCATTGCCTTTAAAAGCTGCGGCATTGCGCAAAATATGGAAGACAGCATTGGTAATATCTTCTTGCTTATCCATGTTTAATGCACAATTGGCATTGAGCTCATTATTGATATAAACCAAATCACGCAAGGCGGCAAAAACATGCTCTTTAATCCCTACCACCATTTCGCCATCAACAAACGCATTGGCTGGGGCATTGGTGATTTCGAGTTTAATACCGCGCTCTTGCTGAATTAATGCAATGGCAAAATCTTTATTGGCATCGAGTACTTCTTGCGTGCTATCGACTTCGCTGCCGGTATTGAGAACCGCTAACGCACAGCGCCTAAACGTATCGTACATATGTGTACTACTCGTTTGCGCTAAACGCTCCACCTCCCATTGCGACAGTACATCTAAAGTGGCATCTGGGGTAATACGTGTTGTTATTTTTTCCATGGTTATCTCCTATATTGCATCGATAAAGTTTAGCCGCTTAGTCACATGTACGGCTAAACTTTACACCGCTATAAAACCAGTCTTATTCGTCGGGCTCTATAGGTTCAGGTCAATAATAAACTGGTCTATTTACTGAGCATTCACCTTAAAAGGCTTAGTTAACAATATAAGCTGCGGCAATAAAAATAACGCCCCCGAAAGTGCAGCAAGCATGGCTAGGCCCGTCAATAAACCAAAGTAAATAGTGGGGATAAATTGCGACAGCACCATAATAGAAAAACCAAAAATAATAATTACAGAGGTGTAATACATCGCTCGCCCAATAGAGCTGTGCGCACGATGCATCGCCTGCATATAATTACCGTCTATGGCCAGCTCGGTTTTAAAACGATGAATATAATGAATCGTATCGTCCACACCAATGCCCACCGTAATTGCAGCAATTGTGATGGTCATCATATCGAGTGGAATACCGACTAAACCCATTCCTCCTAAAATAGCACTGGCCGCCAACACATTGGGCACCAGCGCAACAAGCGCAATCGTCAAGCTTCTAAAGAGCAACAAAAACATAAAGCCAATGCCTAAAAATACTGCACCCATGGTGACAATTTGTGAGCTAAATAAACTTTGCAGCATATTGTTATAAAGAATAAGTAATCCACTAAAGCGCACATGAGCAACATCTACACCGTCCATAGCGGCTAAATCGGTGCGAATACGCTCGACTAACTTAGCGCGCTGTAGGCCTGGGTAGGTGTCGATAATACGCATAGTAATACGCGCTTGGTCATTGTCGGTGTCTAAATAAGGCGCCACCAAGACTTGGCTCACATCCTCGGTTAGCGCTTGCTCCATGAGGGCGAGCTCAAAATTATTTAAACTGCCATTAATATCTTTACCGACTTTATACAGCGTCGCTAAGGATTGCACTTTACCGACCTCTGGCAAAGCGTCGAGGTAATCGGTTATTTGCTCAATAAGTTGCAAGCCTGCCACGGTCATCCAAATACTGGCTTGTTTAGGCGCTTGCTCACTAAACGGATCAGCATCACCAAAAGGGTCTTCTTCGACGGCTGTTGCCGGCTGCGCAAAAGGATCTTCGTCGCCAAACTCATCAACGTCATCTACATCTACATCTACAGCATCAGAATTTATAGCCTCAGAGCTAATAGTCTCAGAGCTATCATCGAAGGCTGTGTCTGTCGAGGCTGCCGCTGGCGCCACGAGTAATGCAGTTGCCGCCTCGGGCGCTAAGATAATATCGAACGATGTCGTGCCACCTAGCTTTTGATCAATAAGCGATAAGCCTTTGTGAATTTCGGTTTCATCATGAAAGTAATCCACAAAGCGGTTTTCAACTTGCAAGCGGCTAATGCCCCAAATGCTCAAGCCCAACACGACCAGCGATAAAATTAAAATACCGTTACCCAAACGCTCTACCGCTACAGCACAATAAGCGGTAAAAGGCTTGCTTGGCTGAGTAGATGCGGCTGGCTTGATCACTTCACGCGGTAGTAACACCAAAGCGGCAGGCAATAAAACAAACGCCAATATGACCGCCAATATCAAACCCATCGTCATCATCCAGCCAAAGTCCATCACTGGCCGAATATCACTAACCACCAAAGAGACAAAAGCCACTATCGTTGTTAAAGCCGTATACAAGCACGGTTTAACCATATAATTACACGTAGCCAATACGAGCTGCTGCTGTGTCCAGCTCGGTTGTGCTTCGGCGTATTCGCGGTAGCGCACCACCAAATGAATAATAATGGCTAAAGCAATAATTAGCAGCAAAGCCACAAAATTAGACGAGATTACCGTTAAGTGCCAATCGGCCCAAGAGATAATGCCTAACGTCATGGTTACCGCACTCACGCAAGTCACTAAAGGAATAACAACAAACTTTACCGAGCGAAAGATAAACGCCAAAATAAAGACCATAAAGAGTAAAGCGGCACTGCCAAACACGATCAAATCTTTACGAATAAACGTAATCATATCCGCCGTAATCATCGTAATGCCGCCAACGTAAATTTGTGCATCGTTTTGGTAATGCGCCACCGCTTCACGCACCGCTTGCACACGCTCACGTGAGGCCGTTTCTGCTTTCGTTTTGTGTACTGCAAACTCGGCACTCACCGCTTTAAGTTCGGCGGCCTCTTGTGCGCTTAAACCTTGTTTTTTTTGCTTTAATCGCAAGTCGTCGCGCGCGCTAACCAATCGAATATAGTCAAGGTCAACGGCTAAGTTAAGCTGTAGTGCCGTGGTATTGCCGTCAGGGCTTAAAATTAACTTGCGATAAATAGGGCTTTCTAAAAACTCCGCTTTAGCGAGCGTACGATCCACCCCTGGGTCTAATAAATTGCGCGGCTCTTTCGCCATATCACGCAAACTGAGTTTTGGGCTGTACAATAAAGGCACATTTAAAATGCTATTAATGCCCGTCACACCCTCTATATTGGCGAGTTCTTTGTGTAAATCATCCAACGTGTTAAGCGCTGCATCTTCAAACAAGGGTGTATTAGGGGAGTAAGTCACCACCAAAAAGTCGCCGCTATCGTATTGTTTGCTGACTTCACGAAAGTAATCTAAATCGGCATCGCGCTCTAATGTCAAAGAATCAGATGACGCATCGAGGCGCAATTTAGGGAGCCCCGCAACCGCAACAATTAAAGCGAGTACAATGAGTAACAATATGGCCTTGGGGTATTTGACGACAAAATTTAACCATTTAGCGGCCGCTTGGTCGATCATAATCTTCCTCTATACTTAAAAATAAAAAATCGAATAAAACCCGTGCTAAGCACAGGCCGCATCAATGGCGTACTGGCCCTGCAAACACTACAATAAGTGTCATAATTACACCACACATTAAAAGGGCCGTGTATTCTACCGCTAATGGTACATTTTAGCAGTGCTTGACCTCTTTATATTTACAGCTGTGACCCTGTATACTCTTCGCGTAAAACAAGGGGTGAGAATGCTCAAACTACAATTTAATGATGCTCGGCAAGACCCCGTATGGATGGTCGAAAAAAACTTCACCATCGGCAGCGGCGACGATAACAGCTTAGTGATTGATGATGCATCGGTTAGCCCGCAGCACGCCAAAATCACCTGTACCCGCCAAACCTACGTGCTCAAAGATCTAGGTAGCGCAGGCGGCACCCAAGTCAATAGCAGCGCCGTCAACCAACATGCCGTCGCTTGTCGCGATACCCTCAAGTTTGGCGATGTTGAGCTCATCATTGTAGACCCCGCCACCGAACAACGCGATTATGAGTGGTCGCTGATTGCCAGCTCCAGCTTTTTAACCGGGCAAGAGTTTCCCATTCATGCTCAAAATGGCCACACAATTACTATAGGCCGCGGCAAACATTGCGACATTGCATTCCCTGGCACTCACCTTTCCAAAGAGCATGCACGCTTCACCCCCAGCCCAGAAGGACTACAAGTAGAAGACTTGAGTTCAGAAAACGGGGTCTTTGTGAATGATAAGCGCGTTCCCCAAGCCATTTTACGTGCCGGCGATAAAGTGCGCTTAGATGTGTACAGCTTTCGCGTGTTTGGCCCAGGTATTGATACCCCACGCTCGGCGATTGCCCTAATACGCGGTACCGCAACCTCGTCAAGCCAAGACGACGAACCCACCGAAACCCACAACCCCAAGCAATGGATCACCCGCCCAACCTCGCCCGGCAATCGCTCAGAGTCACGAGCCAATGCCAACAACCCACCGCCTATGGTCTATTTGTTTAGCCTAATTATGGTGGGTTTACTGTTTGGACTATCGGTCTATTTATTTTTATAACCACCGCTGATTTTGGTGGGTAGCGACCTTTTTACTTTGATTAGACTACCTGCAATGACGAACCCGTCATTGTTAAAAACAACGCTACTGTTCAAACAAAGGCGTCGAAATTCATCGGTATCGAAACGCATAGCCGTCGAAATTGGGTGCTAATGAATTATTGATCGGGCCGCTCAAGCCATCTACGACTTAGCGCTCCTCGACTTTGTGCTCGTGCACAGCCTAAGATCGCATATCGCCATACAGGTGCGTGGTCTAACCCTTGCCTTCCCCCAAGCATTAATTCATTTGAATCCAGCTACTTAATGCTTTTAGCCTAAAAGGCTTTTGCAAATAGCTGAGCACCAAATATTCTTCTGCGATGGCATCAACGACCAAATCCTGCGCCAAATGATCACCTGCACGATAGGTCTCACCGTTCAAAATAACCGCACCGCCTTTAGGGCTAAAGATATGATTGTCATAGCTTAATGTCGGTATGCGGGCTTTAAAGCTATCGGGCAACTGATGCAAATAAGGAATACTTCGGTACGGGTCCGAAGGCACTATATGAGAAGGCGCGCCCGATACTTCTTGCTGAGTGGCATCCCACATGGCCTGTAATTGTGATGGCGCCAATAAAGGCTCAGCGGTTGGCATTTTTTGCGCCGTTGCAGGTGAGCGTGAATTATCCGAGGCATAACGCGGCGCTTGAGCTTGGGGCTTTTCGGTGTATAAATTTGCAATGGCGCCTGGCTCTTGAGCAGTCTCAGCTTGCAGTCGCGGTGTCGCCGCCTGATCACCAACACGCTGATAAATAGAGGCTACCTTTTGCGAAAGAACCGGATCTTGCTCTATAGCCTTTTGAGATAAAAGGCTTTGAGGTGAAGCGTCTTGAGAAGTGGTATTTTGAGTACCCGTGCCTTTAAGGTCTGCGCTTTGAACATCTGAGCCTTTAACACCTGAGCCTTTAACAGCTAAGCTTTTAACACTTGGGCTTTTAACATCTGGGCTTTGGGACTCAACAGACTGAGCAGTATATTGAGTGCCGGCGTGCTGTAATAATTCAGAGGGCGCCGCCGAAGCTTGCATCGCGGGTGCTTGCGTATTAACCCGCTGCGCAGTGTTATCACCGCCTTTAAATACCAACAACATCAAAGCTAGCACCACTAATACCAACAGCCCCACGACCGCGTAGATTGCCCATACAGGCACACCCGCAGTATGCACTTTTGGCTCGCTGTGGTAACTACCCAAATGAGGGACTGGCGCTTTGTGGTCACGCTGGCGATCTGCTTTATTTAAAGCATCAAGAATGAGCGACATGAATCAAGGCTCCAAGATGGCATCGGGTGCCACCTGCGGTATTATTTTAGTGAGGGATTGTTCATCGCCTAACGCTTCACCTAAGCGCAATAGCGTTTGCAGCCCAGCTAAGCCATCGGGTTCAAGCCGATAGCTTTGCTGGAACAACTTAACACGCTGCTGCAGCGCGTTATTAAAAGTTCCTTGAGCCAAAGGCGCAGCCTGTTGATCTAAGGCTGCAAATTGCTCGGCCAGCCAGTCTACAATGGGCCCCGAAGAGCCTACCCCAATGGCCTTTTCAAAGCTCGCCGGTTTTCGCCATAAAATAGTGTACTCGCCGGTCCACAGTGTTCCTAGTTTATCTAAGCCAACCTCAATGCGCTGCCCGTCAATGAGAGCCGTTGCGGTATCACCCTGCATATCAATGAGCGTTACGTAGGCGGCATGGCGCGATGATGTATTCAGCGTTAAAACGGCCGGCCTATTGGTGATTAAAAAGTCTTGCCAGGTACTCGCTTCGAGTATTTCACAATTAAAGCCTTTTTTAATCGCCAACCAACAAGGATACACCGCGGTATCGTCAGCCACACCCAGATGCTGCAGCAGTGCAGTCAGTGCGGTATCTTTATTGCGCACCCAAACATCTGGGGCTGGCGGCTCATCGGCTGGCGTGTTTTCATCGGCATCCGCAGGAGCTTGGTCAGTTATAATCGTTCCCGTTGCAGCGGGCGGCAACACAACAGCAGGCTGCGCAACGGGCTCGCGGTTGAGCAACAACCAAATGAGCGTCGAGGCAATTAAAGAAACCAATACCGCTGAGCCACCGTAAATCAACGGCGATGAAATCATTTGCGTACGTTTAAAGGCTCGTTCACGCGGGTCACCCAATACCTCTTCGGTCGCTTGCTTACAAATAGCGCCATCAACTTGGGTAGACTCTTGGGTATAGGCGCCCAACAGCATTCGATCGCACATAATGTTAATTAGCCTGGGAATACCGCCACTAATTGCGTGTACTTTTTTGACCACATTCATCGGGAACGGATCGCGCCCAGGCGGCATACCCGCCACCGTTAAACGATGACGAATGTATGCGCGCGTTTCATTGACTGTTAAGGGGCGCAAATGATAGCGCGCTGTAATCCGCTGGCTTAACTGGCGCAAGGCCGGCTTCGCCAAGAGCTCGTTAAGCTCGGGCTGGCCCACCAAAATAATTTGTAGCATTTTTTGCGTATTGCTTTCTAGGTTGGTAAGCAGGCGTATTTGCTCAAGCGTAGAAATACGTAGCAGTTGCGCCTCATCAATCAATACAATACTGTTGCGGCCATCGCTATGATTTTGCAGCAAAAAAGCGTATAGCTTATCGGTGAGAATTTTAATGCTGGTTTCATCAACATCATAACTCACACCAAACTCATCACAAATACTACACATTAAATCCCGAGCACTAGCAGCGGGGTTCATAATCATGGCGACATCAGCATTCGCCGGTAGTTGCTCCAGCAAACAGCGGATGGTGGTGGTTTTACCCGTGCCAACCTCGCCGGTTAACATTACAAAGCCACCGCTGTTAACGCCATACAACAAATGCGCCAGCGCCTCACGATGCTGTGCACTCATGTACATGTAGCGCGGGTTAACCGCAATAGAAAACGCTTGTTCTTCGATACCAAAATAACTGTGGTACATAAACTAGATCATTCACCCTTGAATAGTCGATAGAGATAACTAGCCAGCAAAATGGTCAAGACACACAACAGCCCAGTCACGATTCGCAACCCGACTATGCCACCCCATTGATTTGCTGAAGCATAAAAATTTGGGGGATGATAGCGTGATTACTCGGCAATAGGCAAAAAACCAAGCGTTAATGATGTAATAAGCAAATTTTAGCCACAAAAAAAGCGCATTTTAAGGCGCACACGCCATTGAGTGTCTTTTGGTGCATGCGCGCTACTCATCCCAACAGAGCGTTTCAAGAATGCGCTGACGACTTAAAAGCATCTCTTCGTAGGTTTCGATTGTCGTGTAATCAATCACATCATTGCGTGTACGCAAGCGAAACAACTGGCCTTCTAGTGATGCAATTTCACGCGCCAATTGCAATTTAAGCAACCGGGTATCGTTAAGATCAGCGCCGAGCGCACCCAATGTACCTGTCGTTGTATTCGATAAATAACGCATTGATTTTAAGCCTTTACACATGTGGCGGGTTGGCGACAATGACAGCGGCCTTTGTGGTCTCTTTGTACAAGATGATCCTCAAAATAACCCAACTCCGCAGCCGAGCTGCCCAACACCAAGATAAACAATCATAGCGAATAACACCGAAAAAAAGCAGCAAAAACACGGAGCGATAACGAGAAGCGTGCCAATATTTTTTTCGCGCTTACAGCGAGCCAAATGCTGCCAAGCGGCCGCGTAATAGGCATTGACAGCTGCGTTATTAACAACTAGCGCCATACAAGCGCATACTCATTATTGCTCGTATAGCACCACTCGTATAGCACCACTCGTATAACACCGCGTATTACTGGGCCTCTAAATAGGCTTTAGCTAAAAACAATGCGGCAATCGAGCGCGCCTCGGTCATATCGTCCTTGGCCACTAACGCATTAAGCGCCGACAGCGGATAATGCTCCACCTCCATGGGTTCGGGTTCATCCCCCTCCAGCCAACTCGGGGTTAATTGCTCGGCCAGTACAATTTGCGTGCTGTGCTGCATATAGCTAGGCGACTGACTCATGCACTTGAGCGGTGTTAATTTGGCGGCCATAAAACCGGCCTCTTCTTGTAACTCGCGGTTGGCCGCTTGCTCAAAGCTCTCGCCAGCATCAACTTTACCTTTTGGCAATGCCAACTCATAGCGATCGAGGCCGGCACCGTATTCACGCACCAAAACAACCTCTGGCCCATTAGGTCCTTCTATAATGGGCACAATAATAACCGCCGCGTGCTTGCCCAATAAGCGCTCGTAATCTCGTACAACACCATTACTAAACTGCAGCTGCAGCGCCTCTACTTTAAATAAACGACTGTGACATACCGCTTCGCGCTTTAATATTTTAGGGGGGGTAGGCATACTAGCTCCGTTTTATGACGTATTGCACGCTGACTTCCGCGCTAAAAGAATATTGAGCCATTATGACCGAGCCACAAGATACCCAACAAGTACAAAATCACACTAAAAGCCCTATTAATTGGCCAGCTATTGATACCGTATTACTCGATATGGACGGCACACTACTGGATTTGCACTTTGATAACTACTTTTGGCTAGAGCATCTTCCTATGCGCTACGCCGAACATCACCAAATAGATGAACAGCAAGCGCGCGAGCAACTGCACCAACAAATTAAAGCCTATGAAGGCACGCTGCAATGGTATTGCTTAGACCACTGGAGTGAGTTGGTGCAAATGGACATTACCGCACTCAAGCGCGAAATCAGCCACAAAATCAAACAGCGCCCACACACTCAACGCTTTTTAGCCTTTTTAAAAAGCCAGCGCAAAAAAGTCATATTAGTGACCAACGCTCATCGCAGTGGTTTGCAAATCAAGTTGGATGTCACCGCCATAGACCAATGGCTAGACTTAGTCGTCTCATCGCACGATTATCAGCTTCCCAAAGAATCGCCGCTTTTTTGGCAACAACTGCACAACGCCGAGCGTTTTGACCCTGCTCGCACCTTGTTTATTGACGACACACCCCGCATTGTAGGTAAGGCAGGCGAATTTGGCATAAAGCATCTGGTGTGTATTACTCACCCCGATTCACAAAAAGCCCCTCGCCCGCCTTGTCAGCAAAACTGTCTTTACATTAAAGACTTTGATGAAATCATTTAAACGACGACGATAGATACACACCATGACCGATCACTCACTCACCCGGGTACGCATTGATAAATGGCTTTGGGCTGCCCGCTTTTACAAAACCCGCAGCCTAGCCAAGCAAGCCATAGACGGTGGTAAAGTCCACCTCGATGGCGCACGCGTTAAACCCAGTAAAGACATACAGCTCGATATGCTACTGAGTATCACTCAATCGCACATCCAAAAGCAGGTGCTCGTCACAGGGCTTTCGGAGCACAGACGCGGCGCCCCCGAGGCGGCCCTACTGTATCAAGAAACCGCGCAAAGTATTGAAAAACGCGAAGCGATTGCCTTGGACCGCAAAGCGGCAGGCTTATCGGCCAGCCAACACGACAGTCGCCCAAATAAAAAGCAGCGCAGGCAAATTCACCGCTTTATTAATATTAACCAAGATGATGCACAATAGCGGCTTGCCCATATATCAAGAGCATCCTTAAAAATGACGACCCATAAAACGTCGCCACCCCCTAAACCACTGAGCGATATCAATAACGACATGAACGACACCAACAATACCAGCACCGATACCATTACGCGTTTCTATTTTGATGACTGCGATATGCGCGGCGAAATGATTACGCTGAATAAAAGCGTCGAAGAAGCGGTCGCCCATCAAGACTTACCCGACAGCGCACAAGCCTTGCTTGCACAATTTTTAAGCAGCGCAGCACTGTTAGCGGGTATTTTAAAATTTGAAGGGCTGCTAACGCTACAAATTCGCGGCGATGGCGACCTCCCTTTAATTATGGCCGAAGCAACGCACGAAAGGCATTTGCGCGGCATTGTACGCTTGCGCCAAGAGGCCGACGGAAAAACAATTGATGGCAGCGCCCTAGAGGGTAAAAGCCTCAGAGAGTTGGTGGGCAACGGTGTTTTAACACTCACCATCGACCCCGAACAAGGCCAACGCTACCAAGGCATTGTACCCATCGAAGGTGAAAACATTGCCGAATGCTTAAGCTATTATTTTAACCAATCCGAACAGCTCACCACCAAACTATGGCTATTTAGCGACGCCACTCATGCCGGCGGCTTCTTTTTGCAAGCATTGCCTGCCAGTGCCGAACAAGCCAAAACCGAGCGCGCCACACCGCAAGAGCAATGGCATACCCTCAAAGTATTGGCCGACACGCTCACCGCACAAGAAAGCCTAACACTTCCCCATGAAACTCAGCTAACGCGCTTATTTCACGAATTTAAGCTGCATATTACAGGTAATGTACCCACCCTATTTCGCTGCAGCTGCTCGCAAGAACGCAGTGAAAATGCCGTGGTTGCACTGGGCAAAGCCGATGCTTACGCCCTAATTGAAGAGCAATCAGCCATCACCATTGATTGCCAATTTTGCGGTCAGCTTTACACCTTAGCGCGCGAAGACTTAGATAAAATCTTCCCCAACGATGATACGCTTCATTAATGATCAAACGTGAAGAGCAAAGGTTAAAAAGCACTATTCGAAAGCACTGTTACAAAACAATGCGGTTAAAGAATAATATTGTCAAAAAGTAATAGCGTTAAAAGCATCGCTGAAAAACAGACTTTTAACAAGGGCTTAATTTTATCCAGCGCTGGCGCTATTAAGCTCCTAAGCTCCTAAGCTCCTAAGCTCCTAAGCTCCTAAGTCAGTATGCACAGCAAAAACTGGCTCAACGAGAGCAGCGACTAGGGCGCACAATGTAATGCGCGCCCACCCAAGCCTGCGAGGCTAAGCCGTCAAAGCTCGGCATTAGAGCCCAAAAAAACAAAAAAGGAACAAGGTTAACCATGCCTAATACCCCCTTAACCCAAGCGGTCGAGCTGATGATTAGCCCTGCAAAAATACTGCCCTTAGGCTGTGATGCTCGCGTTCTTAACGACTGTAGCTTAATTGTCGATAAGGGTAAGATTATTGCAATCACCCCTACTGCACAAGCGCATAAAGCGTATACCCCGCGCGATCACATTATCCTCAGCGAACATGTACTCATGCCAGGGCTCATCAATGCGCACGGCCATAGTGCCATGACGCTATTGCGCGGCTACGCTGATGATTTACCACTGATGCAATGGCTACAAGAATACATTTGGCCTGCTGAGAGCAGCTGGGTTGATGAGAACTTTGTGCAAGATGGGACCGAGCTGGCAGTGGCCGAAATGCTTAAAAGCGGCACCACCTGTTACAGCGATATGTATTTCTACCCCGAAATCAGTGCGCATGTTGCTCGCACTAGTGGCATACGCGCACAAATCACCTTCCCTATTTTAAACTTCCCAACACCTTGGGCTCAAACCCCAGACGAAGCGATAACCAAAGGCCTTGCGCTACATGATCGCTACCAAGGCATCGAACGCATTACGGTAGGTTTTGGACCCCATGCCCCCTACACCGTTAACGACGAGGTATTTGAACGCATTGCAATACTCAGCGCCGAGCTGCAAGCCCCTATTCAGGTGCATTTACACGAAACCGCACAAGAGGTCAGCGAAGCGTTGCTTAATACCGGCGAGCGACCCATCAGCCGACTGCACCAACTAGGCGTGATCACACCGCTCACTCAATGCGTACACATGACAGCCCTTAACGATGACGACATAACACTGCTCAGCCAAAGCGGTGCTAGCGTTATACACTGCCCCGAATCCAATCTTAAGCTGGCCAGTGGCTTGTGCCCTACCCAACAACTGCTTGATGCGGGTATTACCGTCGGTTTAGGTACAGACGGGGCCGCTAGCAATAATGATTTAGATATGTTTGGCGAGCTGCACACCGCCGCATTGACGGGTAAACTTTCAGCCAATAACGCCTCGGCGATTAACGCCTACCAAGCTTTACACATGGCCACGCTCGGCGGCGCCAAAGCACTAGGTATAGAGCACTTAACCGGCAGCTTAGAAGTAGGCAAAGCGTGTGATGCTATTGCTATTAGGCTCGATGACGTAAGCTCCTTACCGCTGTATAACCTCGCCTCGCAGCTGGTCTACACCCATCAAAGCCGACAAGTGAGCGATGCATGGGTTGACGGTAAACAACTACTGCAAGACGGCAAATTGTGTACACTCAATGAAGATAACATTAAACACAAAGCCAAGACTTGGGCCGCTAAAATAAGCCAGCCGCCGTCAAAGTCGCTATAAACTAACAGCCAAAAAAACCAGACACTCAAACATCATCAATACGACTAGCTAACCATGGAACTTATGATGCCCGAATCTATCATCCACGAGCCGGCCAATACCTCACAAAATGTTGACCCGAGCGAGATCGCGAAATTTGAACGCGCTGCCAGCCGCTGGTGGGACGCTAACGGTGAATTTAAACCACTCCATCAAATGAACCCGGTCCGCGCCAATTTTATTGACCGCTTAAGTCAGGTGGCCGGCAAAAAAACACTCGACGTAGGTTGCGGCGGCGGCCTACTCAGCGAAGCACTCACGCATCGCGGGGCAGAGGTTACCGGTATTGATATGGGCGCCGCACCTTTAGATGTTGCCCGCATGCATGCCGAACAAGGCGGCCTTCATATTGATTACCATCAAACAACCGCCGAAGAGCATGCCGATAATAACGTCAATACTTACGATGTAATATGCAGCTTAGAAATGCTAGAGCACGTACCCGACCCACAAAGCGTGATCAGTGCTTGCGCCACTATGGTCAAGCCTGGCGGCAGCGTGTTTTTTTCAACCCTTAATCGTACCCCTATAGCGTATTTAATTGCCATATTAGGCGCAGAATATATTGCCAACTTATTACCGCGCGGCACCCACGACTACACAAAATTCATCACGCCCGCCGAGTTAAGTCTCGCATGCCGACAAGCCGGTTTATCGGTCAAAAAAATTACCGGCCTTGGATATAACCCCTTAACTCAAAAATTTAAAGAGTCCAATACTGTGGCTATTAATTATATTATCCATGCCGTCAAACATTAAATAACCACACACCAAAAAAGGGTAAAAAAAGGGCTTAGCACATTATGCCACGCCCTTTTTTATCAGCCCTTCACCCAAAATGCTCGACATGACTACACAGTACCGCGTCAACCATTCAAACGGTTAAAGCCGGTAAAACCATTGCGCGCGCGACACGGTAAGGCTTTAGCGTAACACACCTTAAAGCCGGCCTATTATGCGCTTTTTGTATTATTTACCCAGCAACGATTTAATACCGCCTAGCGCTGCCTGGCCATTAAAGGGTTTAATAATCCAACCTTTAACGCCTGCCGCTTTACCGCGCTCTTTCATGCTGGGGTCGCTTTCTGTTGTTAACATAATAATAGGTAGCGCAGAGTTACCCCCGGCTCTCACCTTTTCACACATAGTTAATCCATCCATGCGCGGCATATTCACATCGCAAATCACGAGTTTCAATCCACCATCGGCTTGGATTTTACCTAAGCCATCCTGCCCATCACAAGCAGTGTCAACATTAATACCTTGCGAAGCTAAAAAACCACTCACTTCATTACGAACAGTTGCAGAATCATCGACCACTAAAACTTCAGCCATATTGTCGCCCTCCAAATAGGCAATACTTCGTTGTATAACACTTTGTTGTTAACATGCATTTAAATATCCGAACCGCCAAGCTGCTGGCAAAACAGTTCGCCTAAAAAAATTCTAGCTCACCTGTACCTTCTTGCTCAGCAAAATGCGACTCATCTAACGCAAGCTCTAAATCACATTTGCTATATACAAAAACACTGCCGGCCATCAGCGTTTTATCCATTTGCCGAAAAACCACATGCCCTTCGCACTTCAAGTCATCATTGTGCATATCTGCCAGCGTTGTTCTTTCCGACAATACGCACGGCGTAGACATACCTAAATGATCAAAGCTTTCATAGCATAAACGCTTGGCCTCACCGCACAAGCGATTACCCATTTCTAAAAAGTAAGCATCTAGCTCTTCGCTATGCTCGACCGATGAAGCCGGCACACCTTCATCACTGCTGGTCGACTTAATAATACCGCGTATAGCTTGGCTATCGGCGTAATGCAATAAAAATGTAATTCTAAAATCAATACCTGCAATGGTTAGCATAATGCGCGACATCACATGCTTTGATAAGTCGGCATCATTAGCAGCCGACTCATTCAAACTGGAGGAATCTAAAATATCACTCGCCGCCGACCGCAAAGAATGCGTCAATACTTTATTAAAGCATTCTTGAGAGTGTAAAGAATAAGCCATAAACTATCCTTCTTAGCGTTTTTTATTATTTAATATTATTGTTCAATATATTATTTAACATCAGTACAAACACTAAAGTTGTATTTGATTTAAACGGCTCGAAAAGTTATTAATCGCCGTCAATATCAATTGGCTACTTGCTTGAATATCTTGAAAAGTAGAAATCGTAATCACTTCGTTTTTCGATAAATGTGATTTGTATTCATTATTTAAATTTTCGGATTTAACCGCCAGCGAACGCACCTCATCAGCGACTACCGCAAAGCCTCGACCGTACTCACCAGCACAAGCGGCTTCAATACTGGCATTTAAAGCCAAAATAATGGTTTGCTTAACAATAGTACTAAAACCCTCATTTTGCGCTTGCATCATTTTATTGTGATCAATCAATGCCGTAAGCTCGGCGTTCCATCGCTCAAAGGTTAATAGCAAATCTTTTAAGCGCTCCATTTCTTTGACTAAACCTTGCAGTACCACTTCGTTATTACTTTGCTGACTACTATAGTTACTAAGCTCAATTCTGGCTTGACCAAGCTCGCCTTCTGCTTGCGAGCAGCGCTCACTACAACTTTCAAATTGTGTATTCAAGCTATTGTATTGTTGCGTTAAGTGCTCAAAGTCAGACTCACTAACGGCAGGCACTTGCAATTTTATGGCCGCGGCCAGCTCTGCCTGTAGCTCACGTAAACTTTGCTGGCCTTGCGCGAGCTTAACTTGCGCGGCATCAAAATTATTACGTAAATGAGTATGGTTAAAAGCCAAAAAAAGCGTTGTTATTAAAAACAGCAGCGCTAAACCAGCAAATAGATACAGCATAAAAAAAGGCCACCACATTTATATCGAATTACTTTTGAGTGTAGTCCAATTTTTTAAATGCGTAGCCTTTCAATCGAATAGAAGATAAACAACTACACGACGATACCTTTATGTTTGATAGCTATATTAAGCCATACTGAATAGTCATATTCAGTCGTTAAGCGTCAAATAAACCCTCCATCGACAAGTAGCGCTCGCCGGTATCGTAACTAAAGATCAAAATGCGCGCGCCGGCAGGCATCTCGGGTAGCGTTTGCGCTACCGCCGCCAAGCTTGCACCCGAAGAAATACCCACAAATAACCCCTCTTTGCATGCAGCTTGAGTACACATATCAAAGGCGGCCTCTTCGCTCACTTGCACAGTGCCATCGAGTATATCTTTATTTAAGATACTGGGAATAAAACCCGCACCAATACCTTGCAACTTGTGCGGCCCTTTTACCCCACCACTAATCACTGGTGATTTTTCAGGCTCTACAGCCAACACTTTTAAACCAGGAAAAGCCGCTTTAAGCACCTCGGCACAACCGGTAATATGGCCGCCAGTGCCTACGCCGGTAATTAAATAATCTAAACCCTCGGGGAAGTCTTCGAGTATTTCTTGGGCGGTTGTCGTTTTGTGAATAGCCACATTAGCAGGGTTATCAAATTGCTGGGGCATCCACGCACTAGCCGACTGTTCCACCAGCGCTTTCGCCTTTTCAATAGCGCCATCCATACCTTGCTCTTTGGGTGTTAACACTAAATTTGCCCCATAAGCTTTCATAATTTGCCGGCGCTCGATCGACATAGACTCTGGCATGACTAATGTTAATGTATAGCCTTTTACCGCTGCCACCATCGCCAAACCAATGCCGGTATTCCCTGATGTTGCCTCAATAATTTCGACCCCAGTGGTTAACGTACCGTCTGCTTCGGCCTGCTCAACCATCGCCAGCGCAATACGATCTTTGATACTAGCGCCAGGGTTTGAGCGCTCAACTTTCATCCATACCTCAGCTTTATCACCAAACAAATGATTCACCCGCACATGCGGTGTATTGCCGATGGTGTGTAAAATATTGTGAACCTTCATAACTAACCCTACCTTAAGTGAATATATAAATACTATGGCTATCAGCTATTGCGTGTGCTGGCAATGAGTGAACACACCGGCCAAATACTGTGCGCTTACTATTTGACCTGCGCAGGCGCAACCTAGCTAAACCAATCATGAAAAACAGCATAAACATACCACTCATCGGCTAATAAGGGCTATGCTTTTGGGCACGACCTGTTTTGAATACTGCTTATATGACAAACAACACACGTTATACGACAAACAATACAAGCGATAAAGAATTCAAGTTGTGCGCAGCCAAAAGCAATACATTCGAACCAACAGCCACATAAGTGGTCAGAGACTCTCAACCGAACCACGTACTCGATCGTATCGACTAAGGACTATCAGTTAGGCCATTAATCAGGTTTTATGACTGGTGATTTTTTGGTGGCAATAACACAGCGGTAATAACTAGCAGTTATAAGATCATGAAAACTAAGACGCACAAACACAAGATAACAACAGCCACAAAGAAGCAACGCGACACAACAGGCAAAATAGCCTTAAATACAAGATTTACCTGATGTTTAACTTTGCTATATGTTTTTAACGTTATAAAGTATATAGCTGTCAACTATATGACTGTCGTAACATGCGCCTTAGTAGCAATAGCCTTTATGTACCAATCGGCTTTAGTACCAATCGGCTTTAGTACCAATCGGCTTTAGTACAGATAGGTTTAGTACAAAGGAGTTAGACAAGTCGCTGTAACAAGAAGTATAGAGCCAATAGCTCAGCAACACGCTCAAAGCCGTGAGACTATGAGCCGGTAATTGATGGGCACACACAATTTAGGGGTTAATTTTGATTAAACAACTTTTCGTGACCGGGTGCCTTTTAGGCCTAAGTATTCAAGCGCTTGCGACACCTACTGTAGCACCGGCGATAGAGCCAACCAAAATGCAATCGGTGACCACGCGTAAATTAGTAGAAATGCTCAGCAGCAGGCACTACCGCAACTTACTCGTTGATGATGCGCTTTCTGAGGCTTTTTTAGACAAGTATTTAAGCAGTCTAGATCCTGCGCGCATGCTCTTTTTGGCCGCCGATATCGAAGAGTTCACCAAGCATAAGCATCAATTTGATAACGACTTTAAAAGTGGCGACCTCGCCTATGGCTTTAGCATCTATGAACGATACCGCCAACGCTTAACCGGCCGCCTAGAAAGCGTCATCAGTATTCTAGAAGACAAAAAACACCTCTTTGATTTCACCAAAGACGAGCTGGTTGAGCTCGATCGAGAAGAGTCTCCTTGGCCCAAAACTCTCGCCGAAGCCGACGAGCTTTGGGACAAACGTCTGCGTTTGAGTATTCTCAATCAAAAACTATCAGGCAAAGAGCCTGAAAAAGCCCGCGAAACACTGCTTAAGCGCTACCAAAATCAATTAAAGCGTATTGCACAACAAAGCGGTGCCGATGTTTATGAGTCCTTAATCAACTCATTAACACTTTTATATGACCCCCACACTAATTACTTTTCGCCGCGCACCTCCGAAAACTTCAACATTAATATGTCGTTATCGCTCGAAGGTATTGGTGCAGTTTTACAATCTGAAGATGAACATACCAAAATCGTACGCTTGGTTGCCGGTGGCCCAGCCCACAAGCAAGGCCAACTCAAACCAGCCGATAAAATTGTGGGTGTTGGGCAAGGCGAAAAAGGCGACATTACCGATGTTATCGGCTGGCGTTTAGATGAAGTTGTAGACAAAATACGCGGTAAAAAGGGCTCAATTGTACGCTTAGAGGTACTCGACGAAGACGATACTACACGTGTTATCGCTATTAAGCGCGACCAAGTTAAACTCGAGGACCAAGCCGCGCAAAAGGCGATTTTAGAAGTTAACAACAATGGCGTTAAGCAAAAAATAGGGGTTATTGATATCCCTGCTTTTTATATTGATTTTAAAGCCGCTCGCGCAGGTGACCCCAACTATCGCAGCACAACACGCGATGTTGCCAGATTAGTGACCGAACTCAAAAACGAAGGCGTTAACGGCATCGTACTAGACTTGCGCAGTAACGGCGGTGGCTCTTTGCAAGAAGCTACGCAGTTGACCGACTTATTCATTAACCAAGGTCCGGTTGTGCAAATTCGCAGCTCAGATGGCCGTGTTGCCCGCGACCACCGCGCTTACTCGAGTGCACTGTATAGCGGCCCAATGGCCGTACTTATCAACCGCTTAAGCGCCTCGGCCTCAGAAATTTTTGCCGGCGCTATTCAAGACTATCAGCGTGGTTTAGTGGTAGGGACACCGTCTTTTGGCAAAGGCACCGTACAATTATTGACACGTATGCCCGAAGGCGAGCTCAAACTCACCGAGTCCAAGTTTTACAGGGTCTCGGGTGAAAGCACGCAGCATCGCGGTGTCGTGCCCGACATCAAGATGCCCGCCATTGTTAACCACGATGATGTCGGCGAGTCCGCTTACGAAAACGCTTTGCCTTGGGATACCATTCATGCTGCCGCTCATGCACGTTACTTTGACTTTAGCAAAATAATGCCTACGCTAACCAAAAACCATGAAGCGCGTATTAAAGACAACCCCGACTTTATCTTCATCAAAGAGCAATTTGCGCTGAGCAGCAAAAATGCTGAGCGCACGCATGTGTCGCTTAATAAAAAGATACGTGAAACCGAAAAAGCCGACATGGAAGCGCAAGCACTCGCTATCGAAAATAAACGCAGAATCGCTAAAAAAGAAAAGCCTTTTGCCAATATTCAAGCCTACAAAGACGACCAAGAAAACAAAGAAAAAGAGCGTGATGCCAACTACGGCAGTAAAGATAGCCAAATCGATGTGAAAGACGATGCCATGCTCACCGAAACGGGTTATATTTTAGTCGACCTTGCCAATGCGCTCAGCTCTGACATGGTAGCCCTGCAAGCGCCTTTACTCAAAAAGCGCTAATCACGTCAACGCGCCTTACTATAAAATATCCGCCTGCATAAAGAGGCGATAAAGCAAAAAGCTCTCTCATCAAAAAGAGGGCTTTTTTATGGTCAAAAAAGCCCATAAAAACGTAACTATTCAGTCAAGTTAACAAACCCCTCTTGGCAGGGTGCTGATGGGTTATTTTGTGGGCATTTAAGCGCTGGACCTTGCAGGGAAAGCAAGGGGTAGATAGTGCACCTGCATAAGGATATGCAAGATTAGACTTTGCACCTGCATAGGGATATGCAAGATTAGACTTTGCAGGAGCACAAAGTCGAGGAGCACAAAGTCGAGGAGCACAAAGTCGTAGATGGCTTGAGCGGCCCAGTAAATGATTCACTAGCGCCCAATTACGACCCCTCTGAATAGTTACATAAAAACAACGATAATGGGCAAAACAGGCATAAGCCCTAACCTCCCGCCAACAATGACTTAGACGTATTTTTGCTTGACACAAAAAGCAACATACTGGTCTCTTATAACTAAATAATTAGTACTTTCTGATCAACTACCTGTTTCAATTCTTGAGGATATAGTCAAAATAACCTAGTATTTGCGTACTTTTTGTACCGAACATAAGAATTATAACTATGCGATCACTAGCGAAATCCTGCAAAAACTGTAACAAAAACATGAATGGCGGGCTTTACCGCGCCTCTCATATTTGCCCACATTGCCGCTTTGAGCACCCTAACGGTAAAAAAACACCCAAAGGCACACTACAACAAAGCGTTATACCGCCCGAGCCTATTAGCGCAAGCGCTCACATAGCTGAGCCGGCCATTACGCCAGCGACCACTGAATCAGTGGCCGCAATAGCAACGCCGAAGCCGACTACCGCAACTACACCTGCGCCCGCTAAACCCGCCAACCCTAAACCCACCTTAGCTGTCACACCCACAGCCAAGCCAGCTGCACCTGCCACAGTTAAACCCAAGACAGCTCTTGCTACTGTTAGCAAGCCTACGGCTAAAACGGGTTCAGCGCCTAAATTGAGTGCCTCAAACGCGAGCAGCGCGACCCAAGCGACTAACAGTCCGCAAGCCCAAGCAGCAACACAAGCAGCAAAAACTGATGCCGCTAGTATCAAAGCCGCTCAAGCCAAACCAGTGCTGGCGTCAATGCGCGTTCCGGCACACGCGCCAAAGCCCAAGCTTAAAAAAACTGGCGTAAACGTTGCCCTCACGGCCAACCCTTCTCACGAGCTTAATATCCTTAAGTTATTTGAGGAAGTTTCAGCTACTTGTGTATTGAATATCGAATTAACAGCTGATTTGTTTATCAAAGGCAAATTTGCAGGGGTCAAAAGCCCTAAAATTCAAGCGACGCTCAACCAGGGCAAAAAAGATGCTCTAGGGCAACTGCGTAAAACAGCGCAAGACTTAGGCGCCAATGTCGTCGCTGATATTGAAGTTAAAAATGCCATGAAAATGGTCGACCAACACCGCGCCAATATCACCGTGAATATAAGCGGAACCGCCTTGCTTACTGATAAACCAGAGACCATAGACAACACCAAAATGGCTGCTGCACTCTAAACAAATAACAGCTATAACCAAAACTACAACTACAACTACAACTATAACTGTACAGCAATCAAGTTAATGTTCACGTAAGACCGCTTTTGTAAGCTGATCACTGTAAAAGCCTTTTGGCGTCGAGTATGTTCGGCGCTTTTTTTGCCTAAAAAGTATGACTCTTCGCACAATGTCATTTATTGCGCTGTCATTTTATCAGCCAAGCTGAAAACAACAGCTGGTGGGTGCTGGTGGATTATTTTCTGGGTATTTAATTTAGATCGGACCCTTTAGATAAAGCCAGGCTAGGTAGCACAGGAGAGCTGCCGAGAGCGCTTTATAGCTAACGCCCCGGCATGATGGTGAGGCTAGACTAGGGGCATAAAGCCAAGGATGGCTTGAGCGGCCGCCCAGAAAATAACCCACCAACCCCCTGTTAAGAGAGATTTTTGGGTTCGGCTGAATAGTGACAACTTCACAATCATTGATTTAATACAGGGTATTTTAATCAGCAGTAAGTCCTTGCTGGCAGGCTTGGCTAGCATAGATGTATACACTATTACTGCGTATTACGCCGGATAATTCTAGGCTCGGTGACGGCGGTAAATTGCCCATCTTTAAAACCAATGGCTTGCGTGCCACCAAAATCACCCGCTCGCTTTAAGTTATGCCCTTTAGCTTTGAGTGCTTGCGCGGTTTTACCCTCTAGTGGCAATTCGGTAAATACCCATTCAGGTAACCATTGCTGGTGCACTCTCGGGGTATCAATCGCTTGCTCTAATGGTTTATTTAATGCCAAATAATTAATGAGTGCTTGCGTGACTTGAGTAATAATTGTTGGGCCGCCGGCGGCGCCCAAGGTGAGTACGGGTTGACCCTCTTTAAGGACTAGCGTGGGACTCATGCTTGAGAGTGGGCGCTTATACGGTGCAATACTGTTTGCCTCGGCGCCCACTAAACCAAATGCATTGGGTACACCCGGTGCTGTTGCAAAATCATCCATCTGGTTATTGAGTAATACCCCGGTATTTGGCACCATCGCTTTACTGCCAAAACTGGTATTTAATGTTGTTGTAATGGCCACCCAATTACCTTCACTATCCGCCGTTGTTAAGTGCGTTGTGTGCTTGTTCAACTGCTCATAAAAAAAGCGAGTGCTGGCCTCTGGCGGTAAGTGATGACCTGTGACAGTTGCCGCCTTCGCACTATCAATTAATGCACGCAATTTTTGGCCATAAGCCGGCGCCACCAAGCCTTTAGGCACAGGGACAAAATCTGTATCGCCCAGCCAATGCGAGCGGTCGGCAAAAGCGAGCTTCATCGCCTCAATCATTAAGTGATAGCGCTCGGCCTCGGGCATAGTCGCTAGTTGCTGGCTATCGCTTTCTAAAATATTGAGCATTTGGGCAACATGTGTACCGCCAGAGCTTGGCGGCCCAAAACCATAAACATCGTAACCCTTAAATTGAGAGCGTATCGGTTCGCGCTCGAGTACTTGATAATTGGCAAAATCAGCTCGAGTTATAAGGCCACCATTGCTTGCCATCCAGTTTGCGGTTTTTTGTGCAAAATCACCGACGTAAAACCAGTTTGGGCCTTGCTTGGCCAATGCGCGATAACTACGGGCTAAATCGGGTTGCTTTAATATTTGCCCTTCAACAAGTGGCTGTCCATCTTTAAAAAATACCGCTTTACTGGCCGGGAACTGTGCCATTTTTGCACTGGTGCGGCCTAATCTATTGGCCAAGGTATAATCAATGGCAAATCCTGCCTCGGCCAAATTAGCCGCCGGCAAAAGCACATCGGCAAAGGTTAATTGGCCACCGAGTTGTTGTAAATGATGATAAGCCATCACCGAACCTGGCACGCCTACCGACAAAGCGCCAGTTTTACTCAAGTTTTTATCCGCTTTGCCATCACGTAAATACATATCGCGATGCGCTTTAGCCGGTGCCATTTCGCGGCCATCAATGGCTAACACTTTACCACTGGCTAAACGTACGATAATAAAACAACCACCACCAATACCCGAATTATGACTGTCAACAACGCCCAAGGTAAAAGCTGCCGCAAGCGCCGCATCAATGGCATTACCACCGGCATTAAAAGCATCGACAGCTGCTTGGGTGGCGAGTGGTTGCACCGTGGCAACCGCGCCTTTTTGCTGCGGTAACACAACAGCATAAGGCCGCGAAGATTTAGCTACAGCAGTGACTGGGGCCTCTGCCGACAGAACATCAACTGCAGAATTTTTAACTACAGAACTTTTAACTACAGGAGCCTCAGCGCTAGAAGCCTCAACAACAAAAGCTTGCACCTTAGTATTGGGCGCAACCGTTTGACAGCCCGCCAGCGTGAGCAAGGACGCAGCGATAATGGTATGTAGCGTTTTTTTTACACACAATTCTTTTACACACGATAAAGTGTCTTGATTATTTTGCACAAACATAAAAAGCCTTTAATGAAGGTAGAGAACAAGCAGTATGATCACAAAAAGTACTCTTATTATACCGCAAGCACATTCAGTACATAGCCGCGCGCATTTGGATCATGTATTTTTTGCGGCTGACTGTATGTTACATCAGCATCGACACTTTGTTCCGTTAAGCACCCGTCACAGCCCAGCTCCAAAACACGTGCCTCTTTATTGATCAAGAACGCCTGTAAGGAGTCCATCAATAAGAAGCTGTACGCCAAGGCTTATTACCATAGAAACTTGGCAAACCATACAAGCGCGCAATACATGTACATCGCAATGCCTATGGGTTACAACGATAGATCAGGAGTGGCAAGTCACAATACATCTTTTTACCTTAAAACTAATACCATAATATAAACCTAAAAAAAGCCCAACCCCTTAACAGGATTGAGCTTTTGAGTGGTGTATTGATTGCACGGGTATTACAGCCATATTGCTCTGAATGTTGATATTGCTCACAGACTTACACAGCTTAAAGCTTTTTAGTCACCTACCGAGTGCACTCGCACTAATTTAGTCAACTCGCACGGCTATAGCGCCTCAAAAATATACCCATGCGCATGAGTAAGATGCGATCAGCCTGAGCCATTACGCTCTTAAATTAGGAATGTCGCCTTCTTGATAATCACCAAAGCCATTTAAGTTACCGCCATAAGCATTGCCAATACTGGCTAATAGGCGCGAATGGTTAAAGTTGTTATAGCTCATAAAGCGGCCCGTTTTAAAATAACCTTGTGCACTACCTGCACTCACAAACGGAATATTATTACGGGTATGCGAATTTCCTTTACCTAGCTCATTCCCCCAAATCACATAGGTATTATCGAGTAATGAGCCGCCACCGGCAGGGTCTGGCGTGGCTTTTAATTGCTGAACTAAATATAAAAATTGCTCGGCATACCATGCATTCACTTTAGTCAGCTTATTTTTAGCCGCCTGATTATCATCCGGCTCGTGTGACATAGCGTGGTGGCCATCATTAACATTAATAAACGGCATACGCGCGTTACCTACCGAATATGACCACTGCATACTTCCGACAGCCGCTTGATCACAAGCAAAAGCAGACACCATTAAATCTAAAAATATTTTGCCTAAAGCGGGGATATTCGCATCTGAATTTAAATTTATCGAGCCCGGTTTAGTGGGAATATCGCATTCCATACCGAGCTCTGGAACCTCGATGGCTTTTTCGAGGTTGCGCACGGCTTCAGTATGGCGCTCAAGCTTGACTTTATCTTCAGCCGACAAATAATTACGCATGCGATTAAAGTCTGCGAGTACACCGTCGAGCACGCTCGCCAAACGAATAGCTCGCGATTGCTGATCATCGGCCGGTCCACTACCGGTTTGCGGCGCGCCATTAGCATACAATCGATCAAATGCTGCTATTGGATTCACCTCTGGCTCCAGTGGCTGATTACTCCCCTTGTAGCACATGCGCTTCCATACATCAGGCGAACCACACTTAACACCGTACTCTAACGATTTAAAGCGCGTATCATTACCTATTTTGTTGGCCACATATTGATCAATCGATATATTGCTGGCCCAATCAACACCGCCGGCGGCTGGGTTGCCGCCGCTCACGGTATCACCAGCGGTTAAATGCGCTGCCGTCCATAGGCCACCCATGCCGCGCTGATGACCATCGCCGGGTAGCGGTATTTTATTATTTAATCCTTTCATGATTATCAGTTCATCACGAATGGGCTCTAACGGCTTTAGAATCTTATTGAATGTAAAGTCATTCATGCCACCATTCGGGAAAAACTCCTCGGGAATCGTTCCGTTTGGCGAAAACATGGTAATAAAACGCTTGCGTGGCATTTCAGCCGCACCTAAGCTCGGCAAATGACTCAAAAAAGGCAAACTGGCTGTGGTCGTAGCTAATTTTTTTAATAAACGACGACGATCTTTTTTTATTGAAATCATAATTATATCCGCCGGTTACTTAACTTTTTTATAAAGGAATACAGGTGTTTGCGTCGCCTCGACCAGCAAGCGCTCGATCACCCAGTTTTGTTGTGTCATTGTTTCGGTTAACCAATTTATAGAGCGCTCTTGTGCAGCAGTAGACTTTTGCCCTGTTGCAAAGGTAAGGTATTGGCGAACCAAACACGATTTGACGAGATCAGATTTCGCTAAATATTGGTTAAGCTCATCGAGGCCATCGATAGCTTCTTCAACTTGCGCAGTTTCGCGAGAGTAAATATCCGCAGCGACATTTATTAATACGCCACCATTTTCATACTCACGGTAGCGGCCCACCGGATCAAAATTTTCGAGCGCGCCACCAACAGGGTTAATAAAGCGATGGCAGTCAATGCAGCCGCTGGTGTTTGTTAGAACATCTAACACTTCACGCGAGGTTTTGCCTGCAGGGTCGATACTATCGAGTTTAGGTACGTTCTCTGGGGGCGGCGGAAAATCTGAGCACATCAAATGAATATTAATAAAGGCACCGCGATGCACAATACTCGTAGTATCGCTTTGCGATAAAAGCGCCAACATCGCTGGCTGCCCCAACAAACCTGTTCGCTGACCACCGGCCGTACCTACCGTATTCACAACCTGGGTATTGGTTTGACTGGTATTAATACCAGTAATATCTTTAATCGCTTTGTTATTACCCACTTTAGCGGTGGTGAGTAAGTCACTTAGAGTACCTTTGGTTGAACCAAAAACAATCGACTCGACATAACTATCAATACCACTATAAAGCCCATTAATCATGGCCTTATTAAAATTAACGCCTTGTAATGTTTTATCTTTTGCGGCCAAGTCATCCAGTGTTAGCCACTGGCGATAAAACCGTTGAAACCCGCGCTTAGCCCTTGGGTCAGCCACCATGCGCTCAGCCTGCGCCTTAATCTGTGCAGGTGTGACTAAAGCACCGTTTGCCGCTGCTGTTAATAATTTATCATCAGGGGCGCCGGCCCATAATGTCATGGCTAAACGTGAGGCCATGGCATAGCCTGTTACAGGTACAACAGTGCCACTTTTCATTCCCTCGCCAGTGCTATCGAGTTTGTAATAGGCGCTTGGCATTTTAGCCAATGTTGTTAAAACAGCCGCGATGGCATTTTTTTTATCGAGGACACTTTGTGTATCGCTATACACTTTAATTAATACATCCAGTGTTTGCTCGGCAATGGGCGCGCGCAATAAGCCTAGAGCTAACGAGCGTATCGCTTGACGAATACACAACGTATCCGTGTCATCACAAGTTATACTCATCAGCGCAGCCGGCGCGGCCGTCACACCAAAAGTATCGGCCGCATTAAGATGTTTTTCTACGCCCAATGCCGATGTATTTAAACCCACCTCAAAGCCTGTGCTGGTGTCATCTGAGTTTAAAGCCCCAACAAAATCAAAGTTATTGCCAGGGAAGTTATCATTTAAGATATTTTGAAACTCAAAGCGGTTAATATGACGTAAAGACAACACACTAACGTCGGGGTTAATAGCCACTTGACTGAGATCGCTAGCGGCTGCGTTGTAGCTTGTAATATTCACCTGCGCATCAAAGTTTTTGCGTGTGAGATTAGTTTGTATTTTATTATTAACAACAAAACCGGAGTAACTCACCTCGGCATGCTGCGCGGCAGTGTGTGACGACTGCGCTAGCCCGATTAACACATCGGTCGGTAGTGCGAGCGTTTTAGTAACAAAGGTCTTCCAGCTTTCGCCTTGCGTTAAATAGCTTGCGGTAAAAGTATTGCCCGTGCGTTTAATGCGAATGCGGACCGGCAAGCTGGGTTTCGCATCGCCTTCACCTTTACTCGCGCCAGCATTCGCTTCACGACTAATAAAACCTAGACCGTTCTCGGGTGTCATGAAAGTAAATACGTGGCGCGAATTCGCGGTGTCTTTCTCGCGAACCATCAAACCTGCTTTTGTCCATGGGTGTACACCATGCAGATAATCTACGGTCACCTCTGCGGTAAAATCACCCGATGCCGTTTTATACCCAAAAAAGCCACTATCACTCGCACCCCAGTAATCTTTACCGGTTGAGCGAATCATCATGCCGTTGGTGCGTGCAATCGCCGGTACAGAGGCGATATCATCGGTCACAGCATAAAGGCGATAAAAACCCGTCACACGTGTATCAACAAAGCTTGTTTTACCGCCGGCTATATTGTTGGCGACGCTAACCCAGCGTGCACTGGTGTAATCCCATGCTTCTAACACCCAGTAATCAGGTTGTGTGGCGAGTGCTTGCCAACTTAAATTGATTTTATTGCCTGCATGAGCCACTTTAAAACCCTTAGCCTGCCCTAAGTTAGCTTTAGGTGGATCAACTGGCGTATCGATGACAAAGTTTTCACGAATATATGAGGCTATTTTACTGGCGCAATCGCCTTGGCAAGCCGCACTATTACCCACGGGCATCGTATTGCTAATGCGCTGAGCTAATATTGTTTCGTCTTTACATGAATTACACGTTAGGCTATTTAATACTGGGCCCTGTAAGCCTGCCTGATCAATACCGCTGCCGTGGCAGTCGGTGCAAAAACCTTCATACAATTGTTTACCCGTAAGTTCATCGCTAAAGCCAGAAAAATTATTACGAATATAAACAGCAAGAGCACGGGCACAATCGGCATCGCAGTTGGCTACCCCTGCAGGAGGCATATCTTCTTCAATTTTTTTGGCCAGTGATGCCACTGTAGCGCAAGAGCCGCACTCAAAGAATGTGAGTGCGCCACCGAGCTCAACATGATCGCCATTTTTGTCGCCATGACAGGCTAAGCATTGTTCGTCATAGATTTTGGGCGCATTCAGCGATACTGAGGCAGACGATTGACTTGAAGAAAATTGACTACTGCGCGTAGCGCTAGCTGGGCTGCTCATTGCGCCAGAGCTTGTACTTTCACCGTCGGTAGTTTTTTCATCGCCCGCACAAGCGGTTAACAAAATCATTATGCCAAACAGTAATGCCACCTTTAAACAAGGTATTTTATTTTTAAGAAGTCTCATCACCAGCAAGCACCTATGTAGCCATTAAAAGATCAAGAACTGTACAATAAGGTATTACATACCGTAAATAACACACAAAAAATCTCAAAATGCGATCTACGTAATAAGTTGATAGTGTTTTTGAGACGCACTGAAACTAACAAGCGCTTGACTGTATTTATAGAATGCAAAGTGTTGTTATTTGGCGGTCAAAATTAAGGCTGGGGGGTCACGATCTTCATTGCTTCACTAGAGCAAGCTTTGATAAGCTCTTCGGGTAAAGTTGCAATATCAATAAGTAAATCGCGTAGCTCACCTTTTGAAGCAAACGCTAATTTGCGTAATTTTGTCGAACTCATGGCCACACCAGGGTCAGTGTGTTTACGCAATTGCTCAGCCCCCATCTGAAAAGGCTTAACCTCTCGCCCTGCAATACACCCCTGCAAAGCAACCAGCACTTTAAAACCCGCAAAATCGATATTACCCCAATGGTATATGGGTGTGTCGGCTGGCGACATATCGACTAGCATTTTATAAAACATCAGTAAGCGTTGGCAGGGGAAATCGCCCAAATACAAGATTAAAGCATCATCTTGCACATTGGCCAAATAACGCTGGTAAAGTGTGAAATCCTCAATCGTTAAAATGTAACTGGGTGTGCCATTACGCTCAAAACCTCGAATAAACTCGCCGCACAAGGCCACGCCCGACCAACCACTGATATCCAGCAATTTATCGTCATCACAAATAGCTTCAAAAGGTCCGCGAATATGCATTAGCGCAGAGCCATGCAATAATCCGAGGCTGGCTAATTGATCGTTGAATTCTAGCTCTTTGGCAATGCTATGAATTTGTGACTCACAAAAGAGTGTAATAATTTGCCGGTGCTCATCAATGGTATATGCAGTACCAAACCAATCAAAACTGAGTGCACGAATGTTGCGCCCACGTAAAAACTCAGTCGCCAAACGTTGCGCCACCTTCACAGCCACAACAACCTCCGCTATATGCTCGGGGCCTAACTGTAAGTAACGTGCACCCATATGCCAGCGCTCAGTCATTTCATTGAGCTTTTGATCGATCCAGTCCACATCGCATTTAAACTTTTGCAACGTGCTTGCGGCATTAAGCACACGATCGACTTGCGTGGCTATGTTTAAATACGCTAAAAAGTCTTTACCTCTGGGCACGGCAATAGACTTTAGCGTTTCAAAATCTTCAAGCACCTCCAAGTGCCACATGCACTCGATAAGGCCTGCAGCTTGTAATGGCGCTAACGCTTGGTGGCTCATATGACGGCTCGCTTGCGAACCATGCACATAACCACTGGCAAACTTTGATGATATAACCAAACGCGCCCCGTCAATCACGCCATTAGAGCGATTGACCAAATTAATTAAACTTTGAATGAGCTGCTGAGTGACGGGGTCAAAAGCTTGCAGCATTAAATGCCGCTAAAGCGCTTATTCAAGTATTCGTTGATATCGTCTGACTCATATAGCCAGCGTACCTCACCCTCGTCTTCAATACGCAAGCAAGGCACTTTAACGCGACCACCTTGGGCTTCAAGCTCTTGACGAAAAGGGGTATCGCCTTGAGCATCACGTAATACCACAGGGATATTCAGCTTATGGATGTTGCGGCGCACTTTGACACAAAAAGGACAAGCATGAAATTGATACAACGACAATGCTGCCGCAGCCTCATTCACCGATTCTTGTGCGCGCGCACTACGCTTAACTGGGCGTGGGCGGGACACCCAATCACCAAACACAATTAAACGACCTAAACCTTCGCGCGTGAGCTTTAACAACATGGGGGTTACCTCAATCAAAAATAGGGTGTATTAAATAGCAGCATTGGCACGTCAATCACTCGATGTAAAACATCGCGCGGATCAAAAATCCATTGAGGTGTTTTGCAATGTCGTAAAGTGTAACAAAAACCAACACCTCATCGTGCTATAGGGTTCAAGTTTTAGACGAGAAGTGACAATTATGGGAAGTTATGCACGCTCACAGTAACACGCTAACCATTAAGCGTGCATAACACACCGTTTAGTCGACAACCTCTAAACGATCAACACGCTGAAACCCTCGCGGTAATTTATGCCCTCGACGTCCTCGCTCCCCTAAATAGTGCTCCATATCACTTATTTTCATCGCTAGGTGCCGCTTGCCAGCCCACACTTTTAAACTCTGCCCAGGCAGCAATGCTGCTATATCCACCATGTACTCGTCGCGCGACTGTGCTCTGGCCGAGGGAATACTGATAATTTTATTGCCTTTACCGCGCGCCAAAACAGGCAAATCAGTAATGGGGAATACCAACATTCGGCCTTCATTGGTTAAGGCCGCTAAATAAGTATCGGCTGTCACTGTAACCAGCTTAGGCGGCAGTACTTTCGCTTCGGGTGGAAGACTTAGCAATGCCTTGCCCGCTTTGTTTTTTGATTGTAAATCTGCCAGCTTAGTAATAAAGCCGTAACCGGCATCGCTGCCGAGTAATACCGCTTGATCATCTGGCCCCATAATCAACGCTTCAAAGCTCGCCCCGCTCGGCGGGTTAAGCTTGCCTGTGACCGGCTCACCTTGGCCACGTGCCGACGGTAACGTATGGGCGGGCATCGAATAACTACGCCCGGTAGAATCGATCAAGATTACAGGTTGATTGCTCTTACCTTTAACATGCAACTTAAAGCTATCGCCGGCTTTATAGCTCAATGCTGCAGGGTCAATATCATGACCTTTGGCGGCGCGAATCCAGCCTTTATCCGACAAAACCACGGTTACAGGGTCTGAACCGAGTAAGTCGCTTTCACTAAAGGCTTTTGCCTCAGCACGAATAACAATAGGTGAGCGGCGCTCGTCGCCATACTCTTTGGCAACCGCTTTTAGCTCTTTTTTAATGAGGGTTTTTAATTTGCGCTCAGACCCTAAAATACCTTCGAGTTTGTCTTTTTCTACCGCCAGCTCATCTTGTTCACCGCGGATTTTCATCTCTTCTAAACGCGCTAACTGGCGTAAGCGCGTATCTAAAATGTAGTTGGCTTGCGCGTCGGTGAGCTCAAAGTGCTCCATAAGGACTTGCTTGGGCTTTTCTTCGGTGCGGATAATATCAATCACTTCATCTAGGTTCAAATAAGCGATCAACATGCCATCGAGCAAGTGCAATCGACGGTCGACCCAATCTAGGCGATACTGCAAGCGCTTGCGAATGGTTTCGGCGCGATATTCTAACCATTCACTTAGCATAATATTTAACGGCTTCACCGCAGGCTTACCGTCAATGCCAATCACATTCATGTTGATGCGGTAGCTGCGCTCAAGATCGGTGGTGGCAAACAAATGATCCATCACACTTTGGGCATCAATGCGATTTGACCGTGGCACAATCACTAAGCGTGTCGGGTTTTCATGGTCGGACTCATCGCGTAAATCGGCAACCATCGGCAGCTTTTTAGCTTGCATCTGACTGGCAATTTGCTCAAGTATTTTGTTACCACTGACCTGGTGCGGCAAGGCTGTAACAACAATATCGCCGTCTTCTTGCTCCCATAAGGCACGCATTTTGACGCTACCACGACCACTTTTGTACATTTTGATAATGTCGGCGCGCGGCGTAATGATCTCGGCGGCGGTGGCCATATCAGGCCCTTGAATGTACTCGCACAGGTCTTCGACCGTCGACTTTGGCTTATCTAATAGCGCAATGGTCGCATCAATGACTTCGCGAATATTATGTGGGGGAATATCGGTTGCCATGCCTACAGCAATACCCGTTGTGCCGTTTAACAACACCGCAGGTGCTTGTGCTGGCAGCACAACAGGCTCGTCCATCGTGCCGTCAAAGTTAGGTTGCCAATCAACCGTACCCTGCCCTAATTCGCCAAGTAATACGTCGGCAAATTTTGTTAAGCGCGCCTCGGTATATCGCATCGCCGCAAACGATTTAGGGTCATCTTGCGAACCCCAGTTGCCCTGGCCATCGACCAGCGGGTAGCGAAAAGAAAAAGGTTGCGCCATTAACACCATCGCTTCATACGCGGCAGAGTCACCATGCGGATGGTATTTACCAATCACATCACCGACCGTACGGGCCGACTTTTTAAACTTGGCACTGGCTTTAAGGCCCAGTTCGCTCATGGCATAAATAATTCGCCTTTGTACAGGCTTTAAACCATCACCCACATGAGGCAAGGCGCGATCTAAAATGACATACATCGAGTAATCGAGGTAAGCTTTTTCGGTAAATTCACTTAAGGGGAGGACTTCATCAGCCCCAAGCATTAGAAGATCAGACATAAACAGTTCTATTAATGTTAAAAAGACGGGAAACTATAAGCACTGCCCACAAGGATGCAACCCTTATTGTGGCTTGCTTAACCTATAACACACAACAGGCGCCTAATATTAAAGGCATACCCGCTTGATTACTGATCAATATGATCACCCTCAATGCCCATCGCCACCGATAAAACTGATGATCGAGGACTACTGAGGGTCAATTGTCAGCGACGCGCGGGCCTAAACGCTAAACCTAGCGCAATTGAGCCGATACAAACGATGGGCCATCATGACTTGGATCTACTCGGGGCTCACACAAGGTATAGCGCTTGTGGGTAATACCCGCATCGTCGAGTAAATCACGTAAGACTTTTGCACGTAAAATAGCCAAATTCATTAAATGAGCATGCTCGACAGAAGGAATTTGCTCACCGGATTTTAGCTTTTTGCCCTGGCGGTACAAGGCAGCCCACTCACCCCCTGTGGTAATGGGGCATAGTGTTAATACTTTTTGTGGGCTTTGCTTGGCAAGCACCATGATATCTTTAAAGCGTATCGCCTGAGCGCCGCGCAGCTCATGTGTTTTGGGGTTATATTTTAACGGCTCAAAGCTCATTCCCGTTTTAGCTTTTACGCCGGTTTTGCGAGGTTTATCGGCGTGACCGTTTGCTTTATTGCTCAGCGCACGCTTAATGTCACGCCCTAGCGCTTCAGCCAAAGACTTAGAGCGCGTAACATCGATATCAAAATAAGCGTCAAAATCAGCCGCATTGTTGCGCCCTTTAAGCTGGTTAAAAGCGTTTTGTAAACTGAGCACACCCGCGCGATTAGTGCCGCCGAGTGTTTGTAAATCGGTAAAGCGTATCGCCGCATCGCCTTGAATGCGCGCCGATTGCGCATTCATATTAAACCGAGTGTCCAGTACGCCTTGTTGTATTTTTTCGGCAAATAAGGTTTCGGCGTAACCTGACACCTTATGCATATTCAGGCCTTTAATGCTCCCGACCAAATCAAAATGGGCAAACTCGGCAAAAGGAGCAATATGACCCTTCACCGAAATACTGCCTGTATCACCCAATGTTGCATCAATAGTGACCGGCGCGCGAAGCTCCGGCTCGTCACTCATTACAGGACCTAACTCAAACGACAACGCCGTCATAGACTCTTTAGCCGGAGGCGATACTGAGTCATCTAGCCATGCTAAAGCACCATCAAGCACGCGGGTTTTTAAAACGCTCACTGCAACCTCCGGCAGTGCGTGGTCAGACTCCTGAGCCTTGCTATGCCATAGCCCGTTAAACGCCGGAAAAATATCACGTAATCGCTCGACCATAACAAAGCCCGCATCACGATTGCGGTGCAAGGTTTGCCGAAGCGCCGTCATGTCAATCAACTCTACGCTCACCCGCAATTGTTTTTTGGTGCGAGTTGCAACAATGTTATTGATCAACATATTTTCTACTTGCGTTTGATAGGGAATGTCTAGGCGCTGGGTTTCTTGCTCGCTGCGCTCCACCAAATAGAAGCTTTTAAGCGCAAGCTGGCCAATGCGGCGCTCGTGATTATCAGCCATCACATCACGCACCTCTAAGTTACCAATGTAAATGAGTGAGGTATCCTCGAAGTGATCTTTAAAATAAATGCGCTGAAAGGTCGCCGTCGAACGCGTACTAAACTGCCAGCCTTTACTGGTATTTTGCAGTGATGCATCAACCACGCTAAAACTGCCGATACTCACACATTGAGATAACACTTTACCGTCAGCGGTAGCACCTGCACGGCAAACTTTTGCGTTCTCGTTTAAAGAGTTAACCACCGCAAAGCGCCATGCGGGCATATGACGATTCACAAAGTGCTCGACGGGGTTTACAAAGCGATCAAGCTCTGGATCAAGCTTGCCCAAATTGACCTGCACCCCCTGCGTCCTTAGTTTGCGCACAACTGCTTCTTTTTTAAAAAGCTCAGGAATTTTAAACGTCGCCTCCAGCATATCAATGCGCAAACCCTGTTCGTCACTCACGCGCACATCAAAGCCCGCCACCGTGACTTTGCCTGTCAATGGATTAATATTGAACGATTTTATTTTGGCATCGTAATTATGTAATTCGAGCCAATGCAGGGCGTAATACTTACCCGCAATTGGCATTAATGCGATTAGCACCGCTAGCGTAATTGCGAGCCCAAATAACCATTTAATTAAGCGCATATGCGATTCCTGTTTGCTTTTTATTATCTATATCGTGGGTTTGAATAAAAAGAGTCTGTTACCCGAAATTATTTTACTCAATGAACGCGATGCTGAAAACGTTTAGAGCCACCTATACCTGCCAGCGGCTGCTCGTTATTCAGGTGCTGCCATCTACAATTTTAGCCACGTGTGATGCTTGATTCTTGGATGGCGCGCATATTATCAGCGACTCTTATGATTATCAGCGACTATTCCCATTATCCGCGACTGTGCATCATTATTTATCACTGTGTGCCAGTCGCTCAGTCAGTAAAGCGATGCTTAGTCTCACTTTACTTTTATGTACATACGGCTAGCAAACACCAAGGTAAACAGCCATTGATAAATTATTAATAAATATAGCGGCTATATAACCACAATAAAAGCCCCTCCACTCTTGTAAAATACGAATTACTCATAACCTTTCATTTAAAGGTTGAAATATCTCTCGTTTACCCAACAATAAGCGCCTCTCATTTTAGGTAGTCATACAATGGCCGACAAAGAATCTGTTCTTCCCCTGCTACAAGCCGCTCATCAAACTCCCATCGTTGCTCTTGAGCTGCCCGATGACGATGAAATCACTGCTATAGAAGAAGCCATCTACGTGCAAATTCGAGGTGATTATCGCGACTTTTTATTAACCGCCTCCGACTTGGTCATTGGCACCTTAGAGCCCGCCACAGTCACCGATCCAAGCTCACACACTTATTTGCCGGAACTGACTTGCCATGCCTGGGAGCAAGGCCTATCGCGCGAACTATTACCCATATGCCAAACAGCTAATGGGTACTTTTGCCTAGATATGGAAGATCAAATAATTGAGTGGATTGATGGGCAAGTAGAACCCGGAAGCTGGCCATCCATCTGGTCTTGGGCGGCTGATATGTGGTTAGATAGCTAGAGCGAGCCTCCCACAGACGAGTGCACGCTTTTGGGATAGCCCTTCACCGCCCACCCCAAACAATAAAAAGGCACTTAAAATACGCGCCAAAAGCCCTCTAAAAAAGCTCTAATAGAATAAGCGCTGCACTCAAGTAGTCACAGTACTCAAGCAACAGTATCAAGCCAACCACACTGCACCAAAAAGAACTGCGAGCCAAGGCCTCGGGCACCAATATGGATCACGCCTAAAGCCACCTGCTCGCAATGCATGCTTATTGAGCGACATTTACACTAAAAAAACGTAAAGAAACTGATTAAAACTAGGCATTAAAAATGCTAGGCACTGTGTACGCCCATAAAACACCTCAACTCTGGTGTAAGGTAAGTACATGCAACACCCAAGCAGCACATTAGCGCACAAAACACCGACAACACACACAACGCCGCCCCAAAAAGCTCACATACTGATTGTTACGGATTTGGACGGTACGCTACTTGATCACCACACCTATAGCTGGCAAGCGGCAAAACCGGCCATGGCGCAAGCGCGCACTTATAATATTCCTATTATTCCTTGCACCAGCAAAACACTACCCGAAACCCAAAAGCTGATTCATGACATGGACTTAGCCGGGCCCATTATTTTTGAAAACGGCTCGGGTATCGCACTAGCTAATGGCGACATTATCGACCTCGCGCCAAGGTATTATGAAATACTTGAAACGCTGGACGATCTAAAACACCATAATAATTTTGATTTTGTCGGGTTTAACGCCATGAGCGTTCAACAAATTGCCGAGCACACGCAACTCAGTCTCGAGGACGCAGCTAATGCAAAAAAACGCCGCTATAGTGAACCTTTTTTATGGCAAGGCGATGCTTCCTCTTTGGCCTATTTTGAGAAAATGTGCCAGCCACTCAATATCGATATAGTACAAGGTGGCCGCTTTTATCACGCGTTAAGTCAGGGCGTATCAAAACAACGAGCCATTGAACAACTGAAGCAACAACTCAATATCCCCGACGCACACATTATTGCTTTAGGTGATAGTAATAATGATATTGCTATGTTGAGCCAAGCCGATACGGCTATTATTGTGAATAACCCCACGCGCAACTTCCCTTTGCTACCGCATAGCCAAAATAGTATTCATTATACCAGCGCATACGGCCCGCTCGGCTGGAACGATGCCATTACCGACTTACTCAACACAATGGAGAATAATCATGGGTGAATTTCATCAAAACGGTATAGTTACCACGCTACACAACTTAACCCGCCGCCCCATTGAAGCATTAGAAGCCGAGCTCTGTGAATTTAATAAAACACGCAAACTCGGCTTGGTCTTACCGTGCTTATACTCTGAACTCGAAGGGCCTGCTATGCAGCCTATTGTTGAAGAGTTGGCTAAGGTCCCTTACCTCAACGAAATTATTATTGGCCTAGACCGCGCAACGGAAGAACAATATCGCAAAGCCCTGACGTTTTTTTCGCAGCTGCCGCAAAATTATAAAGTATTATGGAATGATGGCCCGCGCCTGCAAAAGGCGCACAAACAATTAACCGACGCTGGACTCTCTATTGGCGAACCCGGCAAAGGCCGCAATGTCTGGTTTTGTTTTGGTTATGCTTTTGCCTCGCAAGACAGCAGTGCGCTGGCACTACATGATTGCGATATTGTGACTTATAAACGCGATTTGCTCGCGCGCTTAATTTACCCTGTGGCCAATCCACAATTTAATTATACTTTTTGTAAAGGTTATTACGCGCGCATTGCCGACGGCAAAATGAATGGGCGAGTGAGCCGGTTACTGGTCACCCCGCTACTGCGTGCACTCAGAAAAATATTTGGCCACCAAGAATATTTAGAATACCTCGATAGTTTTCGCTACCCATTAGCGGGTGAGTTTTCGATGCGTACCGACTCAGTACAAGACATTCGCATTCCCAGTGATTGGGGCCTAGAGATTGGTGTGCTCGCCGAAATGAAGCGCAACTATTCAACCAACCGTATTTGCCAAGCCGATATTGCCGATGTGTACGATCATAAGCATCAAAGCCTCTCGACAGATAATGACCAAGCCGGCCTATCAAAAATGTCTATCGACATTAGTAAAGCGATTTTTAGAAAATTAGCCACCAATGGCGTTGTTTTCTCGAGCGAAACTTTTCGCTCTATAAAAGCTACCTACTTTCGCATTGCCTTAGACTTAATCGAAACCTATGCCAACGATGCAACAATGAATGGCTTGACCATGGACATTCATAAAGAGGAGCAAGCAGTAGAACTTTTTGCAGCCAACATTCTTAAAGCCGGCCTCACGTTTTTAGAAAACCCCATGGAACGGCCTTTTATTCCTAGCTGGAACCGCGTCAGTAGCGCATTGCCCAACTTACAACAATCGATGCTTGAGGCGGTAGCGCTTGACATGGAGGAATATTCCTAATGACGGCAATAGAGCACTTAGCTGCACGCATTAAGGCCCACCTCGATATTATTTACAGCAATAAACAGGGCGACTCTTTTATTGAGCCGCTCACCGAGTCATTGGCTCACGAAATACTCACGCTCATGCGACTAAATGAATTTATTGCCACACCACAACCACACAACAACCCCTGGACCCAGCAAGATACATTGGTCATCACCTATAGCGATAGCATCAAAAGTGAAGGCGAGGCGCCATTAAAAACGCTGCGTGATTTTTTGCGCGCCAACCTCACAGGCTATATCAATGGCGTTCACATTCTGCCGTTTTTCCCTTGGAGCTCGGATGATGGTTTTGCTGTGATTGACTATTTGCAGGTTAACGAAGGACACGGCTCTTGGGATGATATTTCTGCCATCGCGAGTGACTTCAATTTAATGACCGACCTCGTCATTAATCACTGCTCGTCTAGAAGCCGCTGGTTTGATAATTACAAAAAAGGACTAGAGCCTGGCGCCAGTTATTTTATTGACACAGATCCAGACTTAGACCTCAGCCATATTACACGCCCAAGAACCTCACCATTACTACGCCCTACCGAAACCGCCAATGGCACTAAAAATGTGTGGTGCACCTTTAGCCATGACCAGGTCGACCTGGACTTCTCAAACCCTAAAGTACTGTTAGAGTTTGTAAAAATTATTCGGTTTTATTTAGACCGTGGAGCATTAATTTTTCGATTAGATGCTGTCGCCTTTTTATGGAAAGACATTGAAACAAATAGTGTTAATCTGCCGCAAACGCATGAAATTATTCGACTCATACGCACACTGGTCGAGCACTGCAATACCGAAGCAATTATTATTACCGAAACCAACATTCCCAACCGCGAGAATATTTCGTATTTTGGTAACGCCAATGAAGCGCACATGGTGTATAACTTTTCACTGCCGCCATTATTACTGCATACACTCACAAGCGGCAATGCAACAGCGCTTAAAAATTGGCTCATGTCTATGCCACCGGCACAAGCAGGCACGGCGTATTTAAATTTTATTGCCAGTCATGATGGTATTGGCCTAAGGCCCGTTGAAGGGCTGCTCAGTGATGCACAAACACACAGCCTTGCAAAACTCATGGAAAAAAATGGCGGTAAAATTTCATGGCGGTCGGTCGACGCCAATCACATGAAGCCGTACGAGCTGAATATTGCACTGTGGGATGCCCTTAAAAGCACACAAGACACTGAAGATGACCAACTACAGTTTGAGCGGTTTATCAGTGCCCATACCATTATGCTCGCCATAGAGGGGGTTCCCGCTATTTATGTACACAGTTTGTTTGCCACGACCAATGATTATACCCGCGCACAAAATACCGGCCACAATCGCGCGATCAACCGCCACCAATGGGATTTACAGCAGTTGCAAGGGGTTCTTGAAGACGAACACAGTCATCACTCAAAAGTGTTTCAACGCATCAAACAACTACTCACATTACGCAAAGGGCAGCCCGCTTTTCACCCAAATGCCACACAGTTTACGCTGCAATTAGGCGAGTCTATTTTTGCCTTTTGGCGTCAATGCGCCAATCGCGAACAAAGTATCTTTTGCCTTAACAACATCAGCGATCAAACACACTCTGTCGCTCTTTCCGATATCAATTTAATTACTCTAGATGCTTGGTGGGATCTACTCAGCGATCAAGTACTATCGCCTGACACAAAAGAAATTACACTCGCCCCCTATCAATCTGTTTGGTTGAGTAACCAAAATTATCACCAAATAGCACCAAGCGGCGAGCAATAATACGCGCGCATGTACACGTAATGAAAACGTAACTATTCAGCCGAACCCAAAAAACCTCTTAACAGGGTGCTGATGGGTTATTGCCTGGGCATTTAGCGCCGGGCCTTGCAGGGAAAGCAAGGGGTAGACAGTGCACCTGCATAGGGGTATCAAGATTAGACTTTGCAGGTTCACAAAATCGTAGATGGCTTGAGCGGCCCAGTAAATGATTCATTCGCGCCCGATTTCCGCACCTCTGAGTTACATGAAAACAAAGGCTTCACATCAGTAAGGGTATTCACGCATCACTGTGTTGAGCCTGACTGTGCTGAGCCTTTTTGGCATCTTCTGCAATATGCTTCGCAGCAAAACGAACGGCATAACCCATGCCGACAAGCATAGCAACAACAACAATTAAACTAAGACCAATTACAAAATCAAACGGCATGATTATCACCTATCAAAAAGAGCTTATTTTTAACAGGATAGTACAATCACTCATATGCCACTTGATTCATATCAAACAAGGTATACCTAAGCAGAGGCCCTCAGGTAAGTCTCTACCGGCTCGCTCGCAGCACGATACACTTGCGCAATACGCGACACCAAGTCCCCTTGAGCCCGCTCGCTTGACGATGCGCTAGTAGAGGAACTGATGATAGTAGTAGCGGAGCTAATAGCCATGGGATCTTCTACACTCGAGGAGCCTATGTTCGCGGCATGCGCACCAGAGGTTAGAGGGCCTGGCGAAGGATCTGTCGCTGTGACCTCTTTGGCTTGAAGACCGTCACTAGAGCTTGCGCCATTGCCAGCTGAGTCATTGGGTGACGCACTTTCATTTTTCGCCGCTCGCTCTTGTGCCCGCGCTGCTGCAATTTGCTGACGTGCTTGCGCCTCTAGCTGCGTAGCCTCTTGCGCCACCTGCCTATCTTGTGGAGAGGGCTCAGACGGTGCCATGGCAGCGCGCCTAACCGTTTGTGCTTTTTCGAGGCTTTGCTCGGGTGTGGCGGCAGCACCTACATCAATAGGCACCTCTCCACCCACGGCATAATTCACGCCATCGGGGCCTTGTTCAAATTGATATTTAGGCGCCCCAGCATAGGCGCCACCTACGGCGGCGTGGGCTTGCTCGTGGGTTCTAACCTCTCGGTCACGCGCAGCCAGCACACGGACTTCTTCCTGGTCTTGCTCCTTGATATGTTGAGCTTTTTGCTTTTCAGTTTCAGGGGTTTGCGCGGTGTTCGCCTCATCACTTAACTCTCCGTCATGGGCTATGGGCTTATCATCACGTGCATTACTGTTACTCTGCACGGCTATATCAGGCCCAACATCAGGCCCAACATCAGACCCAAGTACATGATAAGACCCAGCGCCATCATCCCCTGTCATCAACGCCGTCGCTTGATTTGACTTAAGAGCACCCTCAGGATGCACCGCACTGCCCGACGCCATCAACTTACCATTAGCGCCATAAGTCACTAGTGAAGCCGCCACATCAGGCTCAAAACCGTAGGCTTGAACCGCGTTGTGCAGCGGGCTGGGTACGGTACCGGGCTTAAGCGTCACTGTTTGTTTCTCAGCGTGTGCAACTTGGCTCACAGGCTTAAAAACACTCGCTTGCATATCGGTCTGATGCGTTGATGCTGCAGGCGAATAACTGACTATAGGTGCAGCATGGGTTGCGGGTAACGGCTGTAACGCATTAGGAATATTCATATCGAAGACCTTCTAGTCACGGCTTCGCTTATTCATTAGCTGTAATCATCAATCAAACTACCCACCGCTTCGGCCCCTACTTTTACAATACTTGCAGACGCCGTAAAAAGCTGTTTTTGCTGCTGCAAGTTGATCAGCTCTTGCGCAGAATTATGGGTGCCGCGATCAGCTTGTAGCGTCTCATTTGAGCTCTCGCTCGCACTATTTACACGCGATGGATCACGCGGCGCATTCACTGTATTGTTCGCCGAAGCCGCATCGGTTACTGCCGGTGTATTAGCCTTTAGTGAAGGTGTATTGTGCGTACTATGAGAAGGCCCTACAGCAGACTCTGAGCTTGGCTTTGCACTCGTAATATTGTGCGCGCTTTGCTGCATAGCTTGCTGGCTTTGCAGCATACCACTGAGGCCGTTATGCATAATGGCATTCATACTGACACTCCAGACCTTTTACTGTTTAGTTACAGTGAGTGTAACGGCAAATCTGTACAAAAAACAGCCAAAAAAGCACTTTGCAGTTAAACTTTAATACTAAAAAAGCATGACCACTTGAGCACATAAAACGTCAGAGTATAAGCCTTTAAGGTGGCACATAAACACACCAAGCTGCGTCAAGATTAAGGTTTATGTGAAGTAAACGTCCATTTAAAATTAAAAAACGTCAAATATCTTTTTTTTGTTTGCCGCGAAACCGCTTTAACCTAGAATAGGCCTTACATAAAAATATTAATAAAAACACTACAGACTTGATCACCCCTATGATGCCATTCCAGCACTTGCTCGACTTAATGATCTCTAACGATATTGCCCAATTAGGCGATTTTGTTGGGGTACCCTCAGCAGAAATTCAAGCAATGGAATTGCACTTTAACCTTAAATTCCCCGTCGCCTACCGGGAGTTCTTACAGGCCTGCGGGCGCTCTGCCGGCCATTTAGCGGGCTGGAGCTCTATTTATTTTGATGATTTAAAGGAAATAACCGAAGAATTTGAGTTTCATTGGGGCACTTTTAAAAGTGCCCAGCCATGCGCCAACAACCCATTACCCCATCACGCATTGCTCATTGCCCATTACGAAAACCATTTTGACTATTTGATCTGTGACGCAAGCAGTACGGCCATATATCGCCTTAGCTTTAATCATGATTGCATCACCACCTATAGTTTTTCTGATTCATTTGAGGCCTATATGGAGTCAATGATTTTAGCTGCGGCCGACTCAAGCGGCCAGATTGCACCATTTTTTATTGATGAATGCGGCAACATGATTAAAGACGACTTGCGCATAATCGCCCCCGAAGTGGAGTGATTTTTAATGACCTGTAATGGCGCGACATTAGGCTAAATAACGAATAGTTAAACTGTGAACACCAGCCTGCAAGAGCTGTGCAGCAAACCTAAAACACAGACCCAACGTAGAGGTTTTTAAAGCTGAGCCGCTACAGTGCCCCAGCTTTTACAGCTTGGGCACTGCCAGTGGTGCTTATGCCCTTGATAACCACACGCGCCGCACTCATAAGCTTGTAGTTGCAATAAACGCTTTTCGACAAGCGCTAAAACAGACGATAAAGTCACTTGTGCATAGGTTGTTGGCGGCAGTAAAGTTAAGGCTTCGTGCACTGTGGCAAGTGCCTCCCAGCGCGCTAAAGCCGCCACTAAAAACGCAATCGCTTGTGGCTCACCACTTTGCTCAGCGACAGATTTTGCTGCAGCCGGTAGCAACAGCGCTGACGGTTGCTGCTGATACATATCAGCTAATGACCAGTTCGGGTTCCCGTCAGACTGAATACAATAAAAAGCCTCAAGCCATAACGGTAAAACCAAGGCATGATAAGCAGGACTTGTGAGTATTATTTGCTGCAGCAAGGCTAATGCTTGCGTGGGGTTATTATCCATAGAGGCCAGCTGGCTTTGCAAAATGCGTACGCGGGTTAAATCGCCCTCGAGCGCACTGGCGTGTGCCAAAGCGGTTTGCGCCTGCTGTTCATGCCCTGCCAACAAAGACGCTTGTGCTAATTCACAATAAAAATACACCTGCCATTGTTGCCATTGGGCCGCATTACACGGCTTATTACAGGGTGTTGCGCTGTTTGGCTGCGCACTATTGATAGCTGCATACTCGGGAGGGACCTGGTTTTGCGCAAGGCTGCACTGGCATAACGTCTTAACTGCATTGATCGCCTGCTGCCATTCACCTTCTTGTTGATAGACATCAACAAGCTTGACTAAGGCTTGCTGCGCCACCGAGCCATCGCAACACTGGCTTAATTCGGTATACAGGACTTCGGCGCGGTCAAAGAGCCCCGCTAGCCAATAATCCTCGGCCAGTGCCAAGCGAGCTTGCAGCATTTGGCTGCTCGATAAATGGGGATGCGCTAAAATATTTTGATGAATACGAATAGCGCGATCGATTTCGCCGCGCTTATTAAACATAACACCTAACGCCATATGCACGTCTAGCGTATCGGCGTTAAGATCAAGTGCTGCCATTAATACATCAATTGCAGCATCAGGTTGCTCGGCCAGCAACAGGTTAATACTTTCGTAGTAGCGCTCAAGGTAGGCAGACGAAGCCACTCGCTTAGACGTTGACTTTAAATGGACTGGGTATTTAGCCAACAAAAAGCCAATCACCAATGCACTCAACAATAATAAAAAAATCAATAACGCGTTGATGCCTACGCTCCTTCTCGGGCAACCTATTGCACTTTGACAACCGATTTCAGCGCACTTTGATGCCTAGTCACTTGCTTGCGAAGGTGCTGAACCTTAACCTGCATAAGCAACAGCCAAGGCAGTAAAAACAAAAAGGTAATTAACATGCCGGCACCTAACAACACTAACGATAAAGTAGGTACAGGCACCGCGGTAAAATCCCATTTATAAAAAGTCAGCGCAACAGTGCTCGTATTTTCAATCACAAAGTGCACTATCGCCAAGCCCAGTATCAATAGCCAAAGCACCATTAATAGCCTTGCAATCCATTTCCCCAATACGGTTAATAGCGTCATACTTGCCCCTTCTATTACTAATACTATGCTTAGAGATACACTCTATTACTGATGCTCTGGCTAAGATGCCGCATACCCGCTTACGCTTTTACTATAGCTTGCTGCGCCTGAACGGCACTTAACGCTTGCTCAAAGACTGCGTTAATATCCATACTTGTCGAGTCTAATAGTATGGCATCATCGGCAGGAATCAAGGGCGATGTTTTGCGCTCGGTATCCCGCTTATCACGCTCTTGAATATCGCGCAATATTTGCTCAGGGTCAACCTGCAATTTGGCCTGCTCTAACTGTGCAATACGCCGCCGTGCACGCTCTTGTGCACTGGCGGTCAAAAACAACTTAACCTTTGCCTCTTTGAAGACCACTGTTCCCATATCTCGACCATCGGCAATCAAGCCTTGGCCATCAACGGCAAACGCGCGCTGACGAATCAATAAAGCGGTTCGCACCGGTGTCAGCGCTGCCACTTTGGACGCCGCCATGCCAATATGCTCCTCGCGTATTTGGCGCGAGACATCTTGCCCGGCAAGCCACACCTGCACCCCCTCTTCGGTAGGCTTAAAGTGTATCTCTAAACCCAGCGCAATATTAGCCACTTGCTCTTCGCAACTTAAATCAACGCCCTTGCGCAAGGCCGCTAACGCGGTTAAACGGTATAGCGCGCCGCTATCGAGCAAGGCGAAACCGGTATGTTTTGCGAGCAGCTGGCATAAGGTGCCTTTACCGGCGCCACTAGGGCCATCAACGGTGATAATCATTTGGGCTCCACGACAGGACAATTAACAGTTAATGAGTGTACAATTTGTTCGCATACAGCAATGGGGTCGGCCGCTTGAGTAATTGGCCGGCCTATCACCAAGTAATGACTGCCCGCTTGCATCGCCTGCTGCGGTGTCATCACGCGGCGCTGATCTTGATTATCGCTACCGGCAGGGCGAATGCCCGGCGTCACTAAAGCAAAGTCACTACCACTTTGGGCGCGCAACGCCGTCGCCTCTTGTGCAGAACACACAACACCGTCTAAGCCGGCATTTTTAACCAACCCCGCAAGGTGTAGCACTTGCTGCTCGGGTGTCCGCTCAATACCCAATTCACTCAACTCTTGCTGGGTTGAGCTGGTCAATACCGTCACGCCAATCAATAAGGGCTTGCGCTGTACATTGGCAATGGCTTCGCTGGCAGCGCTCATCATACGCGTACCACCACTGGCATGAACATTAACCATCCAGACACCCAGTTGCGCGGCTGTTTTAACCGCTTTTGCGGTTGTCACTGGGATATCATGAAATTTTAAATCCAAAAACACCTCAAAGCCTAAGTGCTGCAATTGCTCAACAATGCGAGGCCCGCAAGCGGTAAACAGCTCTTTGCCCACTTTAACGCGACAGAGTTTTGGTGACAGCTTACTCGCTAATGCCAAGCAGGCTTTTTCGTTATCAACATCTAAAGCAACAACAACAGGCGAACTTGCTGTTAACGTGATATTTGAAGTCTTCAATAGGTTCGTCTCAATCAAAATAATACAACCCCATTAAGTGCTAGCGCTCGAGTGGCCACTGCGGCAAGCAGTCCGCAGCTCAACACACCCTTAGCGTACCGCCTTAAGGGGACTTTTTGTTGGCGCCATTATAGCACGGGCACAAGGCCCCTCTGGTGCACAAAGCGCCTGTGTTAACGTATAAAAAAACCCTACAGAGCCCTGCAGGGTTTAAGGTGGCACTCAAACGTAACGCACAGCGACGCGCACGTTAGTCGGCTTTTTTCTCGGCTTTCTTTTTGAGCGCAATATTTAATTCGTGCAATTGCAACGTATCAACGGCGCCTGGAGCATCGGTCATTACACACGCTGCCGATTGCGTTTTAGGGAAGGCAATCACATCGCGAATAGACTCAGAGCCAGTCATCAACATAATTAAGCGGTCTAAACCAAAGGCTAAACCACCATGCGGTGGCGCACCATGGCTTAAGGCATCTAATAAGAAGCCAAACTTCTCACGCTGCTCATCATGCTCAATGCCTAATATTTCGAACACTGTTTGTTGCATATCTTGGTTATGAATACGCACAGAGCCGCCACCAAGCTCGGTACCGTTAACCACCATATCGTAAGCGCGGCTTAATGCCGTCGCGGGGTTCGCTTTTAGCGCTTCGGGTGAACAAGAAGGTGCGGTAAACGGGTGATGGAGCGCTGTAAACTTGCCGCCGTCTAGCTCTTCAAACATGGGGAAGTCAACAACCCACATCGGCGCCCACTTGGTGGTGTACAACTCTAAATCAGCACCAATTTTACAACGCAATGCGCCTAGGGCCTCAGAAACAATTTTGCCTTTATCGGCACCAAAGAAGATGATATCGCCATTTTGCGCATCTAAACGCTCCATCAACGCTTTACGAACATCTAACGGCAAAAACTTCACAATCGGTGACTGCAAGCCTTCTTCTAAGTCAGTGACATCATTAACTTTAATGTACGCCAAACCGCGAGCACCGTAAATGCTCACAAACTTAGTGTAATCGTCGATCTTCTTACGTGACAGTTTATCGGCTGCGCCTGGTACTTTAAGCGCAGCAACACGGCCTTTAGGGTCTTTGGCGGGGGCCGAGAAAACCTTAAAGTCCACTTCTGTCATTAAATCTTTAACTTCAACCAACTGCAACGGAATACGTAAATCAGGCTTATCTGAGCCATATTTGTCCATGGCTTCAGCAAACGTCATGCGCGGAAAATCACCAAATTCAACATCAAGCGTTTCTTTAAACAGCTTACGAATCATTTTTTCGGTGATGGCCATGATTTCGTCTTCAGACATAAACGATGTTTCGATATCGATCTGAGTGAATTCTGGCTGGCGATCTGCACGCAAGTCTTCGTCACGGAAACACTTAGCAATTTGGTAATAACGATCAAAACCCGACACCATCAATAACTGCTTAAACAGCTGCGGCGACTGAGGTAAAGCAAAAAACTTGCCTTCATGGGTGCGTGATGGCACCAAGTAATCACGCGCGCCTTCTGGCGTAGCGCGAGTCAAAATAGGTGTTTCAATATCTAAAAAGCCGTTATCGTGTAAAAAGTTACGAATTTCGGTTGTAATACTCGAGCGCAAACGCAAGTTGCGTTGCATGTCGAGTCGACGCAAATCAATGTAGCGATGCTTTAAGCGGACATCTTCGCCCACGCTAATATGCGAGTCTAATTGAAACGGTGGCGTTTGAGCCACATTGAGAATTTCAATCGCTTTACCGTAAACTTCAATTTCACCGGTCGCCATATTTTTGTTAGCGGTGGCTTCAGAGCGTGCACGTACAATGCCCTTCACCTGAATCACGTATTCGTTACGCACTTTATCAGCCAGCTCAAAATTCGCTTGATCATCGGGATCGAACACCACTTGCACAATGCCGTCTCGGTCACGCAGGTCAATAAAAATAACACCGCCATGGTCACGACGACGATCTACCCAACCACAAAGTGTCACTTCTGTGTCGATCTGTGCAGGGCGAACCGCTCCACAATAAATACTGCGCATACTCATTCCTATAATCACCTTCTCAATGGGTAAAACCACAAAGCTATCGCTTGTGTTTTAATATGTATTTAATCGCTACCATCATCTACTGTAGCTTTAGCTATCGCTGCTGGCCGCTTTGGGTTTAGCGTCGGGCTTTTTTTCGGCCTTGGGGGCGGCTTTATCGCCCGCAAGGTTCTTTTTGCCGCTCGATTTAAAATCGGTTTCATACCAACCACTGCCGCTTAGCCTAAACCCTGCGGCCGATACTTTTTTCTTTAACGACGCTTTGGAGCACTCTGGGCAGTCAATTAATGGGGCATCGCTCATTTTTTGCAACGCCTCTAACTCATGGTCACACTCGGTGCAGCGGTATTCATAAATAGGCATTGGTCACTCCTACAATATTGTTAACAGCGCGTCTTGCTCAATTAACGTCCTCAAACTATTAGCTCGAGCCCGCATCATAGCAAAACAAAAGTGCCGCATTATACATGAGCACACCCAAGCACAAGCAAGTGCTAATCACAGCAATCATCAGCGACACACATGATCAACGTACCCAGCGATAAAACCCCCTAAAATAAGCCCTTTTTGCCACTTAAATATATAAAAAACGTTTTTTAGGCTATTTTATAGGGGTTTTTAGAGTTTTTTATTGCTGCAGAGGCTACTTTACTCTATATATACGGCAAAACAGCCAACGTTTAGGTGGTTGCGCTGACTTCGCGCACCATACAAGACATTTAAATAACAAAAAATTGATCATTAAGAGCCTACAGAGGAAACCACATGCCACCACGTAAAGCGCCAGCCAAAGCCCCAGCCCGTAAAACTCCGGTTCGCAAAGCGGCTGTTACCGCCCCCGCTAAAGCACCCGTACGTAAAGCCGCAGCAAAACCTGCCGCAGCGGCCAAAGTCAAAGCGCTTAAAGCCTTACAAGCGCGCTATACTAAAACCGATATTATCAACCGTATTTGCGAAGTCACCGAGCTCAGCCGCAAAGATGTAAGCGCTGTTTTTGGTGAACTCGACAACATTATTGAAGCGCACATTAAAAAACGCGCCGTGGGCGAGTTTACACTGCCGGGCCTACTCAAAATTGTAACGGTCAAAAAACCCGCCACCAAAGCTCGCAAAGGTATCAACCCCTTTAACGGCGAAGAAACCATCTTTAAAGCGAAACCTGCCAGCATTGCAGTTAAAGTGCGCCCACTCAAAAAACTAAAAGAAATGGCGCTGTAAACACAGCGACTGCTTTGTGATTGTAAAAGGGGCATCGCCCCTTTTTTTATGCCTGACACTTTAATGCCCACCATAAAGTCACAACTTAGACGCTGACAAGTCTCTTAAGCTCACTTAAAATAACCGCTATCACCCCATAAAGCTAAAACTGTGAGGCTGTCATCACAACCCGCTTTATCCATACTCTTATTTTTGAATTCATCAACAAGCACATTGCTTTAAATTGCTTTAACTAGGTGCCACACACTATGCGCGCAAGCCAGTTTTTAATCGCGACCCAAAAAGAAACCCCCTCCGATGCCGTGGTCATTAGCCACCAATTAATGCTGCGCGCCGGTATGATCCGCAAGCTCTCTTCTGGCCTCTATTCATGGCTACCTTTGGGCCTTAAAGTGTTACGTAAAGTCGAAAAAATCGTGCGTGAAGAAATGAACAACGTCGGGGCACAAGAGGTGCTGATGCCCGTGGTACAACCTGCTGAGCTTTGGCAAGAGTCCGGCCGCTGGGAGCAATTTGGTGCAGAGCTTACCCGTTTTAGCGATCGCCACAATAACGGCTTTTGCTTGGGTCCCACACACGAAGAGGTGATCACCGATTTAGTCCGTAGCGAACTCAAAAGCTACAAGCAACTTCCTGCCAACTTTTATCAAATTCAAACCAAGTTCCGCGATGAAGTACGCCCACGCTTTGGCGTGATGCGCTCGCGTGAATTTATTATGAAAGATGCTTATTCGTTTCATATTGATCAAGCGTCACTAGAAGACACCTACCAAAAAATGCACGGCGCCTATTGCGCAATATTTACCCGCTTAGGCTTAAACTTCCGCCCGGTAGAGGCTGATACCGGCTCGATTGGTGGCTCGGGCTCGCACGAGTTCCATGTATTAGCGGAAAGCGGTGAAGATGATATCGCCTTTAGTGATGGCAGTGATTACGCCGCTAACATCGAAAAAGCCGAAGCCCTAGCGCCGGCACCGAGTACAGAGGCGATCAAGCCAAATGCCGAAGATATCGCCACGCCTAACCAAAAAACAATCGATGACATCGCACAGTTTTTAAATGTCGATGCCACCGCCATCGTCAAAACCTTGTTTGTATTAGGCAACAAAGACGACGACACCGGCCAACAACCGCTTATTGCTCTTTGCCTGCGCGGCGATCATGAGCTGAACGAAGTCAAGGCCGAGAAAATACCTGAAATCGCCGCACCTTTAACATTTGCCAGCGAAGAACAAGTGATAGCCGCCATTGGCGTCGCACCTGGGTCACTGGGGCCCATCAACCTGCAGGGTAATCTTGATGGCGTGACTGTTATTGCCGACCGCACGGCTGCCGCGTGTGTCAACTTTGTGTGTGGTGCCAATAAAGAGGGCTTCCATACTGTCAATAGCAACTGGAGCACCAATGCCGCCTATACGCGCGTAGAAGATATTCGCAATGTCCAAGCCGGCGACCCATCACCTTGTGGCCATGGCAACATCACCATTAAGCGCGGCATTGAAGTAGGTCATATTTTTCAATTAGGCGATAAGTACTCGCAAGCCATGAAGGCCTCGGTATTAGATGCTAACGGTAAAGATAGCGTGATGACCATGGGTTGTTATGGTATTGGCATTACCCGCATAGTCGCTGCGGCCATAGAGCAAAACAATGATGCCGCCGGCATTATTTGGCCCGAAGCCATTGCGCCGTTTCAGGTGGCTATTGTGCCGATCAATATTCATAAATCAGAGGCCGTACGCGAAGCCTGTGAAACGCTCTACAACACCTTAAAGCTGCAAGGCATTGATGCTATCTTGATGGATGAGCCCAAAGCACGTTTAGGCAGTATGCTGGCGGACATCGAGCTAGTCGGTATTGCCCATCGCGTGGTGATTGGTGATAGAGGCTTAGAAAAAGGAGAAATTGAATATAAGTATCGTCGCGATGCTGAGTCAACACAGCTTGAGGCCAGTACAATTGCACAAACATTAATCACTAAAATAACAGGCTAGCCAACCTGGCCATGGTACGCAAGCGATAAAAAGTACGCAGCCTTGTGACCTACAGCCAGTAACATCCAACACAAAGCCTGTGCTATCACACGGGCTTTTGTGTATTAAGTACCGATGTATTGTCAGTACTGATGTATCGTGTACATACAAACTCTCACCCTTAAGCACTAAAGTTAGCCTTCATTGGGCGGTTTAATATTCCTGCCAAAAGATCATTCTGTCGTGGCCGCGATAACTCCCAAAGTTAATATGATTATCGGGCGTTTGGCTATCGGTATAACTCCCGTCGGCATTCCAGTCATATTGCAGCCAAGGGAAAGCCGTTAAATCAATAGAAGTATTAAAGCTACCCACATTGCCGACCCCTGGCGCGCTAAAGGCATGTTCAAGTTCACCCGCCACAAAAGGCACCACGCCAGCAGCCAAGCCCACATAGCTGCCAGTCGTTGAGCCACCGCCCAATGCCACTGTACGATTGGCCTGCGCGCTGGCCGTGCCGCTGGGGTAATTAATAGCCGTGAGCGGCAACGCTGTACAGCTATCGTCTTCGTTAATAAGCCAATCGGGGTTTTGCCAATACTCCACCACCAAAGGCACATTTAAACTATACGTCTCGGGGCCATGGGCATCCCCCAAGCGCAAGCGACCAAAGCGCAGCTCAGTCGTTTCAATTAACGCGCTGTCGCTATTGCCGTCACCATCGCCATCGGCATTTTTATCCGTGTTTTTCAAATTTGCAAAATCACTATCGACAAAAAAAGTGCTCACATCAACGGTGGTATAGGGGCCATCAGGCGCGCTAGCACGCGCAATATTAAAGCTGGCATTAACCGTACCTGTACCACCCGACCACGCTAGGCTATTGATATTAGCTGCCAGGCGCTCAGTCAGTAATGTACCGCTATTGCTATCTTTGGCATAAAACTCAAAGTCGCTCATAACCAGCTTATCAAAACCACTATGGTAGTTTTGTATCATAGAGTTGTTACGGCTTTGCGGACTAAAACTAAATTCACCCGTAAAGCCTTGGTCTAAGTAAGCAAAATCTAACCCCGAGCTACAAGCCGATATCAAACTACCCGAATTAAAAGTAAATTTAGCCGGTGTAAAGCGGCCCACATTTGCCGAGTAGCTTTGGCTAGCGGCTGTTTTAGCCGCTGTTTTATTAAAATATTCACCATCGGTCACTTCGGCTTTTATTTCGATAATACCGGCCTCATCGAAATAAAGCGTATCAACACTACCTGTGCCATTAACAAATTGCGTAATAATATGAGCATTGCCGCTACTGCCATCTTGCAAGCCAGGGTTATTGCCGCCGGCGGGTAAAAGTAAGGACGCGGTTAATGTTATAGACTCTGGCGGATCCTCACGCCCAATACTCGCAATCACAGGGTTATCAGATAAATCGGCGCGCGTAGTCGCACCACCTACATTATGGTTGTCAGGTGAAGTGTCCATATTACTATCGTCGGCTGCCTGCCACGCTACGGCTGTTACATTCACCGTGAAGGGTTTACCTGCATCTTGAAACTTAGCGCCGCCTACCGTTGAGGCCTCGGGGTTACCCACCACATCCACATAATACCCAAAAGGCGTATAATTTAAGTCGCTATACCCTTGCTCCAAAACCATGTCTGTAAACGCGAGTGAGTCATCGGTAACATACAGCTTAAAGCGGATAACATCCGTTGTATTCACTGTGAATTGAGCACTACCATCAACAAAAATTAAATTAAAGTTGTTACTACTAGGCTTGCCCTCTACAACCGTTGCTGTCGCCCCAGAATTATCATCAACAACGGTTGGCAATGCACCACCGGCATCTCCACTTAAGCGCTCCAACCATATTTTAATTCCTGTACTCGCATAGGTATTATTAACCGAGCAACTCCCTGTACTCGAATCGACCGATAGCATATCAAGCTGCCAGAGTGTTGGCATACCCACAATACTATTGCCGTGCGATAGACGCGTTAGCTCAAAGTCATTCGTCGAGAAGTAAATGCCTGCCGAGGTTCCCTCTGCGGCCACAAAAGACTCAACAGCGGTAATTGTTAATGACTCTGACCGAGGGTTCGATAAATTCAGCGTAATACTGCCTTGATCGTCTGCTGTAAAAGTATAGCTAGCCACTCCGCTATCACTAGCGCCGGGCGTTAAAGCCCCGTAAGCATCACCGCCAGAGTCAGTATTAGCCCAGTCGCCGTGACCGCTACTCGTGGTTAAAGTGACGGTGCCACTATAGTCAGTAATAATTTCTCCATTACTATTTTGAATACTCATTGTGACCGCCTGTGGCGTGCAAGTGCTTGCTGTAGACGCCGTATCAATTGCAATAGTGGCAGGTAAATACACAACTGAGCAAGTCCGCGTATCTGACATAATATTTTGAATATGCTCGGCAGTCAGGGCTTTATTATAAATGCGCAGCTCGTCAATATCGCCGTTGTAAGTTTCGGTAACAGCACCATTGCGCCCAACCAAAACAGGAAAGTCATTGGTATTAGGAGCCTCGGTGCGTGCACCCGAAACACGCTCAACACCATCGATATACAGTTTTTGGATGCCCTGCTTATAAGTGATGGATATATGCTGCCACGCATTTAATACCGCCGCGTCTGTTGTTTCTATGGGGTGCAATCCCGCCTCAGACTGCCATGTATAAATCACACGGCCAGTACCGGTATCTAATACAATTTTGCCATTATCGTTTTTAGCATATAAGTTAACATCACTTTGTACGGGGTAAGCGTGGGGCCTGGCCCACAGGGTCACGGTGTACTCGTCGGGTAGATCTAAAGGAGAGCCAGCACCTGGGTCGGCGATACTGATATAACCGTCACTCGCCGAAAAGTCGGCATAGGCACACGAGCCTTCATTGACAGAGCCAATAGCCGGCGAGGCAAATGCGCGCTCAGGTACGCCACTGTCATCTATGGCTACGCCATGTAACCCGTTACTACCGCTGTCGACAACTTCGTTAGCCGTGGCATTCCATTGCGCATCTTCATCAAAGCGCCATTCACCCACTAAGTAATCCGCCACTGCCGCACACGTCTGTGTTTCAGCCATCACCTCATTAACCTCGGTGGCTGTAAGCACACGGTTATACATACGCAATTCGTCAATCGCTAAATTGGCCAATAGACCATTATCAAAATTAGTCCCTATATAAACAACATCATTAGTAAAATCGGGAGAGCTCGCTATCGAGAGGCTCTCAGCCAATACGCCATCAATATAATAATTTTGCTCCCCCTCAATATAGGTCGCTGCGACATGATGCCATACGTCCACGGTCAGTAACCCTCCCGATGATTCATGCCCTATCCATGCTGACGTATACGTATCCCACACCCAGTTTTGCAGGGCGCCGTCAACAGTTACACGTAGGCTGTAATTTCTAGCTTTCGTTAATATTGAACTAGCACCTGTTGATGAGGGCTTCAATTTAACCCAAGCACTAATCGTATAGGCCGGCATATCCAATATCGAGTCATCACCCGGGTCAGCCAATACAAATGCGCCATTATCGGTGCCGCCGTCATAGTAACGGCAAGTACCTGGCGAACCTGTGACCGCCGGCAAGGCCTCACTGGTTTGTGGATACTCAGTGGTACCGGCTAGTATAGCGTCGGTATGTAAAGCATTATCGGACGAATCTTTGAGCTCTTGGGCGGCACCTTCGTACTCCCACTGCTCAAAACGCCACTCGGCGACAAGATTATCAGAGGTTTGCGGGCAAGTACGCACTTGCCCCATAATACTGTTCACCTCGGCGGCGCTTAGCGCCCCTTGGTATAACCGCACCTCATCAATCGAACCATAAAAACCATAAGTATCGCTGCCGCCATCAGCAATGCCGCCTATGTAAAGAGGAAAGTTCGTTTCGAGCAGATCAACCGCCACACTGTTATCCGTTCCACTCGCCACGCCATCGATATAAATAGTCCGTAAAGTTGGTGTAATCGTTACCGCTATATGGTGCCACGTGCCACGCGTTAATACTGCCGTTGAGGTAAAATCAAAATTGGTGCCACTGTCTTTCCATTTGAAATACACTTTATTGTCCACACCGATCATCACCCGATAATTATCGTGTTTACGCACGATAAAACCTACTTGGGATGCTGAAGGGTCAATGTTGACCCAAGCCGTTAACGAAAAGGCATCGTTTTCATCCATATCGAGCAGCGAATTATCGCCAGGGTCAGGAACATCAATTTTTGTATTGTTTTCGGCCAAAAAACTGCCGTAATGGCAAGTACCTGTAGCCCCTTCAATGGCAGGGTTGATAGTGCTTGTGGTGGGGGTTACGCCGGTTTCTGCTGTACCATGAAGGCCGTTACCACTACTATCGAGTACTTCATTGGTCGTGCCATTCCAACTAGGCTCATCAAAACGCCACTCACCAATGAGGGCCGTCATACTGCCATCTGGGCATGCTCGTGTTGCACTGTAAACTGCCGACACATCGCTAGCGCTCAAAACACCTGAATAGTAACGCACCTCATCAAGTAACCCATCCAGTGAACGAGTCACCACGTCATCATCGCCCGCTAATACAATCCCCTTGTTATTAACGTGCATATTCGCAGCAATCGCTGCTGTACTGTCAAGCACTCCATTGATGTAAAGTTTTTGCTCACCATAGGTAAACGTTATCACAATATGCGTCCACGTATTCGCCGTTAATGCGGTTGTGCTGTTTAAACGATGCCAGCTCGTACTATCAAACCAACTGAAGAGTACTTGCTGAGAGGTGTTCAATACAATGTCAAAGCCATTACCTTTGGCCCATAAAGTATGGAAATCACTGGCCGGGAACGCCGAGGGATTAACCCAAAGGGATACCGATAAAGACTCTTGATCAAATACTGAGTTAACCCCGGGGTCTGCAATAGTGATGATGCCGTCTTGCTCACCATCAAACTGACCATATCGGCAAGTGCCAGAAGTGGCTGCACCTAGCGCTGGAGAGCTGGTTTGTGTGGTAGGGTACGCATTATTTTGTGTTGCCGTACCGGGGTAAATACCTGCGCTATCGAGCACCTCCCCTGCCGTGCCATCCCATAACACTTCATCAAAGCGCCACTCGGCCAGTAGCTCAGCAGGCTCGAGGGGGCAAGTATGCGTTTCATTTTTAATAGCGCTCACCTCATCAACAGTCAAAGCACCGTGATAAAAACGCACCTCATCAATCGCCCCCTCAAAGCCCGAAGTATTACCAGCCGCCGAATCACCGAGTGTGATTTTTGCAGAATTGACTGTTGTATCGACAATCGTGTTATTAGCTGTTGCCACCAGAGTGCCATCTATATATAACTTTTGCTGATCGGGCGTTACAGTTGCCGCCACGTGATACCAGGTCTCTAAACTGAGGGTGTCACTCAAAGCCTGAAGAAAATACTCAACACCGCTCATCGTCCATTGCAATGTCAACTGCTTATTCTCATCAATATAAAGGCGGTAGTTTTTACCTTTACGCAAAATTTGACCTCTAGTCGTAGGCTCTTCGTCTACGCGAATCCACGCTGTTATTGAATAGCTATCATCAGCCGTCATCCTAAAGACAGAGCCGCCGGGGTCATCGAGCTCGGTATGAGAGCCATCGTTATCATCAAACACACCGTAATGGCATGTGCCAGCGCTACCGGCAATCGCAGGATCTATTCGGCTCGTATGAGGCCCTAACCCGCCGTCTTGTACTACCGAGACATGATAATTATTGCCGCTACTGTCGATGACCTCCTGCGGTACACCTGTCCAACTAAATTCATCAAAGCGCCATTGCGCCACTAAAGCGACAGGCTCGGTACCCTCGGCGCACATGCGGGTATCATTCATAACATTAGCAATATCACTCGCGGTTAAAAGGCCTTGATAAAGGCGCACTTCATCGACATTAGCACCCAAGTCACGAGCACCATCTCCTATTTTTAAGCCTTGTGTATTGGCTGTGGCACCAGCCAAGCTTTTAGCGGTGGTGTTATCTAACACACCATTAATATAGATTTTTTGCTCGCCGTCTTTAAACGTGACCGCTACATGGCTCCACGTATTTACCGGTAAGGTAGAAAGACTGAATGTTTTTTGATCGGCATCACCATAAACCCACAGCTTAACTTTTAAGTCAGTTGCTAAAGATAGCCCGTAGTTCGATGGTTTTTCTATTATAAAAGCATCGGCCACTAGACTAGCGCTGGTTGGGTAAACCCACGCCATCAGTGTCATTTCGCCACTGTTATCCAAATCAAAAACATCATTATCTAGAATTTCGATAGCCGTCGTTGTCGCCTCGATAAACTCCCCATAACGGCATAGGCCCGGAGAACCATCAATAATAGGCGTAGTAAAAGCTGTCGCTGGAGGATCTACCGCATTAGCCGTACCATGAAAACCATTCCCGCTACTGTCTTGCACCTCATTGGCAATACCACTGTAAGCTGTCGTTTCATCTAAGCGCCACTCACCCATCAGTACCGGCGCAATTACCGGGGTCGTTGAGCAGGCGTGCGTATCGTTCATTACAGTGCTAATTTCTGCACCCGTTAAAACCCCTTGATAAATACGCACCTCATCAATGGCGCCTTCAAAATACTCTGCCGCCCAGCTCAGTGAAGCAATATTAATCGGGTCACTAGAATCAGCTAATACACCAACATGCGTGCTACTTCCAGCCTCAGCGCCATTAACATATAAGTATTGCTGACCACTGGTATACGTTAGTGCAAGGTGCACCCAATTACCCACGGATAACACGTTACCGGTATCAAGGTAATAATAACTACCGTCAATTTTAAGCTCTACCTCCACCGCGCCACTGGGCGTTAACTCGAGGGCAAAATCTGAGCCCTTTTGAATAGCATAAACATGATCACTAGGCATCACAGCAAGATTAATCCACATTGCCACGGTAAAGCTATCGGTTAAATCTAAGTCAGAGTCCACACCGGGGTCACTCACTGTGGCATAGCCATCGCTCGCGCCCGCAAAAGTGCCATAGCCGCAAGTGCCAGGGTCACCACTAATAGCCGGTGATGCGGACGCGGTATTGGGGTAACCGCCATTATTCACCAAGCTCATATCGTAGCCTAGGGCGCCACTGTCTTTAACCTCACTGGGCGTACCATCCCAAGCGGCTTCGTCAAAATGCCAATCGGCAACCAATACCGGTGTTGTAGGGGCCTCGGGCGCAGCTGAGCAGGCGTGCGTACTATTAGCTAAGGTTGATACTTGCGCACTACTTAATACCCCTTGATAAATACGCACCTCATCAATGGCGCCTTCAAAATACTCTGACGCCCAGCTCATTGAACCAATATTAATAGGGTTACTAGAATCAGCTAATACACCAACATGCGTACTACTGACAGCTTCAGTACCATTAACATACAAGTATTGCTGACCACTGGTATACGTCAGTGCAAGGTGCACCCAACTGCCCACAGATAACACGTTACCGGTACTTAGGAAATGATAAGTGTCATCAATCAGAAGCCACGCCTCTATTGCGCCGCTGGGCGTTAACTCGAAGGCAAACTCGTCGCCCTTTTCCATGGCATAAACATGATCACTAGGCATCACAGCAAGGTTAATCCACATCGCCACGGTAAAGTTATCGGTTAAATCTAAGTCAGAGTCCACACCGGGGTCACTCACTGTGGCATAGCCATCGCTCGCGCCCGCAAAAGTGCCATAGCCGCAAGTGCCAGGGTCACCACTAATAGCCGGTGATGCGGACGCGGTATTGGGGTAACCGCCATTATTCACCAAGCTCATATCGTAGCCTAGGGTGCCACTGTCTTTAACCTCACTGGGCGTACCATCCCAAGCGGCTTCGTCAAAATGCCAGTCGGCAACCAATACCGGTGTTGTAGGGGTCTCGGGCGCAGCTGAGCAGGCGTGTGTACTATTAACCAGTGTTGAGACTTGCGCACTATTTAATGCCCCTTGATAAATACGCACCTCATCAATGGCGCCTTCAAAATACTCTGCCGCCCAGCTCAGTGAAGCAATATTAATCGGGTCACTAGAATCAGCTAATACACCAACATGCGTGCTACTTCCAGCCTCAGCGCCATTAACATATAAGTATTGCTGACCACTGGTATACGTTAGTGCAAGGTGCACCCAATTACCCACGGATAACACGTTACCGGTATCAAGGTAATAATAACTACCGTCAATTTTAAGCTCTACCTCCACCGCGCCACTGGGCGTTAACTCGAGGGCAAAATTTGAGCCCTTTTGAATAGCATAAACATGATCACTAGGCATCACAGCAAGGTTAATCCACATTGCCACGGTAAAGCTATCGGTTAAATCTAAGTCAGAGTCCACACCGGGGTCACTCACTGTGGCATAGCCATCGCTCGCGCCCGCAAAAGTGCCATAGCCGCAAGTGCCAGGGTCACCACTAATAGCTGGTGATGCGGATGCAGTATTAGGGTAACCGCCATTATTCACCAAGCTCATATCGTAGCCTAGGGTGCCACTGTCTTTAACCTCACTGGGCGTACCATCCCAAGCGGCTTCGTCAAAATGCCAATCGGCAACCAATACCGGCGTTGTAGGGGTAGGTTCGGGCTCGGCGCCCGAGCAAGCGTGCGTACTATTGGCTAATGTTGAGATTTCTGCGCTACTTAATACCGATTGATAAATATGCACCTCATCAATAGCACCCTCCAAGTACTCTGATGCCCAGCTCATTGAGCCAATGTTGATGGGGTCACTGGTATCGGGTAATGTACCGACATGCGTAGTGCTACGTGACACAGCGCCATTAATATACAAATATTGCTGACCGCTAGTAAAGGTAAACGCCAGATGCGCCCAAGTGCCCGTCGACAGAGTATCGCGCGGTGTATCAATATAGGCATAAGAACCATCAACATTCAGCCAAATCTCAACGGTTCCATAGGGTGTTAACTCAATCGTAAACTCTGAGCCCTTTTCCATGGCAAAAACATGATCATTAGGAATTACATCGAGGTTAATCCACATCGCCACTGTGAAATTATTCATTAAATCTAAATCAGAGTTCACACCTGGGTCGCTGATTGTCGCATAACCATCATTTGCACCCGCAAAAGTACCATAGCGGCATGTGCCAGGGTCGCCAGCGATTGCAGGAGAAGCCCCGGCGGTATTGGGCAAACCGCCGTTATTCACCAAGCTGATATCATAACCTTGAGCGCTACTGTCTTTCACTTCGCCAGCGGTGCCATCCCACGTATCTTCATCAAAGTGCCATTGCGCAACGAGCGATGCCCTTGCACAATGCGACCAGCACAACGTTACAATAACAACCACGCTTAACAGACAACGCATAAAATAAGTGTTTAATAAAGCCACCACGCTAACCTCGAATACAACGACCTATTCAGCTTAGTTGAGGTTGCTAACTTTAGATGCCATTGTCATATCAAGCGTATCGCCTGTGCGACCAGTGACTTGAAGGTTTAGTCACTCGACTAAATCGTCAAGTCACGCAATAGCAAAAGTCACTAAAAAACCTTTACAGCGATTACAAACCTTCACAAAATACGTGTTTACGCGTGTTAGACTCACACCATTTATAATAAGAGAGGCATTATGATCAGACACTTTATTGCAACCACCCTCCTACTTTGCCCCACCTTGGCATTTGCGACCAGCGTGCAGTTTCAAACGAATATGGGGGATATCGAAGTCGAGCTTTTTGACAGCGCCACACCCGAGACAGTCGCTAATTTTTTAGCTTATATCGAAGATGAAAGCTATAACAATACCTTTTTCCATCGCTCGGTTCCGGGCTTTATTGTGCAAGGTGGCGGCTTTTATTTAAATGATGAGCCCAAAATAGCCCCTATCGCTAGCAAGGCTAATGTGAGTAATGAACCCGTTTACGCCAATGTTCGCGGTACTATTGCTATGGCAAAAATCGGCGGCAACCCCGATAGCGCCACTAACCAGTGGTTTTTTAATTTAGCCGATAACACCGGCAACCTCGACAATCAAAATGGCGGCTTTACGGTATTTGGTCAGGTGACGCAAGGCATGGCTATTGTTGATGCCATTGCAGCGGTCCCGCAGTCAAATCAAGGCGGCGCTTTTACCGATATCCCCTTAAAAGACTGGACCGCAGGCGGTAATATTACCGAGCACCTAATTATAATCAAAAGTATTGTGGTTTTAAATGCAGACCCTGACAGCGCAGCAAACCTTAACCCCCAAACCACAACGCGCACTAGCTCAAGCGGCGGTAGCAGTAGCGGCGGTAGCAGTAGCGGCGGTAGCGGGTCAGCTTTATATTTAGCCGTATTATTAATGGCTTTTGCCGCTCGAGGCGTATTCAAAAACATGAACACTCGCAAAAGGCGCTTTAACATTTAGCGCCTGCTCAACACTCGCGCCGCCGCAAATCACAGCCAAGGCGCGAATTACCCCTGCATGGGTTACCGCCACTAACGGCTTATTAGCCTCACCCTCTTTGCGATTCACACAACAGGCCAACCACTGCTCAACACGCGCAATCAATTGCGCAAAACTCTCACCCTTTGGCATACAAAAGTGCAGTGGCTCTTGCGCCCATAGGTCTAATTGAGCGCGCTCAATCGCATCCCAAGGCTGTAACTCCCAGGCACCAAAATCCAGCTCTTTTAAACGCACATCACTGATTAGCGGTTGCGCTGGAAAGAGCGCTTTGGCCAGCACCATACACCGCTGTAAGGGGCTGCTATATAGCGTGAATAAAGAAGCGCGTAAACTAAAGGCGCTGGGTAATTGCTGATGAATATTGCGTAGCACCTGAGCAGAAGCCGCTTGCGCAAGCACATCACTTTGACCATAACACATACCGCTCATATTAACAGGCATATGGCGAATGGCATAAATTTTGAGTGCCACCTTACAAGCGCTGCAAAGCAATAACGGCTAAATAAAACCCCACCTCTGACAACTGCTGCACGGCACCTAAGCCATCGCCAGTATAGCCACCAATGGCTTTTTTTAACTGTCGTGCAAAATACACCACAAAACTACAAGCCACTAAAAAGGCCAACAACATAACACCCGTACTAAGCGCGGTTGAATATATCGCCCATACACTCACAACAACAACCGGGCAAGCGGCCCGAACTAAATTGCCAAACGATATACTGTGCGCCAAAGGTTTAGACTTGCCAAAATCATCGCGTACATAACGCAGTTTTGCCATCACACCTAAAGCAAACCATCGGCTCAAGCCCTGTCCTAGCACCAATAATACACCTGCACTTAAAATGCTGTGCTGCTCAGCCAGCGCCAACAACGATAAAAATTTTACCGCCAACATACCCAGCAAACCCACAACCCCGTATGTCCCTAAGCGGGAGTCTTTCATGATTTTAAGAATGGCCTCTTTGCTATAGCCACCACCTAAAGCATCGCAGCTATCTGCCCAGCCATCTTCATGAAACGCCCCGGTCAAGTAAATGCAAAAACACAGCGTAAGCACTAACGCCAGCGACACCGGAAACAAACAACCCAATACACACCACACTAGCGCGCCCAAAAAACCCACTAGCACGCCGATTAAGGGGAAATAGACAGCCGACAAGCGCAATAACTGATTATTAAAGGGCACCCATTGCGGCGCCGGCAAGCGCGTTAAAAACACACTGGCATTAAAAAATAAAATACAAAACCGGCGGAATTTTTGGTGCGCTTTAACAAAAAAAGAATCAAGCATTTTTGCCGCTCACGCCCGCTTCATCAAAGCTGGCCATAGTATTTAATATCGCCACTGCAGCGGCTAACAAGGGGTAGGCCATGGCCGCTCCACTGCCCTCGCCCAAGCGCATATTTAAATTTAACAAAGGTTTAGCTTTTAAATACTGCAACAATAAAACATGCCCCGGCTCAGCCGAGCTATGGGTAAAAATACAATATGCCAACACCTGCTTATCCATTTGTGAGGCTATTGCCAAAGCGGCCGTACAAATAAAGCCATCCACTAAAATAGTCATACCTAAACTGGCCGCTTTTAAATAAGCGCCAACTAGCATGGCAATTTCAAAACCGCCCAATGCGGCTAAAGCGTGCAACGGCGTGCTTAATTGCCGGCGATGCAACGCCATGGCCGCTTTAATCACAGCCGCTTTATGCTGCACGCCCTGCGGGGCTAAGCCGGTACCTGCACCCACACATTGCTCAATGGGGCGCTCGGTTATCCAGTGCATTAACGCGGCGGCACAGGTGGTATTGCCAATGCCCATTTCGCCCATCAATACAGTATTGCAACCTTGGTTAAAAACCGACTGCACTATCTCAGCGCCGGCCGCTATCGCCTGCTGAGCTTGCATTAAGGTCATCGCGGGCTCACACGCGAAATTTTTTGTTCCTGCCGCTATTTTTTTATTGATCAACTTAGGGTGGTTTTCAAATTCACCAATAACCCCCGCATCAATAACATTTAAAGCAATATTATTTTGCTTAGCCAGCACACTAATCGCTGCACCACCGGTTAAAAAGTTAGCCACCATTTGCGGTGTTACCGCTTGCGGAAAGGCGCTAATGCCTTCATCACAAACACCGTGGTCACCGGCAAAAATTAATGCATGAGGTTTTTGCAAGCTCGGCGTGAGTGTTTTTTGAATTAAGCCGATATGCAGCGCCAGCTCTTCCACAACCCCAAGTGAGCCGACAGGTTTTGTTTTATAGTCTAGCTTGTGCTGCACTAGCTCACGAAAACGCTCATCTAAAGGCGCTATCACACCCACACCGCACTGCGCCAAATCAAACATTAATAGTCAACACCCTTACGCGCTTTAATACCATTGGCATAAGCATGCTTGGTATCTTTTACCTCAGAGACGGTATCCATAATGTCTTGTAAAGCCGAGCCTCCACCACGCCCGGTTACCACAACGCTTTGCTCATAAGGCCGCGCGGTTATGGCCTTTAATATGCTTGTTTCATCTAAATATTTATACGCAAGCATGTAAGTCATTTCATCGAGCACGACAAGATCATGCTTTTCGCTGGCCAGATATTTTTGCGCTTGTACCCACGTGGCTTCTGCCGCCTTAATATCCGCGGTACGATCTTGCGTATTCCAAGTAAAACCTGTACCCATTTGATAAAAATCAACTTGCGGGCAATGCTCTTTTAAATACAGTTCTTCGCCCGATAATTGCGCGCCTTTAATAAACTGCACAACAGCCACTTTTTGGCCATAACCTAAAGCACGCATCACCATGCCAAAGGCACTGCTACTTTTGCCTTTACCATTGCCGGTTAATAAAACGGCTACGCCACGCTCTAAATCAGCCTTAGCTATATTGGCATCAACACTGGCTTTTTGTTTTTCCATTGCGGCTTTGTGTTTTGCGTTTTTTTTATCGTCTGTCATTGTATGCCTCTATTATTTGGCACATCCGTGTGCAAAGGTGTGCGTTAAAGTCATTAATTCAAAGTGATTTTAAAGAAGCGGCTTTAAAAAGCGGCTTTAAACGCCAGCTGCCAGTTTCTGCCGTCTTCATGATAGGCTGGGTTTAGAGTGTAAGCCTTATCAAAAGCATTACCGACCTTAGCTTGCACAGACCATACATTGCTCACTTGGTAAGCGGCAGTAACATTTAATATACCGTAACCTGCACTGTAACCGCTCGGGTCGATATCTGTAGAGACTTTGCGACCCGATTGCACCTTAGATTGCAAACCCAAAGAGACTGGTCCTAATGTTTTAAGCCAGCTCATGCGCAGTGTTTTTTCGGCATGATTATCCAATGGCTTTTCTTCTGTTGTGGTATCTAGCGCCTCTAAATAATCGGTCGCTAGTGTCAAGTGACCTAAAAAGCCAAGCGCCACATCCAGCGTTAATTCAACACCTTCAAAGCTTGCTTTACCCACATTAATAGGCGCCCATATTGCATCGGCTTGCGGCACCCACTCAATAAGATTAGTCACATCCCGGGTATACGCGGCCAACGCCAAAGAGACACTCGATAAAGCCAATTTATAACCGACTTCCACGTTTTCAGACTCTTCTGGCTCTAAATTAGGGTTGCCACCATACGGATAAAAAGCATCATTAAAGGTTGGGGTGCGAAACCCTTCGGCATAACGACTATACAGTGTATGCCCGCCACCAAAATCAAAAGAAACGGCTACGTTAGGTGTACTTTCCTGCCCTAACTCACCGACATCATCATGCCTAACACCCAAAGCATAACCAAAGCGCGCAATGCCACCGGTCACCTGAATAAAGCCTGCTTGCGACTGACGGCGCGATATGGGATCACCCTCTTTATCGGTATAATTATCCGACCCCGAGACTTTCGAGATCACATTGTCATAACCCACCACCACCACCTGGCCATAAACATTGAATTCGTTCAGCCATGATACCGTTTGATTGGTTGTTTTAAATTCACTCGGGAAAGGCGTGAGCGCTGGGTTATCTTCTTTAACATTACTCTCATCTGTCGAACGGCCAATCATAAAGTCTGTTTTATAAAATGCATTCACTCGCTGGGTTACCGCGAGCTGATGCACCGACAATTTTTGATCAGAATAAGGTAAAGACTCGATATTAAAACTACTATCGTACTCCGACTCGCCACTATTGGTGAGGCTTAACACCTTAACTTCAGCATCTTCATTTAGCTTATAGTTCAAGCTAATGACGCCACCTAAGCGCTCATAGCCATCATCGTCAGCAATATTATCACGCGTATTATCGTTAATAATGCTATTAATGCCCTCTGATCGCTCACGGACAACCGCAACAGCAGCATCTAGCGCTTGGCCATTAACATTACCCACAATCGCGGCGCGATGATAATTATGACTGCCGTATTCAACGCCGGCACGCACGCCAGTCTTAGTGCCCGCATTGGCATGTGTTGATATATTAAATACGCCACCTATTGCATCACTGCCATACAGTGAAGACGCTGAGCCGCGCAATAACTCGACTTTAGCCACTAGCTCAGGCGGGATCAGTGAATAGTTTGCCACGCCTAAAGTCGCACTCGAAATGCGCATACCATTAACGAGCATTAGTGTTTGCGCAGAGCTCGCGCCGCGTACTTGTACACTAGTAGTAGAGCCTCGACTGCCTGTGCGCAGCACATCAACACCGGCTTGCAGCTCGAACATATCATTGAGATCATAGGGCTGAATATTAAAAATATCTTGTTCAGTGATAATCGACGCCGAACCCATCACATCATGAATAGATTGCTCAGCGCGCGCAGCGGTAACAAAAATTTCTTCTGATGGCGCTAACGTTTTAGCGGTAGGGCTATACTCAGGTTCAGCATAGGCGCCCGTATGGCTCACGGCTACGGCAGCGATTAAGACCGCAAGGGTCGATTTTTTGTGATTTAAAAGGATCATAGCGTTCTCTAACAACAGATGAAACTATGATGCTACAGGCAGGAATAGCCGAACGGGCGCAAACAATACGCAGGAACTGCTGATGTCGCCCACCGCAACATCGAGAAACGCTTTTAGGCCGGTATCCGGGCTTATGGTTTGTGCAGTGAAGCACGACTCGCTTTGCCTTCCCATGTTTTTAACTATTAAAACGAAACACAGTGGCTTATAAAGCAATACAACCCATTACCGTTGCGGGGGCAGCGCAGGACTCTCACCTACTTCCCGTTTAACATCAAACGAGGCACCTAAAAACAGGCGCGCAGCATACTGGCGACAAGCACTCGGTGCAAGAGCTTTCCCACACCATCGGTCGATAACCATGGCCGTCGTATATCGCAGCCCCTACCACGCTAAACTTCACCAGAGCACCCACAGTAAAATCAAGCACAAAAAAACCCGCTTACCTTACGGCAAGCGGGTTTTTAAAAGCTAAGTAAAGTAAAACTTACTTATCTTGGCTTTCGATTTGCGCTTTGATCAAGTCACCAATGGTTGTGGCACCAGAAACACCTGCATCAGGTGCTTGCTTGTTATGCTCTTTAACCGCTTGTTTCTCGTCAGCAACATCTTTCGCTTTAACAGAAAGAACAATAACGCGATTTTTACGATCAACGTTAGTGATCTTCGCTTCAACTTCGTCGCCTTCTTTTAACACGTTACGTGCATCTTCGATCTTGTCACGGCTGATATCAGACGCTTTCAAGGTCGCTTCAACGTCGTCGGCTAAAGTAATGATAGCCGCTTTGGCATCAACTTCTTTAACAGTACCAGTAACGATAGTGCCTTTGTCGTTCTCAGCAACGTAAGCACTGAACGGATCTTCGTCCAATTGCTTAATGCCTAAAGAGATACGCTCACGCTCAGGGTCGATTGCTAATACAACAGTCTCAAGCTCATCACCTTTCTTGAACTTACGAACGGCTTCTTCGCCAGTCTCGTTCCAAGAAATATCAGACAAATGAACCAAGCCATCAATACCGCCATCCAAGCCGATGAAGATACCAAAGTCAGTGATAGATTTGATCTTACCGCTGATTTTGTCGCCTTTAGCGAATTGGTTAGAGAAAGCATCCCATGGGTTTTCTTGACATTGCTTAATGCCTAAAGAAATACGACGACGTTCTTCGTCGATATCCAAGATCATCACTTCAACTTCGTCGCCTAACTGCACAACTTTAGAGGGGTGAATGTTCTTGTTGGTCCAATCCATTTCTGAAACGTGAACCAAACCTTCAACACCGGTTTCGATCTCAGCAAAACAACCGTAGTCAGTAAGATTAGTAATCTTAGCTTTAACTTTGGCGCCTTCTGGGTAACGACCCGTGATGTCGGCCCATGGATCTTCACCCAATTGCTTAAGACCAAGAGAAACACGATTGCGCTCGCGATCAAACTTAAGAACTTTAACGTCGATTTCATCACCAACATTAACGATCTCAGAAGGATGCTTAATACGCTTCCACGCCATATCAGTGATATGTAACAAGCCATCTACGCCGCCCAAGTCAACGAAAGCACCGTAATCGGTAAGGTTTTTAACAATACCTTTAACAGATTGGCCTTCTTGAAGGGTAGCTAACAACTGCTCACGCTCGTGAGAGTTGGCTTGCTCCATAACAGCACGACGAGAAACAACAACGTTGTTGCGCTTCTGATCTAACTTAATAACTTTAAATTCAAGCTCTTTGCCTTCGAGGTGAGTGGTCTCACGTACTGGACGCACGTCAACCAAAGAACCCGGCAAGAATGCACGAATACCAGCAACGTCAACGGTGAAACCACCCTTAACCTTACCGTTAATAATACCTGTAACCACTTCTTCAGCTGTATGAGCACTTTCAAGTACTTTCCAGCTTTCTGCGCGCTTGGCTTTTTCACGTGAAAGGCGAGTTTCACCGAAACCATCTTCTACGCTTTCTAAGGCAACTTGTACTTCATCACCCAATTCTAAAGTTAACTTACCGTCATCATTGTAAAACTGCTCTGCGGGAATAACACCCTCAGATTTAAGGCCTGCATGAACAGTTACCCAGTCTTGATCAATGTCGATAACAACGCCCGTTACAATTGAACCGGGAACCATATCTACGGTTAATAAACTTTCTTCAAAGAGTTCTGCAAAGCTTTCGCTCATTGCGATACCTGTAATGTTTTTGCGTGACTCAGCATAAAAAGAGGATTAAGCCTAAATTAATGCACTTTTGCCACTCACCGTGTTCCAGCTACACGGGTCTATTAATAAACTTCATAACGGCAGCGGATGCTGGTGGATCTGCCATTTATGAAATATTTGTCTTTTAAATGCCTCTCACCTAAGGAAAGGCGCGCGGAATTTACCAAAAAATACACCCAATTGCAAGGCAAAGACCAAAAAAGACACGCTACTCGTTCGATATACCATGCGGCACATGCCCTGCGGCCACATGCTCAGCCGCAGAGTCGCAATGGCTTCGCTGATCATCAAAAAACACATCCGCACCATAGGCCTTTAAAAACAGCCCTTTATCTAATCCACCTAAAAATAGCGACTCATCAATTCTAACCCCCCAATCTCGCAGCGTTAAAATGACACGCTCATGAGCAGGCGCCGAACGCGCGGTCACCAAAGCCGTTCTAATCGGACAATCCGATTCAGAAAACTCCCGCTGAATTGCCTGTAAAGACGCCAAGAAATCCCTAAAGGGTCCGCCAGTTAACGGGGTTTTGGCCGACGCTTTTTCGCTGCGCGCAAAAGCCTCTAACCCTTGGGCCTGGTAAATACGCTCGGCCTCATCGCTAAACAACACCGCATCACCGTCAAAGGCAAAGCGCAACTGCGCTTGCGACTCAGAGGCAGCCCCGGCAGACAATAACGTTGCCGCTGCGACTCCATGCTCCAACGCACGGCCTACATCTTCCGCATCGGCCGACAAAAACAATTGACTATTAAAGGGCTTAATATAGCGAAAAGGACTCTCGCCTCCGGTAAACGCCGCTCTCACAATATCTAAGCCGTAATGATTAATAGAGTTAAACACCCGCAATCCAGTATCAGCGCTATTGCGCGATAACAAAATAACTTCAACGCACTCACGCCCTAGTCGCTTATTAATCGCCAATAGCTTATTGACCATAGCAAACGCTTGACCGGGCTTTAACACATCGTTTTCATGCTTCACTTGATATTGCGAATACGCCTCTAAACCTTCGCGCTCAAACACCTTATGGCTTTCACTCAAGTCAAACAGCGCTCTTGAGCTAATCGCAACCACGAGTTTTTGCGCCGCTTGCACTTTACTCATTGCCTCCCCCTAAACCCCATCGACCACTAATGCGTAGTAATATTGAAGAATTGACCCAGTATAGCCTCAAGCCTACCGCCGTGTACGGCCACAGCAATAATGACAGGCACAAAAAAACCCGCAAAAGCGGGCTTTTTTGAATCAAATCGCTCAATTTACAGCGACTTCATAGTACCTTTTGGCAATACCGCATGCACGGCTGATTTTTGAAAACGCAATTTTACGCCCTCACCCGTATCAACTGCCACATAAGCATCATCCACCTCAACAACTTTACCGAGCATGCCACTGGTTAGCACCACTTCATCGCCTTTTGCAATCGCACTCACAAGCGCCTCATGCTCTTTTTGACGCTTACGCTGCGGGCGAATCATCATAAAATACATCAACACAACCAAACCAACCAACATCAATAGCGAGAACATATCTCCGCCACCTTGTGATGCGCCTTGCGCGGTTTGAGCTACAGCTTCTGGAACTAGAAAAGACATTTTTGCGCCCCTTTATATTAAACGGCAGTTAAAAAAGGCACAACTCTACAGAGTTTGCTATTAAGCATCAACACAAACCCTTCATCACAAAAACAAAAAAGCCCGCAAAGGCGGGCTTTTACAGGTAATCAATAGCGCAATTATACGTAATCGCGAAACAACTTGCGGAAAGTACTCGGCGACAATCCGGTCCAGCGCTTAAAGGCATTGGTAAAACTGGTGCGATCAGAAAAGTCGAGCGCAACCGAGATGCCATCGATACTCATGTGCTGCTTAACCAAGTAGTCAACGGCGTAGTGAAAGCGCACCTGATCACGCAGATCAGCAAAACTAATATCTTGCTGCTGCAACCGTCGCTGCAAAGTGCGTTTAGATAAATTGAGCTCTTCGGCAACATCGCCGATACCCAGCGGCGCTTGCGCTATACGCTTGCGCAACACCTCAACCACACGCGAAGGAATACCATAAACCTCGGGCAAACGCGACTGCTCCAAGTACTCATCAAGCGTTTTTACAGAACCCAAAGCGAACATCGCTTGGTCGGTCATTTTGCGCTGAGATTGCGACTTATGTAAATCATTCATGCAGGCGACTCCTTCTGCCAGTAACTCAAGTGACTCAATGTCTGAAGATTGTAACTCTTTTGTCAAGTAGGATGAAGCAAAAAACACGACGGCATAGGTCTCGCCCTTAGCCGTGTAAAGTGGCGCGCTCACGTAACTATTTACAATATGGCCATTGTACGTGCATACAGGGACCGAGGATGGCGTAGGAATCACTCTTGCGCTCACCTTAGGCTCTTCATCTTCAAATACCTCAGCGGCAAACGTGTTCTCTATGGTGAGGTGCTGCCCCACATAAAAGCTATCGGCGTTATCACCTACAGCCATAACCTCAGCCACTTGACCCGACAACGGCCGAAGCAACAAGCCGTAATCCATACCAAACATGGCACAACCTAAATTTAAGTAGTGTGTGACGCCCGAAGTTCGCTCATCACTATGACTTGAGCGCACAAGCACTTTAAACAAAGCTTTTAAGCGTGACTCGGAGTCACTAAAGGTTAAACCAGACAAATCAGGTGTAAAGCCTGAAGCCGGCATGGAGTGAGTATGTATATGAGCATGAAGTTTCAAAGTTCCACCACCTGTAAGCATTAATCAAATTAAAAAATCAATCTAAAGTATCAATTTCGATATAGCGAATTATGCGCCATATAAACAAAGGGACCAGAATTGCTCACGCCAAAATTCGGTCTTTAGCGCCATTAATTGATATGTTACATGCCAGCCACTTAGTTAACAAGACAATAAATAACTCCAAAGCGGGGCTATTAGTGGTAAAAAACAAAGAAACGCTCTTAAAAATAAGCTGGCGCAAAAAACAATTAAAAAAGTCCATACGCCAAATCTAATGAATAAAACCCATCAACACAAAGGTTTTTTTAATACAAACGTTTTATATTTCAGCCTTACGGCACAATAGTTGAGCTTACCTCCCTCCTGCACCAACAATTATACTGACGCCAAAAAAAACCCTTTAACGCCTTAATGGCGGCATTAAGGCGCTTATCATTGACTCAAAACAAGCTCGCCGCGATTAACAATTGACTTAAGCCTTAGATTTTTTTAAAAAAAAGCAAAAAAAATCACATAGAAGCTAATCAAAAAGCAAAAAAATAGCCCCTTCGTAGGAGCTATTGAGTGTACACCGAGCAGATTAAACAATTAAAGTGCTATTGCAGCCTAGCGTTTACCCTCAGTAATCAGTGCGAGTACATCATCATGATGCGACTTTGTTTTGACCTTAGGCATAATGTGCGCCAGACACCCCTGCTCGTCGATAATAAAAGTCACACGATGAATGCCCATAAATTCGCGCCCCATGAATTTTTTAAGCCCCCACACACCATACTTATCAGCCACCGCATGATCCTCGTCACTCAATAAATCAAAGTTTAGCTCGTGCTTATCCTCAAACTTTTTAAGGCGCTCATATGGGTCTGGGCTGACGCCTAGCACCACAACATTGGCCGCCTCGTATTCAGCTTTAGCATCGCGCAAACCACAGGCCTGGGTTGTGCATCCTGGCGTCATCGCTTTAGGGTAAAAATACAACACGACCGTTTTACCTTTAAGGTCGGCCAACTTGATAAGCTCGCCTTGCTGATTTTTCAAACTAAAAGCCGGGGCTTTATTACCAATTTTTGGGAATTCCATTGCAGCTCCAATATATTGTGGGTCATCACGTTGAACAAATAACAGGTATAAAAAAACCGCAACTCAGTGCGGTTTTCAAAACTCAGCTCAAACACTTACGCTTAAGCAGGCAGCAAAGATTTAACCGCGTTGCGCTCTTCTTTTAATTCATCTTCAGTGGCTTTCATGCGCGCCTTAGAAAAATCATTAACGTCTAAACCTTGCACAATCTGCCAGTCGCCGTCTTTACATGTACAGGGGAAAGAGTAAATCAAGCCTTCCTCAATACCGTAGCTACCGTCTGAATAAACACCCATGCTCACCCAGTCACCCTCAGGTGTACCTAAGGCCCAGTCACGGATATGGAAGATTGCCGCATTGGCCGCAGAAGCCGCAGAAGAAGCGCCGCGAGCTTTGATAATCGCTGCACCACGCTGCTGTACTTCAGGAATAAACGTCTCTTCGTACCAAGCGGTATCGACTTTATCAATCGCTGAATCACTGCCCACAAACGCGGTATGTAAATCAGGGTATTGTGTTGACGAGTGGTTGCCCCAAATCGTCATCTTGGTGATGTCGTTAATAGAAGCGCCCACTTTTTGGCCTAATTGGGTCATAGCACGGTTATGATCTAAACGCATCATTGCAGTGAATTGACGCGGGTCAATATCAGGTGCATTACGCTGTGCAATTAAGGCGTTGGTATTGGCAGGATTACCAACAACCAATACTTTAATGTCACGCGAGGCATGGTCATTAATGGCCTTACCTTGAACAGAGAAGATAGCCGCATTCGCTTCTAATAGATCTTTACGCTCCATACCTGGGCCACGCGGGCGGGCGCCTACGAGTAAAGCATAGTCAGCATCTTTAAACGCGACATTGGGGTCATCGGTAGTCACCATGCCCGCTAATAAAGGAAATGCACAATCATCAAGCTCCATGGCAACGCCTTGCAGCGCGCCCAAAGCAGGCGTGATTTCTAGCATTTGTAGAATAATAGGCTGGTCTTTACCCAGCATCTCGCCAGCAGCAATACGAAATAACAAGGAATAGCTGATTTGACCTGCAGCGCCGGTGACGGCAACACGAACGGGTGCTTTCACAATTAATCTCCGTTTGGGATAAAAAACTTCTAAATTCGGCACAGTCAATACAACTGAACAGCCCTTTAGAAGAGGGATTTTCGGGCAACATTATAGAGCATGCCCTAAAAATGTCATTAGGCGTGACAGCCAGTGTCCAACCTAAGCGCATTTTGGCGTTCATTGTCATTAATGAACGTCTTTTATTGCTTACTCTTGGGTTTAACTTGGGCTTAACCTTGAATATAGCGCGCGTTTAACGCCTCATAAACATCGGCTTGAAAGGTATCACTCGATGCATCAAGCGCAAGCAACACCTCAACCAAGTGCTCGTTATCTTCTCGGCCTGACCATAATTTGCGGTAAGTGCCGTCTTTATAGCCATTATCTTGGCGAAAGAAATTCAGCACGTTTTTACCCACGTACTGTACATAGAGCTGCTCAAAACTTAAACCCGCCACCGCCATTACGCGGCAAAAGCCTTCTACATCAAACGTTTTATCGCTCAACACTTTAGCCACAAACGCTTCAAGCGCATCTTTAAAGTCATCAGTATCAGCCTTTTGCGTTTGAATACTCTGGCTTAACGATTGCGCAATCGCATTAGCATCATTGTTGTTTTGCAACAAATCGCTAAGACCAAAATGCCAAATATCAACCAACTCCAAAATGACCTGTTCCATATCGGGTGATTGCTTTTTCCACCACTTCCAGCCGTAATGATCTAGCATTTCGGCGCATTCAACCCAAATAGCGCGGTACCACGGGTAGCCCTCGGCACGCCAGTGGGCCGTTACTCGTGCGTTCATGGCATCTTGCATTTCTAACATCTTTAAGAGTTGCTGCTGCATACTTATCTCACTTAAACATTATCGTGTTATTGGCAAAAGTATCTCAAAGGTCACCTTTGCCAAAATATTACTCTCATGAGGCAGGCCATTATGACTGTCATCATGATAAGGCTCACTCAAAGCGCGGATACTGCCCTGATGGAACGCACAAATCAAGCGAGCAACATACAAACCCAACCCTAAATGCAATGGCTTAGCTGTCTCGCTCTTACTGTGCCGCTCACGCTCGCGTGTACTTGGCGTCGGGGCTCTCACCGATACCATTGAGTCAAAAACCTGCTGCTCCATACCCTTTGGCAACGCCGGCCCAACATTACAGATCGATACCCGAATACACTCACACCCTTGGCGCGTATCAAATACCCGAGCGCACTCAAAATGAATAGGCGTATTATGGGCGGCAAATTGGCAGGCGTTTTCAATTAACTTATCAAACATTTGCACCAAGAGTTCAGGCGCCCCCTCAAAGAGCCAAGGCTCCGAGTGCTCAGCGGTCACCTCATCATAGCGCTTAATCACAATAACTTGCGGGGCATACACCCCTTGGTAAGCTGCCACAATATCACCAAGCAACGCACGCAGATCAAAACGTTCACGCTCCACCGTACTCAAACTTTGCTCTAACGCATTCGCGGCACTCATCGCATTTAACGTACGCGATAATCGCTTAGCGCCCTCACCGGCTCGCTTGACATATTTAGCCTGGTTTTGATCGAGCCCCTGCGCATCGAGATTATCCAGTGAGCTTTGAATGACGGCTATTGGCGTTCTTAATTCGTGTGATAGTTTGCCAGCCAAGTTGCGTAAATACGCTTGCTGGCGGCTCAAACGCATCAGCAACACCGACAAGCTCCGTGACAACTGGCCAATTTCATCGGGGCTTTTACTGGCTTTAAAATTTTGTGCGATCAACTGCGCACTCAACTCGCCTTGCTCCCCGAGCGTACGCTGAGCGCTAGAGGCCAAACGCCGAATACGCCAAGAGTGCAAGCTAGCAAAGCCCACCAGCACCAGCACAACAACCACAGCAAACGCTATGCATAATAAAACAAATTCACTGTACACCTCGGCCAGCATGGCATCAAAGCGCGACTCCTGCCTATCCATCACTAGCCAACCCATAGGCTGGGCGTGAGCATTTGTAGGGGCCGTAAATATAGGGACGGTAACACGCGCCACAGGGGCAATGCGATTAAACAACCACTGCTGCCGCTCGACTGTGCCCTCGGCCAGCGGCACACTGGGCTTTTGGTAATGCTGCGCAGGCTTGTTAAAAAAATAGAGATACCAGCGCATCAACCAAGAATGCCCGACACCTAACGTAGGCAAGCCATAGCCTAGCGCCAAGGCACCCACCTCCACCAAAGGATAGCCTCGCGCATCAAACACCATTAAACGCTGCTCTGGGCCCAGCAAAGGGGCGATGCTATCAGCGTATGATGACTCATAAAAAGCCCAATACATAGGCTGGTTATTAACCGAAGCAAAGAGCGAATAACCCAACTGTGCACTCGCAAACGCCAAAGAAAAGGGCTTGTTTTTGAGCCTTGCAGGCAGGCGCCACTCAATGGCAATAGCCTCGCTATTATTGTCTATTCGCCAAAAAGCCTCTGATGCATAATCGCGCTGCCAGCGGCCTTGCCCAGCCGTTTTACGCTGTACAAACCCACCACCGGAGCGCGCCGCCTGTAGTTTAAACTGCTCATCATCAAAGCGTAAAATAACAGCATCGCTAACGGCTTGCGGCTGATAAAGCACGGGGGTCAAACCGGTTAACCTAAAGGCCAAATACAGCGTATCGTCGGCGCCCTTTGCGCTCAGCCATTGCGCTTGAATACTGGTGGGCAACGCCATAAAACGCCGCGCCTGGCACACGCTTAACACACAGCGGCCATTAAACGCTGGCCATTCAGTCAAATAACCATCGACCAGCACATCCGCCACTACTGGGGCCGCAAAAGTCGCAGGTACCGACAGGTTGCGCGCTTGCAAACGCTGCGTTAAAGCTTGGTTTTGCAGCAACAGCCTACGGGTGTTCTCGGTCAGCTCTTGCAAGTTGACTAAGCGCATTTGGCGCAATGTACTATCGACTTGTGCCATATAACGCAGCGCCAACCAAGGCAGCACTAAAGTTAATAAGCCCAATAAAAAGAGTTGGCGTTTAAGACTCATGAATGACTAGGCAACCAACGATACCCCATGCCATAAGCCGTTTGAATAGCATCAAACGCACCATCAGCCGCTTTAAACTTTTTGCGAATACGCTTGATATGCGAGGTAATGGTATTGTCATCAAGCACCACATTGGCCGCATCCATGAGTTGCTGGCGATTTTTAACATGGCCAGGCCTAGAGGCCAGCGCCAAAACAATCCAGTATTCGGTAATGGTTAACTCAATGGGGTGCAGCGCCCAATTGACGCGCAATGTTTGCGTATCTATCTGCAAAGGGCCGCACGCAACCAGCTCGCTTTTTTGTTGCGGCGCGCTCAGCGCATCAACCCGTCGGAACAACGCTGTAATTCGCGCCAGCATATGCACTTGGCTAATATCTTTTGTTAAATAATCATCGGCGCCTAAACGCAAACCCAAAACGCGATCTAACTCGGTGTCTCGTGCCGTTAAAAAAATAATGGGGAGTATGGGCGCTTTAACACGCAGATCGCGGCATAAATCAAAGCCACCCTCAGCTTCATCACCCAAACCCACATCAATAATCGCTAAATCGGGTAGGCGTACAGCAAACGCCTTCATCGCCTCAGGGCGAGAGCAATAATGGCTCACCTCATAACCGTGGCGAGCCAAGGCATCACAATAATTTTGCGCTATCGCAATTTCATCTTCGACAATAGCAATACGTTTAGGCATAAAAACTCTGTATTTATATTTGAGGGCGACACAATATAATGGCTGTCGTTATTGTATTAGTTGTTCTTGTATTAATCGTTCTTGTATTAAAAGCTAAATACGCAAAAGCTAGCAACGAGATACCCTCGGTGCTAGCTTTTCAAGGCTCTGATGAAAGAGCTAATTTACAGTACTGTACACACTTAGTGAGCGCGTGACTCTAGCACTTGAACCGCCGGTAATTTTTTACCTTCAACGTACTCTAAAAACGCACCCCCGCCAGTTGAAATATAAGAAATGCTATCGGCTAAACCAAACTTATCAATGGCCGCTAACGTATCGCCACCGCCAGCAATAGAGAACGCTGCGCTTTGAGCAATCGCACGTGCCACCACTTCAGTACCTTTAGCAAAAGCATCAAATTCAAACACGCCACAAGGGCCATTCCAAATAACCGTCTTGGCATTTTTGATAATTTCAGCAACGCGCTCAGCGGTCACAGGGCCGTAGTCGATAATTTCTTCGTCCGCTTGCACATCTGTTGCATTACGCACTTCGACTTTAGAATCGTGCTTCCAATCACTAAAACCGTCTTTGGTTGTGCGTACATCGGTGGCATAAATCACCTCTGTTTGTTCGCACAAGCGCTGCGCTTCGGGAATAAGATCTTTTTCGTAGAGCGAGTTACCCACTTCATTACCTGCTGCGGCAACAAACGTATTCGAAATACCGCCGCCAACCACTAAGGTGTCGGCCACTTTCGATAAGGCATCGAGCACGGTAAGCTTGGTTGATACTTTAGAGCCACCCACAATCGCCACAACAGGTCGCGCAGGGTTGGCCATTGATTTTTCTAATGCGTTGAGCTCGGCGGACAACAAAGGGCCTGCGCAAGCAATAGGTGCAAAACGCGCAACACCATGCGTCGACGCTTGTGCACGATGCGCCGTACCAAAGGCATCCATAACATAAATATCGCACAAATTAGCATAGGCTTTTGACAAGCCTTCATCGTCATTTTGCTCGCCTAAATTAAAGCGCACATTCTCTAATAAAATGAGCTGTCCTTCGGCGACAGTCACGCCACTTTTCCAATCGCGAACAACCGGTACTTTTTGCCCTAACAACTTTCCTAAGTGCGCAGCAACAGGCTTAAGCGAGTAACGCTCTTCGTATTCGCCTTCTGTTGGGCGGCCTAAGTGGCTCATGACAATCACTTTGGCGCCGGCATCCAATGCTAGTTTAATAGAGGGCAATGCCGCACGGATACGCGCATCAGAGGTGATTTCACCATCCATCAATGGCACATTTAAGTCTTCACGAATTAAAATGCGCTTACCTTTGAGGTCCAGATTAGCCATTAATTTGATAGTCATAAGAATTCTCCCAAAAACCGGCAATGCCGGCAAAAATTAAAGTCACTGCAACACACAATATCACTTAACACATATTACTAAAATACAGAACAGATGAGGCTTTTAACAGCGCAATAAAGGCACGCTAGCAGCTCAAAAAGGCTTAATCGCAGTCCCTTAACGCCTAAGATAACGCTTAGAGTATACAAACAGGGGGCGAAAATGAAATGTCGTCGAATAAAAAGGCGCCCTAAGGCGCCTGTTTATTTTACTTAATCTAACAGTTCGAGTGTTGTGCTCACAACATTTTCGACGGTAAAGCCAAAATGCTCAAGCAATACATTGCCTGGCGCAGACTCACCAAAAGTGCTCATACCTACAACAGCACCTTCTAGACCCACATATTTTGCCCAGTAATCAACATGCGCAGCTTCGATAGCCACACGCGCAGTGACCTCAATGGGCAATACGGCTTGTTTGTATTGCGCATCTTGGGCGTCAAAAATATTAGTACACGGCATAGAGACAACGCGTACTTTTTTGCCTTGCGCGGTTAATTCGGCCGCCGACTTCATAGCCAAGCCCACTTCCGAACCGGTAGAGATCAAAATGGCATCGGGCGTACCTTCGCAATCGCTAAGAATATAGCCGCCTTTAGCCACGTTAGCTAACTGCTCATCGCTACGCGCTTGGGCAGGTAAACCTTGACGGCTAAAAATAAGTGCTGAAGGGCCTGTTTGATACTGAATAGCCGTCTTCCAAGCCACGGCGGTTTCAGCAGCATCACATGGGCGCCAAGTTTGTAAATTGGGCGTCATGCGCAAGTTAGCGACCTGCTCGATAGGTTGATGAGTGGGGCCATCTTCGCCTTGACCGATAGAGTCATGGGTGTATACAAAAATGTTTTGCGCGCCCATTAATGACGACATGCGCACTGCGTTACGGGCGTATTCCATAAACATTAAGAAGGTAGCACCGTAGTTAATAAAACCACCGTGTAACGAAATACCGTTCATTAATGCGCTCATACCAAACTCACGCACGCCGTAAAACAAGTAGTTACCGCTAGCATCTTCTTTGGTGATGCCTTTAGAGCCACTCCACAGTGTAAGGTTAGATCCGGCCAAATCAGCAGAACCGCCTAACAACTCAGGTAGCATAGCGCCAAAGGCACCAATAGAGTTTTGCGAAGCTTTACGGCTGGCGATGCTCTCGCCTTTTTCTTGGCTTTCTTTAACCCAAGCGGTGGCTTTTTCTTCGAAGTCAGCCGGTAAATCGCCTTTAATAACACGACGCTCATACTCGGCAGCTAACTCTGGGTAAGCCGCTTGATACGCGGCAAATTTTTCATTCCAAACACTTTCAGCCGTTTTACCGGCTTCTTTGCAGTCCCAACCAGCGTAAACGTCAGCAGGAATTTCAAAAGGCGCATGTGGCCAGTTAAGGAATTCACGTGCTGCTGCAATTTCTTCGTCACCTAATGGTGCGCCGTGGCAGTCGTGGCTGCCAGACTTATTAGGTGAGCCAAAACCAATAATGGTTTTAGTACAAATTAGAGTTGGCTTATCTGTTTCAGCTTTTGCAGCGGCAATCGCGGCGGCAATTGCTTCGGGGTCATGACCGTCAACAGCAGGAATAACATGCCAGCCGTAAGCTTCAAAACGCGCCGGTGTATTATCAGTAAACCAGCCTTCAACATGGCCATCAATAGAAATGCCATTGTCATCCCAAAAGGCCACTAATTTGCCTAAACCCAACGTACCCGCTAAAGAGCAAGCCTCATGCGAGATGCCTTCCATTAAACAACCATCACCCATAAAAGCATAGGTGTGATGGTCAACAACCTCGTGACCTTCGCGGTTAAACTGCGCGGCCAAAGTCTTCTCGGCAATGGCCATACCAACGGCGTTAGCAATGCCTTGGCCCAATGGGCCGGTGGTGGTCTCTACGCCTACGGTATAACCGTATTCAGGGTGGCCTGGGGTTTTTGAATGCAACTGACGGAACTGCTTAAGTTCTTCAATCGGCAAATCGTAACCGGTCAAATGCAATAAAGAGTAAATCAACATGGAGCCATGGCCGTTTGATAAAACAAAACGATCTCGATCAGTCCAAGAAGGATTGGTAGGGCTATGCTTTAGAAAGTCACACCATAAAACTTGTGCTATATCGGCCATGCCCATTGGCGCACCGGGATGGCCACTTTTAGCTTTTTGGACAGCATCCATGCTTAAAGCACGGATAGCATTGGCGAGGTCTTTTTTAGATGGCATTAAACGCTCCTAAATAGTTGTTTGATGTTTAACCGAGCAATTACGGCGCAGCCGCACCGCTCATCTGCATAAGCTGTCGATTCACCTGTAAACGAAAAGCATCAATCGCTTGTATAGCCTCTTCATTACTAGTCACTCGACGGTTTAGATCGGATTTTAGGGCCTCTATATCGGCCACCAGTGTTTGGCTTTTACTTAAAGCGCCTTGCTGTGACTCTTGCACTTCGGCCAATACCGCTAACTCACCTTGCAGCGCCGACAAAGAGGCCTGCAATGCTGTGTTATTTTTTTGCTGAGCCGCATTTAAGCTAGCCACTGATTTTTTCACGGCTGCGACTTGCGCTTTATTTTGCGCAATATTTTTGCGGTTGCGGTCATGCGCCACACCCCACAATTTACGTATTTCAGCGCTATTTTCTTTGCTGTTTGCATCCAGTGTTTTGACGCCTGCGGCAAGCCCTGCCAAGCTTTGCGATGACTCATCGCCGGTCGCAGTCAATTGCTGCTCTAGCTGTACAATGCGTACATTGGCACTTTGTAATTCGGTCAATAACGCTTCACTTGTGCGCACTTGAGCCGATAACTGCCAAAATAATAGTCCCGAAATCCCCAAAGCCACCAGCGAAGCCACTAAGGCTAAAGGCGCTAAAGGTGACTTTACCTCAACCACACGCTGACTCACGGGTGCAGGTCGCTTTGCCGTTGATTTGGACGAAGTATTGCGATGATGGGCTGAGCCTGTATTCACTTTAGGCTCGTCTAAAACGGCCGAATCGGCCAGAGGGCTAGATAATGTAGGTTCACGACGTTCGGCCATAAGCTCTCAGAGTCCTTGGTACTATAAGACGGATAATGACACTCAGTATACAAAAAAAAGGAGGCGAAAGCCTCCTTTTAAATTGGGGTAACCTGCACTCTACGCTTACGCGAAGTTTTGGTTAGCAAAATCCCAGTTTACTAACGCCCAAAAAGCGTTCATGTAAGTAGGGCGTGCATTACGATAATCAATGTAGTAAGCATGCTCCCACAAGTCAACGGTTAATAGCGGTGTCACGCCCTCATCGGTCAATGGTGTAGCTGCGTTACTGGTGTTAACGATAGCCAAAGACCCGTCAGCATTTTTAACTAGCCAAGTCCAAGAAGAACCGAAGTTGTTAATAGCCGATTGTGTAAATTGCTCTTTAAATGCATCAAAAGAGCCAAACGCCGCCACAATAGCATCGCCTAATGCACCGGTTGCTGTACCGCCGCCATTAGGGCTTAAGCAATTCCAGTAGAAGGTGTGATTCCAAATTTGTGCGGCATTATTAAAAACACCACCCGAAGAAGTTTTAACCACTTCTTCTAATGTTTTACCTTCAAACTCAGTACCAGGAAGCAAACCGTTCAATTTAGTCACATAGGTTTGGTGATGCTTGCCATAGTGAAACTCAAGGGTTTCTTCTGAAATATGAGGAACCAATGCGTCTTTTGCGTAAGGCAAAGCCGGTAATTCAATCGCCATGATGTTTGTCCTATAACTATTAATAAAAAAACAAAGTGAATAAAAACGGTAATACATGCGCTTGCATGCTTGATAAACAGCGCTTTGTACGTAGCCCAATAGAAAACAGGTTAAACCTTAACAAGCTCAAAGCCAACCTCGTTACGTATTCCAAGCTGCTTCAACGACACGCACACTACCAGATCCGCCCAATTGCCGCTAGAGCCTCTCTAAAATTCTAGTCACTATTCAGAGGTGAGGAAATTGGCGTTAATGGATTATTTGCTGGGCCGCTCAAGCCATCCATAGCCGCTATATAAGCGCTCCCGGCGCTTAAATGCCCAGAAAATAGCCCGTTAACACCCTGTTAAGAGGGTTTTTGGGTTCGGCTGAATAGCTGCCCACTCTATTCCTCTGTTCAGTGCAACTTTTTATGTATTCAGTCGTATTGGGTTATTAGCGAAGGGCATTTAAACGCTCAAAGCTATAAAGACACCTTTTACTGAGCGCCTTACACACTCTCTCAGCACACAGCCCATAAACACCATCAAGGACAACTTAGGATTACGATATGAATACAAAAACTTTACATCTGTTAGCTATCGCTACTGCCGCTTTTACACTACAAGCTTGCGGCAACGGCAAAAACTCTAACAAAACATACCCTAGTAGCTCAACGGCCAGTACAGCCTCAAGTGTCGCCTCAAGCACACCCGCAAACTCCAGTTCGAGCAGCAACTCATCCAGCGCAGCTCCTACACCGCAAAAAACAGCCGCCGAGCAATATCTCGCGCAATGCTCAGGCTGCCACGGCAACAACGGGAATGGCACCACGGCTATTGGCTCGTCTCGTGATTTAGCAGCGCTAACCACCTACATTACAAATAACATGCCTAAAGCCAACCCCTTGCTGTGCATCGACACGTGCGCCAGCGACATAGCCGCTTACATATTAGGCGGCTACGACATGCCCGCCGCTGCTACTCCAACGCCCGCTTTCAAACTCACCAACAACAACATTGCCACTAGCTACAAAGTCACCAGTTCTTTCAATACGCTGGCGTTCGTCAATGGCGAAAAAACTGTTGTGAACAATGGTAATTGGCAATGGCTGTACACCTCTGCCGCCGACCAACCGCTAAATAGCCAATGCAATACCGAGGCGTGTTTAAGCAACTGGCAGCCCGTACTTGCCGGCCAAGAAGCCGCGGTAGAGGCACCCTTTGGCCTTATGCAAAGAGAGGATGATCACCATCAAATCACGCTTTACGGCATGCCAACTTACATTAAAACCGGTGGCGACACTCGCGCACTCAGCAGCGCACAATGGCCTCTCGCCACGGCCGCGCCTTTCACCGCCAATAACAACTGGCTAATCAGCAACGGACATTTATGGATTCAAGATGCCAACGGCGCACGCTGGGCCGACCTGAGCAACCGCACAGTTTATGTTAAGACAAACGAGGGCGAGTGCGCCAGCGACTGCCTGAATAACTGGCCAGCCTTGATGGCTCCTGCGAATGCCACTGCCACTGCGCCCTACAGCCTAATAGCGCGCAATGATAGCGATAAAAAACAATGGGCCTACCAAGGTCAAGCGCTGTATGTATTTGGCGCCGATAATGCTGGCGATGCCTTAGGCGCAACCATAGAGGGCTGGAAGCGTGCCAGTATCACTCCCATCGCGTGGCATGATAGCGCCATAGGTAAAGGATTATTTGTTGATGGCCAAGCCATGGTGTGGGTCAAAAGTGATGATGGCTGGGCCGCAAGCTGGCAAGACATTAACAACCGAGCGCTCTATACCTTTGCCAATGACGGGGACTTTAACGCCTCACCCGATACCGCAATGCTTGCCTGCACAGCCGATTGCGCCGTTGCATGGCCACCGCTTATGGCTGCTAAAAACAGCTTTGCCAACGGAGCTTTTTCACTGGTTGCGCGCGGTACAGGTATGCAGTGGGCGTATAAAGGTAAACCTTTATACCTATTCAACAAAGATAACGCTGGCGAAACCACAGGCCATAAAGATGCGGGGCCTTGGACACTAGCAGGCTGGAACCAACCGACGAGCGATCAAAACACCCCCTCTGACGGCAGCTCTGATGGCAGTTCTGATGGCAACTATGGCAACTAGCGCCACGGCAAGTCAGTATCACACCAAGTAAGCACCACGCATGTATTTGCTTACCGCTCAACCGGAGGGTTAATAACCTGTTTTAACCCTCCGCTGACGACTAAATCAGCGTAACGCTGACTGCATCCTAATAAGAGATTGGCTTATCATCTGACGCATAACCTACCAAACACCGCAGCTTCTGCTAGCTTTAGAGGGTACATTGAATATGACTATGCCCTTAATCGATTGACTGATAGAAAAAGCCACTACTATCAGTATTGATTGTGAAGCTATTTGGAGGAGATTCCATGCTGCATTTTTTTATGACTAGCGCCCCTCACACTTTAAGGCCTCGAACAATGAAGGCCCAACTCAGCTCTCACGCCGCCCAGCAACACCCACTGGCAGCGCGGTATAGCACAGCCATAGGCTTTCTTATATTGCTAGCCATTTTATTGGCCGCATTAACGACGCCGCTCTACGCGCCCAGCCCATCAACACACAGCCACTCGCCCACATTCATCTCGCGCTACACCAGCCCAACCACAAAAATGACCGAGTATTTATTTGAAGGCGCCGAGCACACAACGAGTCTGGCTTAATCATCTAGCATTCTATTTAGCGACAACAAAGGAATCTTTATGAGAATACGATATTCTCTTAGCAATAAATTAATGCTCACAATGACCTGCATTATGGTGCTGGTCGCAGGCGCGGCATTAACACTCAACTACAGTTTTAATAAAAAGCAACTGGCACAGACCTTTGAGCAAGATACCGCAACCCTTGTCAAGCTCACTCACACAGCCATCAGCAAAGCGGTGCTAAATAAAGACCTACAGCAACTCAAGACCATCAGCGAATCGCTAGTGGCGACACATTTCGTTACTGGCATCACAATACAAGATGAGCAAGGTGCAATGCTCACTCAACTTAGCGCACAAAATACACCCTCGGCCTTTAAGCACACCCAAGCGAACCTACCGATCACACACAACAAAAACGTCATCGGTCGCTTTACCTTGGTTTTTTCAGCCGAAGAGAATACAGCGCTCTTAAACCGCCAGAGCCAACAAAATGCCGCCATTGTATTAACACTGCTAATATCTGCATTAGTATCCTGCTTTTTAGTGTGTAAGCGCTTTATTATTAACCCGGTCAATCGCCTAGCCGAGGCGTTTGATGATATTGCTAACGGCGGTGGTGATCTAAGCCGGCGACTACCCACCAACAGCAGTGATGAAATTGCCTTGCTGTGCCATAACTTTAACCGTGTGATCGAACATATATCGAGTATTATTGGCAACGTCAATACCGTCACCATGCAGGTCGAAAACAGCGTGAAAACCATGGTCAATGCGGCAGGTAATACCTCACAGCACACCGACAACCAGCTACAAGAAATAGAAATGGCCACTGCCGCTTTGACTCAGCTTGCACAATCGGCCGAGCAAGTGGCGCAATACGCTAAAAACGCGGCTGATAAAACAACGCATACGGCCAACCTAGCTGATGACAGCTCTAACATTGTTGAAACATCGCAAACAACGACCGCCAACCTGTCATCACAAATAGAGTCGACCACTCAAAAAGTGGGTGTTTTAAGAAATAAAAGCGATAACATTGGCTCGGTGATGGCCGTGATACGTACGATTGCAGAACAAACGAACCTACTCGCTTTAAATGCCGCCATTGAAGCTGCGCGTGCAGGCGAGCAAGGCCGAGGGTTTGCGGTTGTAGCCGATGAAGTACGCTCGCTCGCCCAAAAAACACAATCCTCCACCGAAGAAATAGAAAGCATTATTAACGAGCTACAAAAAGCCTCTGATGAAGCCCATGAATCTATGCACGCCAGCAAAAACTCTGTTGATGCAACAATCAGCACCGCCTACAAAGTCAGTGAAAGCCTCAGCCTTATTCGCACCAATATCATAGATATTAACGCGATGAATCAACAAATTGCTAACGCAGCGCACGAACAAAGCACCACATCTAGCGAAGTCAGCAAGAATGTCACCTCTATTTACGACTTATCGCATCAAGTTGCCGAAAACGCTAGAATAGTGACAACCTCTAGCAACGAGCTACAACAAGAAAGCCGCGAGCTTCACACTCAACTGTCACAGTTTAAGCTATAGGCCTATTTGCAAAGGCGTATTTAGGTGATAATTTAGTCTTATAGATATCTCCGCTGGGGTACTCTACCCCCCATTTAAGCCTATTTAAACAGGCAATCAAGCGCTAAGGGTTGCAGGTTATTGAGCGCTCTATTTTAGCGCTATTTCACACAGTCGACATAAACGGTGTATACCCTGTTGAAATAGCCCTAACAACCCCCACAAAGTAGCCCAACATGAGCCCGCAGAGGGTTTAGACTCACAGTCACAACAGATAACATAACTATTAACCAAGGCTCACATTGAATGCCCACTACAGACACCCCCTTTTTGGACGAAGTACAATGGACCCAAGAAGGCCTCGTACCAGCCATCGCTCAAGATGCCGCTACCGGCAAAATATTAATGATGGCGTGGATGAACCGCGAAGCGCTCACTCAAACCGCAAATTCTGGTTTTGCGGTTTACTGGTCGCGCTCACGCAAGAGCCTATGGCGCAAAGGTGAGAGCTCTGGACACCAACAAAAAGTCCATGAAATTCGCCTTGACTGTGATGCAGATGTTATTGTGTTACAAATTGAGCAAGCCGGTGGCATTGCCTGCCATACTGGCCGAGAGTCTTGCTTTTATCGCACATTATCTGATAATCAGTGGCTAACGGTAGATCCTGTACTAAAAGACCCCAAAGAGATTTATTCATGAGCAGCACGCTTCAGCAATTAAGCCAAATTTTGCACGAACGTAAAACTAGCGCAAACCCCGAGCAATCCTACGTTGCGCTTTTACATCAAAAAGGCTTAAATAAGATCCTCGAAAAGGTGGGCGAAGAATGCACCGAAACTTTGCTCGCGGCCAAAGATGCGGCCGTCAGCGGTGACAACAGTGAGTTAATCTATGAAACGGCAGATTTGTGGTTTCATTCATTAGTCATGCTGTCACACCTTGGTGAAGATGCAGACGCTATACTTAAAGAATTGGCAAAACGCTTTGATTTATCAGGGCTAGAAGAAAAAGCACAGCGTTCAAAATAAAACGCTAACACCCTTAAATGTTAGTGGCGGCTCAGGTTGCACACTGATACAAACAACTCTATATACATTACTCAAAATAAAGGTTTTTCTATGTTAAGTGGCATCGGAATTTGGCAGCTTCTTATTGTTTTAGTTATTGTTTTACTCCTTTTTGGCACTAAGCGACTCAAAGGCTTAGGTGGCGACTTAGGCGGAGCAATTAAAGGCTTCAAAAAAGCAATCACAGAAGATAAAACACCCGAAGAACAAGAACAAAAACGTGTTGATGCTGAAGCTGACGAAAAAGCCAAAGCAGAGACCGTAACGCCAGAAGCAGAAACCGTAAAGCCGGAAGCTGCACAAACAAAAACTGAAACCAAGCAGTAATCGCCGTGTTTGATATAGGCTTATTTGAACTATTGGTTGTAGGCGGTGTTGGGCTCGTTGTGATTGGCCCAGAGCGCCTACCTGGCGCCATTAAAACCGGCGCTCTTTGGATAGGACGCGTTAAACGCGGCATCCTCGAAACTCGCCGCGAAATTGAGCAATCGATAGGTGCCGATGAAATTCGCCGCGAATTGCGCAACGAAGAAATCATGGCCTCTCTCGACAAGCTACGTGAAGCACGTACGCAATTAGAAGACGACATTAAGGCTCATGCATCAGGGAATATACTGGACCATCAAGATAGTGACCATCACAATGATGAGCATCATCTTGATGACCACCATCACGATGATCACCACGATGATGAGCACCACCATAACGAACATCATAGCGACGAGCATCACGACCACCACAACCTTGAGCACGACGCTGATTATCATCACGTTGATGATAGCGACGACCACTGGAAACACCAACACGACGAGCATGATAATGAACACCACCATGACTCTGTAGTAGCCGACGACGAAGCGCAAGCTGCAAGCCGCCTCAACGGGACGCTCGAGCAGCCAATAGAACCTTCGCCCACTCTCGTAAGCACCAAGGAAGCCGACAACTCTGCGGCCAAATCATAAATCCATGACCGACCAGTTTGAACAAGAACACGACTCTCAACCCCTTGTTGAGCATTTAACCGAGCTGCGTGATCGCCTTGTAAAAGGCGTGGGCAGTATTTTTATTGTATTTATTGCTCTGATTTATTTTGCGCGCGATATTTACAATTTTGTTGCCCAACCGCTGATGCAAGCCTTAGAGGGCACCAGCACAATGATTGCCACCGATGTAACGGCAACATTTTTAACGCCCTTTAAGCTGACCTTTTTTGTGGCTGTATTTATTGCCATGCCTGTATTGCTCTATCAGATTTGGGCTTTTATTGCGCCGGCACTCTATCGCAACGAAAAGCGCCTGGCTAAGCCTATCTTTGCCTCGAGCATTATTTTGTTTTATGTCGGCATTGCCTTTGCCTACTTTATTGTATTGCCGCCAATCTTCATGTTTTTTAACGCCATAACGCCTGAAGATGTGGCCTTAATGCCCGACATTACAACCTTTTTAAACTTGGTCATTAAGCTGTTTTTTGCTTTTGGCTTGGCCTTTGAAATACCGGTTGTTACGGTTATTTTAGTCACTGCCGGCATCATATCGCCAGATGGGCTGTCGCAAAAACGCCCTTATGTGGTGGTGGCTTGTTTTGTGATTGCCATGCTAATGACGCCACCGGATGTAGTCAGCCAATCGATGTTGGCCTTCCCTATGTGGGGACTTTTTGAAATTGGTATCTTTTTTGGCCGGCTCGCTATCAAAAACCGCCCACCTGAAGACCCAGAAGATGACGACACCCTCGCCGAGGACTCAGAAAGTGATCATGCTGAAGCCGACAAGCCAGTCACCAAAATCACATCACACGACGATAACGCCGACAGCATACTGAAAAAAGATTAACGCTTAGCGGGATTAATCCGTACAACGCTATTCACTCAAAGACACTGAGTATTTTCTAAGGCTAAGGCACCCAAAAGGCTCTAACGTATCAGTTAGAGCCTTTTTTATACCCCGCTCTGCGACTCTTTATTATTGAGTCGGCCTTGCTATTAACCCTGTCGCACACTCAAGCCAAGGAACGAGAAAAATACATGTTGCAATAATACGTGTTTTCCACTGATATTATGCTCCTGCAATGCCTAATAAGAGGCTGCGGCCCCGATCCCGATGTGTTGCTCAAAGCGTTACATGCCCAGGCTACATCCCTAAGCGCGGCATGAGCTGGCTGTATCAGCCAATACCAACCAAGAACCTGTTGCTACCAAATACAAAATAGCCGTGACCGGCGCATTATTAAGGTGCCCCGACAATAACGTGGCATAACGCCCAAGCACTTCTCGATACTGCGCTTTTTGGGCCGCCTCAAAAGCGGTAACGCTTTGATTAGGCTGCGGCTGCCCCGTTTTATAATCCAACAAATAAATGTGTCCATCGTCTTCTTGCCACCATAAATCAATGCGGCAAGTCTCTAGCACACCCTCACTATTAACCCCCGACAGTGCATACTCGCAATGCCGTGTTTTTGCGCGCTGCAGCGCCACCATTAAAGGCGACTCTGCCGCCAACGCGGTATCAAGTAACTGCTCTACCGCAGCGACTGCGCCACGGCCACTTTCGGCATCGAGTGGTTTACCGTGTAGCGTAGTGAGACGCGCCTGCCAGGCTGTGTAAAATGCCGCCCAATGGTAAACAGGAGTGCTATCGGCGTTTACCGCAGCCAAAGTAGCCTCGACATACACCTCTAAAACCTCATGAACCAGCGTACCCACGCAGGCTTGAATGGGCTCGTACTCGACAGGCAACGCTTGGTTACCATTCAATGCTTGCGCGCCACTTGCTGGGGCACCGCTTGGCACCAAAGGTGCGCCCCCAAAAGGTCGATCACTGGCCGTTTTCAATACCCAATCACACGATACCTCGGCCAAGCGCCGCAAGGGCGTCACGTGATCTTGCGCCGCCGATACTACCGGCTCAACACTTTGGCATTGCACACTAAAGCGCTGCGCAACCGCAGGCCAAATATGGCTCAGTAAACTACCACTGGCAGGTGGGTTAATCACGGCATCGCCGCCCTCACCTTTTTGTTTAAGCACGGCAGTTAAAAACAAGTGCTGCTTGGCCCGCGTACAGGCCACGTACAATAAACGGCAAGCCTCCAAACGCTCACGTTTGGCCTGCTGCAACCCCAGCCATTGATACAGTGCATCTTTGCCTTGACCGCGCTCTGCCATAGGGCTTAATAGCCAAGTCGCGGCGTCTTCGGCACCTAGAAATTCATTATCAAACAACTGCTCATGCCAGCGCATCAGCGGGCTATCGGTTTGCCCGCTAGCACTGCCTAGCCCCACCAAAAACACTGCATCAAACTCTAAACCTTTAGATTTGTGCATTGTCATTACCTGTATTTGCTCGCTGGCCTCAGGGTCTGGTAGCGCATACAGTTCGGTGAGCAGTTTTTCGAGGCGGGCGGGGTTTTGCTGCAAACTCGCCTCATCGCATTCGGCTAAGGCCTCAAAAAAGCGCTCTACGTTGTTTTGTGCATCGGCATTTAAGCTGGCTGCACCCCCTAGCGCCAGCCACACACCCTTGACCCAGTCGGCCAAGGGTTTGCGGGTGCGCTCGGCAAGGCTTACCGCCATAACATTGGCCACGTGCAAAACCCGTTGATAAGCCGGCTTATTTAACCTCGCCTGCTCGCTTTGCAGCCACTGCCGCATTTGCATATAAACACTCACACCCGCTTGTTCACGCAACTGCAGCAGCGTATTAAGCTCTACCGCGCACCAGGGCGCACGCAATAGGCTTAACCAAGCCACCGTATCACTGGTATTGAGCAGCGCACGGGTAATCACCCAGGCATCTTGCACAGCAGGCACGGCGGCAAGCGGGTCTAGATCTACGGCGCGGTAGCAAATACCCGCCGCTTTTAAAGAGGGTAAAACCGCGGTTAACTGCCTGCGCCCACGACCTAAAACAGCCATCGTCGCCTCAGGGTTTTGCGCCAATACCGCTTGCATTTGTAGCGCAATCCAGTCACCTTCGGCTTTGGCCAAGTCGGCAGGCTCGGTATCGGCCACCCCACAAAAGCCCTGCACACTCACAGCGTTTTCGCTATCGGGGTTAAACGCGACGGCCTCGCTATAAGGTACGGCACCTAAATTAAAATCCATCTGCGAAGGAAAAGCATGATGAAAGGTGCTGTTAATCCAATCGACTACGCCTGCTGCCGACCGAAAATTAGTCCTTAAACGTAAAGTCTCTAGTGCAATAGCCCCTAACTGGCCTTGCTCGTAACTATCTAGACCACCACTGACACCGCCATCTACACCGTCATCTACACCGTCATCTACGCCATCACTTAAACGAGAATACCCGTCATTATTGCCGCTATCACCCGCCACAATATCATCACCCAAGCAGCGCAAAAACAAACCCACGTTAGCGCTCCTAAAGGCGTAAATCGATTGCATGGCATCACCCACGCAAAACAATGTACGCCCATCATCGCCTTGCCACCCTGCGGTCAGTTTTTGTATCAGCTGCATTTGATTACTTGATGTATCTTGAAATTCATCCACTAAAACATGGCTAATACGGTGATCTAAACGTAGCGCTAGGTCGGTAGGCTCATCAATAAAGCCTAAGGCGCGGTCGGCGCGCAAGCTCATTTCGGTAAAATCAAGCTCGCCTTCACTGGCAAACACCCATTGCAGATGCGCAACCAAACGCGGCAATAACTGGGTGAGCGCCTGCAATATTTGCCATTGTTGCTCGGGGTATTGCTCGTACGGTAAATCAATCGCCTCAGCCAGTGCATCTAACAACTCATCACTGGCGCTTAACGCATCTATTAGCGCCTTAATATCGGCTTTTATCGCCTTGAGCTCGGCCGGCTTTAGATCATCGACTTTACTCGGCACGCCCTCGTTTTTAGTAAAGCGCTGGCGCCATTTGGCTTTACCCGCAGTCCCCGTGCCTTTAAGGTTGTGGCCACTCAATAAAAAAGCCGCTATACCGCGCCACTGCGCTAAACCTTGCTCGCTGGCATCGGGCAAAACTGTAAGGTCGGCGCATAGCACTATGGGGGTTGCGCTATCGGCAGGTAAATTGCGCGCCGCAAACGCTGTTAAAGCCAACAACTTAGGGGCCAGCTCGGCAGGCATTAAGCCTTTAAGCTTGGCAATATGGCTTTCGCGCAACTGCGCCAAACACGCCTCTAGGGTAAACCGTACATCGTCTTGGTGACCCAAAATAAGGGGCAACCAAGCCGCGCGTGTTTTCAGTAATTCAACCAATAAATTTTGCAGGGATTCTTGTCGATTATCCAAGTGCATTAACAACTGCGCCAAGCTATCGGCCACATCATCACCGCCTTCAAGCTCAGCCAGTAAACTTTTAGCCGCCAGCTCAAACAAGCGCTCGGGGTCATCGCTTAAAGCCACGCCCGCACCCATTTGGGACTGCAGTGGCAAAGCTTTTACCAAACCGGCACACAGGCCATCAAAAGTTTTAATATGAAGCCTGTGCGGATTTTGCAATAACTGCCAACCATACTGCGCATCGGCATGCAGCGCGGCCTTGGCCAGTTGCCAGGTGTGCTGTTTATGGGGCTCTATGGGCTTGGGAAGCTCGGCCATTTTAAGCGCACCCATCACCCTATGCAGCATTTCGGCCGCCGCTTTACGGGTGAAGGTAATCGCCAGCACCTCTTCGGGCTTTTGCACACGAGTTAATAACACCAGTACACGCTGCGTTAAAAGCTCTGTTTTACCACTGCCTGCAGGTGCGACACAAATAAAGCTTTGGCTTGGGTTTAAAGCGCGCTCACGCTGGGCGGCATCTATCGGCAGGCTCATAAAGCGGCTCCTTTTAGGTGGGCGGTATTCACAGCATTGCCATCATCGGCTTGCGGCGCCGAGTGCTCTGCAATGCGACATAAACTGTGTAGCTCACAATACATACAGCTTTGTACGTTTTTGGGCGCCACTGCCGCATGGCCAGCCACAAAACTGGTGGCGACCGCTTGCAGCTCTTGTTGCCACTGCATGAGTACATCGGCAAAGGTATCGGGCCAGCCTTTACCAGCTTTGCTATCGGCGACATCGTTGAGCTCAGCAAATAAATGCGGCATGGCGGTCAAACCTAAATATTTCATTTCCTGGGTGTTAACCTGTGCAAAAACCGCCGCTCCTACATCGGGCAGCGCGGTGGCATATAAAGGAATTTGAGGTTCATCAATACGCGGCCATTGCCAGCTTTTTAAGGTTGTTTTACCGGTTTTATAATCAATAACGGCCAGTGTTTTACCATCGGCTAAGCAATCGACTCGGTCCATCCGTAAACGTAATGTAAGGCCTGCCAACTCTAACGGCAGCGTCTGTTCTTGGTGCTTTACCGTAAAGGGCTCACGCTCGCGCTCAAGGGCTAGCCAACTCTCGACTCGGCTTTGCACCCTCTGCGCCTCCAATAACAACAAGCGCTCACCTAAACGACGGCCTTTGGCCAAGCGCGCAATCGCCTCGTCAGTCGCTGTAGCAATTAGCGCCGCCAGTGCCTCTGGGGTTTGCGCCAATAAGCTTTGTTGCGTTTGTAAGTGTTGCCACAAATGCTCAAGCACATCGTGGACTAAATTACCCCGGTCACGATTATTTAGCCCGTCTTCCATCGGCTCGATGCTCGTCGCCTGCAAACGGTGCACCGCAAAAGCCTGAAACGGGCAAGCCGCTTGGCGCTTAATAACACCCACGCCACCACGCAATTCGACCGGCGTTACAATAGCCGTTGCTGTGTTATCGTGCAGTAACTGCAAGGGTTTAGGCTCGGCACATTGCCAAGGGTGTAACACTGACGGCTCGGCCATCTCTTCGGCTGCAAAGTTTTCAATTAAGGGGCTTGGCGCCAAAGGCTCTTCGCCGTTAAAAGCTGGGTAACTCACAATCACCTCTGCGGCACTGGCGGTAATGCGCTGGGTAATAGCAGTAGCGTAGTCAAGCTCGGCGGTAGCATTGGCTCTTGGCATTTTATGCTCACGCTGCAAAGCAGCAGGCAATAACGGGTTGGGCTTTAATGGCTCCGGCCATGAGTGGGCATCTAAACCCAGCCACCAAATGCCATCAAACAACTGCCCTGCCGCCTCTAACACCCCCAATATTTGCACATTGGCCGGTGGCGTTTGCTTATGAAAAGGCGCCTTTAAACTTTGCCCCAATAATTGCTGGGCGCGCTTAACATCTACCGCTCCCAATACACTGTCTAATAAAGCAAACTCGGCCAAGGCATGCTGCCAATGCTCATGCTGCTGATATTCGTGGGAGCTTAACGTACGGCTGCCCGGCCACGCCCAAGCACTTAAGCGCTCACTAAAAAATACACACCACTCAGAAGGCAGCGCTTTTTTAGGGGGGCGCACTTGTAAGTGTTGATAAATCTGCTCTAGCGCCTCATACAACACGGCCAATGGCGCCGCTTTTTGCGCAGCCTTTTTGCCCTGACTCTCTTTATTGGGTTCCGACTCGGCGACAGCTTCGCTCGATAACTGCGCCTCTTGCCAACGCTGATTATGATGCGCCACCTCTGCTTTAAGTTGCAATAAACTCGTGCGGCTTGTACGACCGGCCAAACGCGCCATTAATTGTGCGCGCTCTTGCCAAAGGCCAAAATCTAGCACAAATGGCGACAGCATTAAGGCTTTTAACTCGGCCACCGGTAAAGCCTGCCCTTGCCAAGCAATTAATTGGCTGGCGGTTTTAATGAGAGGGCATTGCCCTAACGGCTCGGCCGCCGATACGTTATACAAAGCCTCATCAAATTGGCCTTGCGGCAACTGCGCATCAGGCTCAAACACTTGCTGAAAAACACGCTCAACGCTGGTCAGTCGCTGACCCAAATCAGGCACGACAACCGCCACTTGCTTGCCCCTACTACTTTGCTCTAGTGCCCAAGTTGCCGCGGCAAACACCTCCGACTTACTATTAGCATACTGCCGCCGCTTAGCCACAGGCTTTTGGGTGGCTAACACTTGCTGGTGCGCCACCTCAACACCGGCAGCCACTAAAGCTTGCTCCAAGCGCTTAAGCGGTGTTGGCCACTGATCAAAGCCCGTAAATACTATGCGCTTAGGCAATTGTGCGTTTAACGCTTTTTGCTCAATGGCCTCTAATAAGTAGTTATATGCATCTTGGCTGTCGTATAAATTTTGCTCACTCAACACCGTATGATACTCATCTTGCCAGCGCATAAAAAGCTCAAACTCATCGGTAAGATGGCTGTCGCTAGGCGCCAATACACCCCACATTTTAAGCAGTTTGTCGGCATCTAAGGCGGGGTCGAGTACGTCGCCGGCGGCCCATAAATTATCATCGCGGCTTAGTACTTGTTGCCAGAGGGCTTTTTTTTGCAGCGGGTTAATCGCTTGACCTTTCGCGGCATAGGCCGGCAGCAGTAGCTGCGCTTTGCGCCACAGCGCATTTTGCCAAAGCTCTAAGGCCATGCAATCGAGCGGGGCAAAGGCCTCACAGCCTTTGTTTTTTTGGTAACTGGCATATTCACGCTGATAAAAGCGCACCAAGCGCTGGTTGGGGCTACAAATAAAAACATCGGGGGTCAGTGCATCAAACCATGCGCTCAGGCCGTAGTCATTCATGGTGTACTCAATAGTCAAGTGGCTGATTAAAGTGCTTACACCGATATATTACCTGCCTCAGAGCTAAATTACTTATAATGCGCGCATTCACCAACACTCAGCATCACTTGTTGGCGCCTATTATGGCACCACTCAAGCCCGGCGCTTTATTATTGGATACTCATGACTTTCGATACTTTCGGTTTACACCCCAGCCTCTTAAAGGCCCTTAGCGCTCAAAATTACACCGCGCCCACGGCTATTCAGCAGCAGGCCATTCCCTGTATTTTAAAAGGTGACGACCTACTCGCTACAGCCCAAACTGGCACCGGTAAAACGGCCAGCTTTGCTCTGCCCATTATTCATCAATTGGCTCAAAGCACCCGCAGTGGCGAGCCACATAAGCGCAGGCCCAAGCGATTTCGCGCATTAGTATTGGCCCCCACGCGCGAATTGGCGCAACAAGTACACGACAACTTTATCGCCTACAGCCAGTACCTTGATATTAAAACAACCGCCATTGTCGGGGGTGTCGATTACGCCCCGCAAAAACAAGCCCTTATTGATGGCACAGATATTTTAGTCGCAACACCCGGCCGCTTACTCGACTTAGCCCATCAAAGGGCCTTACATTTTGACGAATTAAAAATGCTGGTCATTGATGAAGCCGACCGCATGTTAGATATGGGTTTTATTGATGATATTAATAAAATCCTAGACAAACTGCCCGAGCAACGCCAAAGCTTGTTGTTTTCGGCCACACTCTCAAAAGGCGTACGCGCACTCGCCAAAACAACCATCGACAACCCACAAGAAATCACCATCCAACCCAGCCAGCACACGACCCCCACTATCGAGCAGTGGGTTGTGGCTATTGATAAACACAATAAATCAGCGCTGCTTAGCCACTTAATTAAAGCGCAGCAATGGCAACAAGGTTTAATTTTTATTCGCACACAACACGGCGCCGCCAAACTAGTGAGCCAACTAGAAAAGCGTGGCATTATTGCCGAGGCCATTCACGGCGGGCGCAGCCAAGCATCACGCAGCCAAGCCCTTGCCGACTTTAAAAAGGGCAAAACAGCCTTTTTAATTGCAACAGGCATTGCTTCACGGGGTATCGACATACACAATTTAGAACGCGTTATTAATTACGACCTGCCCGATGATGCCGATGAATATATTCACCGCATTGGCCGTACTGGCCGCGCAGGAAATACCGGCGAAGCTGTGTCACTTGTTTCTAAAGATGACTTTAAACGCCTATGTGCCATAGAACGCAGACAAAACGAAATCATAGACCGCCGCATTATTGAAGGCTTTAGCGTCACTAAAGATTTACCCGCGTCTAATTTAAATTTTGTAATTAAAAGTAAAAAAGGGGGACCTACGTCAGAATAGTTGTCACCCCTAAAATTAACGTCGGGGGCGAAAACGGAGTCTATATAATTGGATCAGCAAGCACTTAGCTAATGCTGTAGAAGAGGCAATTGAAATTAGGAAAAATAACTCATTTGGATTTTTTATGGCGCTTAACATAGCGCTTGTCGGACAAATTTACCGCCGCGATCCAAATTTGCTGTGGAGCGCGGCGTTGATCCCATTGAAATATTTAGCCGAAATCCATTTGATACAGCCGACGTTATGACACACTTTTACCCAAAAACCACTTAACACAAATACTCTATAGGTCGGCTTTGCACGAATAGCGGACCTAAGCCCATGCCTGCCGAATAATTGAATTAAAGGTATCATAACGAGCAGGTAATACTCTGTTTTTTACAGACCAAATATAAGCTTTCTATTACTGGCTGTTTAGGTTTAAAAATCTTTGAACGTTTAGGGAGATAAAAACTGTCAACGGCACTTTTTGGCAATACGGTAAAGCCAATGCCTTGAGCGATTGGCTCTAAGATTTGGCTGATTTGGTTAATTGAACCGATGACAGGAATTTTGCTAACATCTAGTTGTGTTAATTCTTGTTCTAATGAATGCTTAAAATACAAAGACAAATAATGTTCGGAATCTGGATGATTGATGAGCCCTAAGGGACGAGGAAAAAATACATTATCCAATAATACTTGTTTTCTGCTTCCTCTCCTCGACATTATGCTCCTGCA
>CANLTI010000008.1 GCA_947494095.1 uncultured Pseudomonadales bacterium
ACCTTAACGCTCGGCGCTACCTCGCTTACCTTTGTGGCCACCACCGAAGCACAAGATATTACCCCCGAAGCCTTTAGTTTTACCGCCCAAACCGGCGTCGCCAAAGGCGATACTGTGACCTCTAATACCGTGACCATTACCGGTATTAACGATGCTGCGCCTGTCTCGGTTGAAAACGGCTGGTTTAGTATTGATGGCGGCGCGTTTCAACGTGCAGCGGGCACTATTAATAACGACCAAACCTTAACCGTGCAACTTACTGCTGCGGGTTTTGAGCAAGAGGCCGTAGCCACGGTAACAGTGAATGAAACTGCTCAAACCTTTAGTGCCACTACCCAAGCGCAAGATATTACCCCCGAAGCCTTTAGCTTTACCGCCCAAACTGATGTGGCCAAAGGCGCTACTGTGACCTCTAATACCGTGACCATTACCGGCATTAACGATGCTGCGCCCATTGAGATAGACAAGGGTTGGTACAGCATTGACGGCGGTGACTTTGTGAATACCCAAGGCACTATTAGTAACGGCCAAGCCTTAACCGTGCAACTCACCGCTGCGGGTTTTGAGCAAGAGGCCGTAGCCACGGTAACAGTGAATGAAACCGCTCAAGGCTTTAGCGCCACTACCGAAGCGCAAGATATTACCCCCGAAGCCTTTAGCTTTACCGATGTTAGCGATGCCGAGTTTAATGTATTGGCCGAGGCACAAATAACCGTTGCCGGCATTAACGATGCTACCGCTATTAGCATTGTGAATGGCCAGTTTAAAATTAACGAGGGCGCTTATGGTGCTATGGCGCAAAGTGTGATGCCAGGCGATACCGTAACGGTACAGTTAGCCGCCGGCGACACAATTAATGTGGTTAAAGAGGCAACGCTCACAATTGGTGGCATAAGCGATACCTTTACCGTCACCACCCGCGGCGATATAGAGGCGCCAGCGCTTGCCGTATTGTTCCCTACGGCCAATACCCTCACCGATGGCAATACCGTTACTTTACGCGGCAACGCCAGTGATGATTACGGCACGATTGCGTTGGCGGTGAGTGTAACCACTGCCACCACACCCGATGCCGATGCCCAGCCCATTAGCCACACAGGTACCGCGACCCGTATTGAGCAGTGGACACACACCGTGGCACTAACCGCCGGCGAGCAAAATATGATTACCCTTACCGCCACCGATGCTGCCGGTAATAAAACCGAGCAAGTGCTTAATATTACCCAAACCAATACCGCCGCTAACTTCCCTGCGGGCAATAACGTGGTGTGGGGCGCGGCTGATGTGCAGCATCAAATTGCGATTGATGAAGTAAACAACCGCTTATTAATCCCAGGCAGCAAACCCGAGTTTTCGGCCTTAATGGCCATTGATTTAACCACAGGCGAGCGGGAGGAAGTATTACCCGCGAGTGCGATACCTGGGGTTGATAGAAGGGCAGTATTACCTTACCCAGGTACTAACTCGATATTAATAGGCGCGGGAACTGATGCGCTCATCATTGATGCAACTACATTAGACGTTAGCCATTACTTCTCGGATTCTAATGGGTTTTGGACAGTTCATGGTATTTCCACGATAGACCTGACTGTACCGGGGGAGGTAATAGTGATATTTGAAATATCATTCGAGGGTCAGGAATTTAAATTTGGAGAGCCAGTTAATTTCACCACAGCTCAGCTTACGGACTCAGTACCTGTTGATTTACTTGTGGGGTATAACACCACTGTTGATAAAGTGACTGAACGAAGGTTTGCATTATCATCATCAAATATAGGAGATATAGACGTGGCAGGATTTTTGGGAGGCAACGATGAACGGCTTTTACCTTCACTTCGATTATTTGAAACCCTTGGTGACAGTGTAGAATCGTTGGGCTATATCTCGACAGATTTTGCCAACAACTATACGTACCTGTTAGACCCAGCCCTTAGTAAGCTCATTAAAATCAATATCAACCCTGATGAGCAATTAGCGAGCAAGGTTGCTATTGTTGAACCTGTAAGTAGCGCGCTATTACCGCTTAACGGTGCCAATACCATGGTCGCCCCCAAAGCCTTTGTATTAAATGCCGAACAGCATGTGGGCTTTATTGTAGATGTAACCACCAACCCCGATGCCAATACCGAATCGATTGTTACTTTATTACTGGTCGATGTTACCACCGGCGAGCGTGTTGTGATGTCGCGGTTTGTCAACCTAGCGCCTACCCCTGTTGCCACTACAACCCCCTAAGCCTATAAAAACAGCAGCTTGCCCACTGGGGCAAGCTTTTGCTGTTGATGTGTTATTACCGCTTTTACGAGCCTAATTAAAGGTAGCCAAAACCGATTATGAACTTTTTTAGCGTGTTAATAAAAAGAGTTTTTGCAACGCCCCTTAACCCTATGACAGGCAAAAGCCCAACCAGTGCACCAACCGTATGGCCATTGACTTGACGGTTACGATCTTAAAGTTGTGAGCGGGTGCGTTATATGTACCCATAGCTATAGTCTCAGTGCTAATCGGCCATATAAAACGTTACCCTGCCATACTCTAGGCCGCCTTGCTTAGCCAGTTTCAAACTGGCTACTACCCGTTACATTGATTACAGCTGTTAATCGTACCAGTAGACCAGTAGGCCAAGCCTTCAATAGACGCGCTAAACCCACGATGAAATACCTGTTGCGTTGCTGTGGCTGGTAGAATGATTGGGTTTTGGTCTGTGAATGATGGTTATGTAATGCAACGACGCCTATTAAAACTACACCTATTCAACCTACATATAAGCCCGCACAGTGTTCAGCAGTATTGGCCTTGGCTGATTGGCGGGGCGTGTGTGTTGCTTGTGATATTGATACTGCTTGCGTTAACAGTGGGTGCTGTGGCGATTGAGTTTACTAGCTTAGGGCAGTGGCTGCACGCGCGGTTATACGGCCTGGCGGTGCCCGATAAACAAACGCAATTAATTGTCGAGGCTTTGCGCCTACCTAGGGCTTTGTTGGCTGCGGGTGTGGGGGCTTTACTGGCTATTTGCGGTGCGGCAGCGCAAGGCTTGTTTCGCAACCCTTTGGCCGACCCCGCATTGATTGGCGTAAGTGCCGGTGCGGCAGCGGGCGCTAGCTTGGTGATTGTATTTTTGGGCAATACCTTGGTGGCTGGCTGGTTTGGTGTGTCGTTGATTTCGCTGGGGGCATTTGCTGGGGCTATTTTGGTGGTGGTGGCGGTGTATCGGTTGGCCACTCATCAGCGCGAGGGCACGACATCGGCGGCGACGATGTTACTGGCGGGGGTGGCTTTTTCGTACTTGGCGGGCAGTTTATCGAATGTGCTTAAATTTATTTCTAATAATGATCAATTACGGCAATTGAGTTTGTGGCATATGGGTGGCTTAGAGGCGGCTAACTTTACCCAAGTGGGCCTGATTGCTGGCGTATTACTTGTGGTGGGCGGCTGTTTGTACGGGCAGTACAAGGCCCTTAATGCGTTATTGTTGGGGGAGTCAGAGGCGCGGCATTTGGGCATTAACGTTAAGCGTGTGAAAGGCCGCGTTATTGTGTGTATTGCGGCAGGCGTAGGGGTTGCGGTGGCCTTGAGTGGTGTTGTGGCTTTTATTGGTTTGGTGGTGCCGCATATGGTGCGTATGCTTTTGGGGCCGAATCATAAATACTTGCTACCGATGAGCGCGTGCGTGGGTGCTATGTTGCTGGTGCTGGCCGATACTCTAGCAAGAACAATTATTGCACCCACCGAGCTACCCGTAGGTTTGATGACCGCAGTGCTGGGTGCGCCGGTGTTTATCTCGCTTTTGCGCCATCGCAAAAATTATCAATAACCGAACACTACAAGGCAAAGGCTAAAGAGGTTGTGTGTTAGAGCTTAAAAATATTAGCGTTAAAAAAGGGGCGGCGTTTATTGTGAGCGATGTAAGCCTGAGCCTTAAAGCCGGTGAAATACTCAGTGTTATTGGGCCCAATGGCGCAGGCAAAAGCACCCTAATTAGCGCTATATTGGGCGATGTTGGCCTTGAGGCGGGGCAGATTAATTTTGCGTGCGCGCCAATACACGCACAGCCTTTACAAGCGCGAGCCCGCCATATTGCATGTTTACCGCAAACCAGTGTGTTGAGCTTTCCTTTTACCGTCGAAGAAGTCGTGATGCTGGGCCGTGTGCCGCATAGTAGTGGCGCTAAAGCGGACCGTATTATTGTTGAGCAAGCCATGGCGCTGATGGATATTGGCTATTTGTATGGTCGGCCTTATACGGCGTTGTCGGGCGGTGAAAAACAACGCACGCAATTAGCCCGCGTAATGGCTCAAATATGGCGAAAGCCCGATGCCGAGCCGCGCTTACTTATTTTGGATGAGCCCACTAGCAGTTTAGATTTAGGCCATAAGCAGCAGCTTATGGCCGCGGTTAAGTATTTTGCTGAGCAAGGCGTTGCGGTGCTAATGATTGAGCACGATTTAAATATGGTGGCCAACTATGCGCATCAATTACTCGCTTTGCAGTGCGGCCATGTGGTGGCTTATGGCGAGGTAAGCACACAGCTTAGCTCGGCCTTAATCAAAACACTGTTTGGTGCGAATACGCAGGTGATTAACCATGGTGGCATGCTTAATATTGTTAATTGTTAACTATTCAGAGGGGCCGTAATTGGGCGCTAATGAATCATTTTCTGGGCCGCTCAAGCCATCTGCGACTTTATGCTCCTGCAACTACCCCCACGCTCCATGCTGGGGCTGGTCGCTATATAAGCGCTCTCGACAGTGTGCTCATGCACTGTCTAACCCTTGCTTTCCCTGCAAGGCCCGGCGCTTAAATGCCCAAAAAATAATCCATCAGCACCCTGTTAAGAGGGGGTTTTTGGCTCGGCTAAATAGTTACATAGAATGTACATTTTTAATGACTAAAATAGGAAGTATTACGTGACTTGTGCGTTAATTTTGGGTGGGGCTCGCAGTGGTAAAAGTCGAATTGCCGAGGCGCGCGCTTTAGCCGCGGGCGGGCAACCTTGGTATATCGCAACAGCGTGGGGTGCCGATAGCAACGATGGCGATATCGAAATGCAGCAGCGGGTGGCGCAGCATAAAAAAGACCGTGGCCATGCGTGGCACTTAATCGAAGAGCAAACCGCTTTGAGCTGCGCGCTGCGCGGTATTGATCAACCCGGGCGCATCATTTTGGTTGATTGCCTAACGCTGTGGCTTAATAACTGTTTACACCATGCCTGCTGGCTAGAGGAGCGGCAGGCGTTATTGGCGTGCTTACCCACGTTACAGGCCGATGTGATTTTTGTGAGTAATGAGGTGGGTTCGGGCATTGTGCCGCTAGGGGCGCTAAGCCGTACTTTTGCCGACGAAGCGGGTTGGTTAAACCAGCGTGTTGCCGAGTGTTGTGAACGTGTGGACTTAGTGGTTGCCGGGCTCGAAATGCGCTTAAAGTGACGATAAAAACACTCAATTTGGCTGGCTGCCTATTGAGCGTTAAAGCTTGGCTTTTTTGTGGGCGATTTAAATCTGATGATGAATTTAACCATGTGGGTTTAACAAGAGTGGATTTTAAAAAGGTGTTATTGGGCATGCAACGCATTATTTTTTTACTTTGTATCAGTGCTGCGGCCATTGGTGGTGTAGCCACGCAGGTACAGGCAGCTGAGGCTGCGCAGCCGAGTCTATCGGTGGTGGATTACGCCGGTCGCACTGTTGCGTTGCAGGCACCGGCTAAGCGCATTGTGGCGCTGGCGCCGCATATTGTTGAAAACTTATTTGCCGCCGGTGCGGGTGACCGAGTTGTGGGGGTTGTAGACTATTGCGATTACCCCGAACAAGCCCAAAAAATACCCAAAGTGGGTGCCATTAGTGCCCATAGCTTAGAGGCTATTATTGCGCTAAAGCCTGACTTGGTGGTGGTGTGGGGCTCGCTAGGTGGCGGCACAATACTGTCAAAACTGGAGGCGCTGGGCTTGACTGCCTATGTGAGCGACCCGCACACGCTACCCGATGTGGCGCGCTCAATACGTGACTATGGGACTTTGGTCGGTACATTGGAGCAGGCCGAGCAGGCTGCTACCGATTATACACAGCAATTAAGCACTTTAACGGCCCGCTATCAGCAAAAAACGCCCGTGAGTGTGCTGTATCAAGTGTGGTATCAGCCTTTGCAAACCTTAAATGACAAGCACATTATTAGTGATGTTATCAGGTTGTGCGGCGGCCAAAATGCCTTTGGTGATGCCCCAACACTGGCGCCTAAAATTAGCATTGAGTCAGTGATGGCGCGCAACCCTGATGCCATTATTGCCAGTGGCATGGGCGAGGCGAGGCCAGACTGGTTAGATAATTGGCTGGCGTGGCCGAGTTTGACGGCGGTTAAAAATAAGCATTTGTTTTTTGTGCCCCCCGATATTATCCAGCGGCACACACCGCGTATATTGCAAGGCGCCCAATTAATGTGTGAGCAGCTAGAGCAGGTAAGGGCTCAGTAAAACGAGTAAGGCTTAGTGTGTATGGCGAGCTTGGTGTGAGTGCTTGCTTACTTTTTGAGCCTTTATTTTAAGGCTAAGCCATGCTTTGGCTTAGTGCTCGTGTGAGTCAATCACTGGGGTACTGTGCTGGTACATCGAGTCAATAAAGGCGTAGTAGCGCGAGTTATTGGCGATGTCTTCTTGGTGGTTGTGGCTAATACTGCCACCGGTCCATTCAATGATGACCTTTGAAAATAGGTGCTTAGCGTCTTTTGGTTCGGCCATGCAAATGACTTGTAAGCGATCGAGCCCAAGACCAAAGGCGCAGCTGAGTTCGGTAATAAAGCGCGTCATAGAATACGACGGACCAAAGGCTTGATAGACAAAGTCAGGAATAAACACATAGTCGGTACCCGACATCGGCGTAATGCGTAGCTCTTGCCACAGGCTTAAGGGGTTGTTGAGTTCTTCTTGGAGCGCTTGCAGTTGATCGGGCAATGGCTCGGTTTGATTTAATAAGCCACCGGTGGTGTATAGCTGCGGGTTATAGATGTCTTGGGCTTGTGTAGCGGGAGAGTCAGTGGCTAAAGAGTGGTCAGCGGTGGTGCGAGTAAAGCGTGAGTTCATGGCACTTGCCTCTTTTCTTTTATTAGTGAACGGCCGTTAAGGGAGCTTTGTATGGGCTGCAATTTAAGTGTGACATCTCAAACGAGTATGTCTAGGTGCTTTTGGTGATGGAGTTGCGATAGAGTACTCAAAACTGCGTGTTTTTTGAACACTCAAGAGATCGTTATCCCATGCGCCAGATTAATGGTAATAACACCATGCCCGCTTATGATGCTGGGTCATCAAGGTGCTTGTGATCAACCTCAACGATTGGGTGCATGCTGGCGCTATAGAGGCTAAAATGCCTTTCCTTTTCTGCATAGCGATACCGATACTCATGGCTACTTATCAGCGCCCCTCTCAAGCCCCAGAATCGATGACCGAAAAATTGTGGTCTTTATTAACCTTGGTGCCCGTGCTGCAAGGCTTTGATGCCAATTGCGCCGATATTTGTATCGCCGCGACTGAGGATGCTGGTAGTTGCTCTTTGGTATTGCAATTGCCTCACTGGCTTAAAAACCAAGAGGCGCGCCTTAGCGCGCTACTCAATACCGCGTTGGCGAGTGACTATAGCGCCATCAATATCCAGTTTGAGTGGCTAGAAATGGCGCCCGCTTTAACCGCTGGGCGCGAGCCTATTGCCGGGGTTAAGCATATTATTGCAGTCGCCTCGGGCAAAGGGGGGGTGGGCAAGTCGACAACGGCGGTGAATTTGGCGTTGGCACTGCAAACGCTCGGCGCTAAAGTGGGTATGTTAGATGCCGATGTGTATGGGCCTAGCCAAACGGTGATGCTCAATATCGAAGGCGCACGGCCCGAGATGCTCGAAGGCAAGCGCATGAACCCGGTGATGTCGCCTTACGGTATTGCGGCCATTGGTATGGGGAATTTGGTGAGTGAGAATACGCCGATGGCATGGCGTGGCCCCATGGCAACCGGTGCGCTGCAGCAAATGCTTAGGCAAACCCATTGGAGCGGTTTGGATTTTTTAATTATTGATATGCCGCCGGGCACCGGCGATATTCAGCTAACCTTGGCGCAAACTGTCCCTGTGAGCGGCAGTGTTATTGTGACTACGCCACAAGATATTGCGCTATTAGATGCCAAAAAAGGCATTGAATTGTTCCGTAAAGTCAATATTGATGTGTTGGGTGTCATTGAAAATATGGCGACCCATACGTGTACACAGTGCGGCCACCAAGAGGCTATATTTGGCGAGGCTGGCGGCGCGTTATTGGCCGAGCAATACCATACGAGTGTATTGGGACGCTTGCCATTAAAACTGGCTATTCGCCACGATGCCGATAGCGGCAAGCCTTCGGTGGCGGCCGATCCTAACAGTTTAGAAAGCCAGGCTTATATTGCCTCGGCACAGGCCACGGTTTTACAGTTGTTTTTAAATCATGTGGTGGCCGGCGATGCTGGCGGCCCCTCAATTACAGCAAGCGATGATTAATCGTTTGAATGTATGGGGTTACAATTATTATTGCAGTCTTAAATTAAGTGGAGTAAAAAATGTCGATTAAGTCCGATAAGTGGATTCGCCGAATGGCACAAGAGCAAGATATGATCAGCCCCTTTGAGGCTGAGCAAGTGCGCTACGGTAAAAAAGGCGATCGCTTAGTGTCTTACGGTACTTCGAGCTATGGCTACGATGTACGCTGCGCCGATGAGTTTAAAATTTTTACTAATGTGCACTCGGTCACCGTTGACCCTAAAAACTTTGATGAAGGCAGTTTTGTTGATATCAAAAGTGATGTGTGCATTATTCCACCTAACTCTTTTGCTTTGGCGCGCACGGTCGAGTATTTTAAAATTCCACGCAGTGTATTAACCGTATGCTTGGGTAAGTCGACTTATGCCCGTTGCGGTATTATTGTGAATGTCACCCCGTTAGAGCCCGAGTGGGAAGGTCATGTGACGTTGGAGTTTTCGAATACGACACCGCTGCCGGCTAAAATTTATGCTAACGAAGGAGTGGCGCAAATGCTGTTTTTTGAAAGCAATGAAGAATGTGAAACCAGCTATAAAGATCGCGGAGGAAAATATCAGGGCCAAACTGGCGTAACCTTGCCGCAAACCTAACCTTGCCGCAAACCTAACCTTGCCGCAAAGCTAGCGTTAACATGCGCTAAACCTCGCTATTGATAGGGCTGTTTATGGATTATTCTCGTTACATTATTATAGCGTTAGTGCCTTTTTTGGCTGCTGCGGTTATGCCGTGGCTGGCCCCGGACACAGTGGCGCGAGTGCTATTGATTACCCTAGGGTGGACGACGTTAGTGGTTGTCTTTATTGCTGGGCTTAGTACTGGCGACGCGCTTGCCGCGCCAACAACCAAGGCGCGTTTGAGTGTTTTATCGGCTTTGGGCTGTTGTGCGTTGAGTGTTTTGGCGCTGGGCGCTTACAGTGTGGTGTCGCCTTTAATGGCATTGGCATTAATTGCAGTGGCCTTTTTTTTGGCCATGCAATTAATCCAAATAACAGGGGTTTGGCAGCAGCTTAATACTCAAAAAACCACCTTTTATCGCAAGCTAATTTGGGTGGTTTTGGGGTGTTTACTGATGCTGTTTTTAAGTTATTACCGTCACTCAATGGCAGGTTAAAGCGTGAGTGATTAAGCTTTAGAGGAGTTTTTTCTTGACTCTATATTGCTCAGCAACTTGCTCTATAGCATTGATTGAAGGGGTAATGCGGTTTAACAGGCCGTCGTGGATGTCGTAAATCCAACCATGAATATTAAGTTCGTGGCCGGCCTCCCAGGCATTTTGTACCGAGGGAATATGGCTCACGTTAGCCACTTGCTGTGCGACATTTAACTCGCACAGCAAGTTGACGCGCTCTTTATCGTCGAGATCGTCGCCAAAGGCATTCTTTTTATTAAAATACACATCGCGAATATTGCGTAACCAATGATCGACCAGCCCGACTTGAGTGTCGCCCATAGCCGCTTGCACGCCGCCGCAGCCGTAGTGCCCACAAACAATAATATGTTTGACTTTGAGCACAGCGACCGCGTAGTAAATAACCGATAAACAATTAAGGTCGGTATGCACAACGGTATTAGCAATATTGCGATGCACAAATAATTCGCCCGGCAATAAGCCAACAATTTCATTGGCGGGTACGCGGCTGTCAGAGCAGCCAATCCATAAATATTCCGGTTTTTGTTGTGCGGCGAGCTTTTCAAAAAAGTGTGGGTCTTCGGCTTTAATGTCGTCAGCCCAGCGAATATTGTTATCAAAAAGTGAGTCGAGATTGCTCATGGGTTTGCCTGTCGCTTGAAGTGGTATGAGTATACTGATTTGGATAACGATAAAAAACAATTGTAACTGTTTAGCTCAATTGATAAACCTCAGCTTATAGGGTGCTGATGGATTGTTTTCTGGGTATTTAAGCGCCGAGCCTTGCAGGAGCACAAGGTCGAGGAGCACAAGGCCGCAGATGGCTTGAGTGGCCCAGCCAATGATTTTTAGCGCCCGATTTACGCACCTCTGAATAGTTACAAACAATTAAACATAAGGTTGTTCGATGTCTGAGCCTACACTGTATTGGCATGATTATGAAACTTGGGGTGCCACCCCATCTATTGACCGCCCTAGCCAGTTTGCTGGGATACGCACCAATTACGACTTAGAGCCCGTCGCTGAACCTGACTCGTGGTATTGCAAGCCAACGCTTGATGTGTTGCCGCACCCCGACGCGGTACTGGTGACAGGTATTACACCAGAGCATGCAGAGGCCAACGGCATGCCCGAGCCCGGTTTTATGGCACGTATTTATGCCGAGCTTGCAGCCCCGAATACGTGTGGGGTGGGGTATAACAGTATTCGCTTTGATGATGAGGTGAGTCGGTACAGCTTTTATCGCCACTTTTACGACCCTTATGCCCGCGAATGGCAAAATGGCAATAGCCGGTGGGATATTATCGATATGGTGCGTACCTGCTATGCCTTGCGGCCAGAAGGTATTGAATGGCCCGAGGTAGATGGTAAAGTCAGCTTTAAACTTGAGCTTTTGGCGGCGGCGAATAACTTAGTACATGCCCGCGCGCATGATGCCTTAAGTGATGTAGAGGTGACTATCGCTATGGCCAAGCTTGTTAAAACGAAGCAGCCCGAGCTGTACCAGTATTTATTTAACATGCGCTTAAAAAATACGGTGGCCACGCACATCAATATTAAGCAGCGTAAGCCTTTTTTGCATATATCATCGCGGTTTTCGGTAGAGCAAGGTTGCGCCGGACTTGTGGTGCCTTTGGCATTCCACCCTAAAAATAAAAATGCAGTTTTGGTGTTTAATTTAAGCCAAGACCCGAGTGATTTAATCCATTTAACCGCGGAGCAAATCGCGCAGCGCGTATTTGTAGCTGCTGCCGACCTGCCTGCAGGGCAAGAGCGCATTGGCCTGAAGGCTGTGCACCTTAATAAAAGCCCTGTTGTATTAACCCCTAAATTGCTGACCGACGATAACGCCAAGCGCTTAGGTATTGATAAGGCTTTGTGCGAAAAGCATTGGCAGCAGTTACTGCAATACGATATTGGCGATAAAATAGCGCAAGTGTTTGCGCTGGCTACGTTTGAGGAAAAGCCCGATGCTGAGCAGCAATTATACGATGGCTTTTTAGCCACCCGAGATAAACCGCTCTTAGAAAAAGTGCGTACAGCAAGCCCTGAGCAACTGGCGAGCGAAGCGTTTTACTTTAATGATAAGCGATATAACGATTTACTGTTGCGCTATAAAGGGCGGTTTTACCCTAAAGCTTTAACCGAGCCCGAGCGTGCGCAGTGGCAAGAGCTCTGTCATAGGCGCTGGTATGATGGTGTTGATGGTTACTTAACGCTTGAGCAATTTAATGATCGCGTGAGCGAACTGCTGGCCGCTGATATTACGGCGCCAAAAGAGCATTTATTGCGTGCCACACAGCGCTGGGTCTCCGATAAAATAGCCAGCGAAGGAGTATTTTGACGGCATAGTTGAGCTTTAGGTGCCGTTAAAACTTTGATTGTGACAATGGCTGTTGTAATTGTGTGTTGAGCCTGCTAAAACAAAGTATATGCGCCTTTTTAAGTCATTAATGGGCTACGTTGGTTTATGCGGTGGTATGTGGCTTGCTGATCCTAATTTTAGGGCTAACTTATACCGCTGTTGAGTTTGTTTGATCTGACACCACAGGTAACAAACATGTTAGTTGATTCCCAAAAGGATGCCATTTTATACGGTGACACCACACTGCCGGGCCGAGAAGACGCTATTACAGGTTTTGAGCCCCATGCTGTTTTAGGCACCCCGATTGAGCCGCCTTATCCGCCGCATTACGAGCGAGCTATCTTTGGTATGGGGTGTTTTTGGGGCGCCGAAAAACTCTTTTGGCAGGTGAAGGGCGTGCATACCACCGCGGTGGGCTATGGCGCAGGTGTAACGCCTAACCCTTTATACAAAGAGGTGTGTTCGGGGTTAACGGGTCATAATGAGTTAGTTGTGGTGGTTTATAACCCTAAAAAAATCTGGTATCGCGATCTGTTGCAATTATTTTGGGAAAATCACAACCCAACACAAGGGCTTTGCCAAGGTAACGATACTGGTCCGCAGTATCGCTCAGGTATTTACCCTCTTACCCCTGAACAGCACTTTTTGGCTAAGCAAAGCTTCGACCTCTACCGGGTTAAATTAAAGCTATGCCCTGACCCGACGGTATTAACAACCGAAATTGTCAATAACCCACCTTTTTATTTTGCCGAAGAGTATCATCAGCAATATTTGGTTAAAAACCCTGACGGTTATTGCGATATGCAAAATTTAGCGGTAACGGGTTTACCTAGCTTTCCCTAAATCTTGTATCATTTCTTTTTGAGCGGCCTCTTATGAGGCCGTTTTACGTTGGTTTAGCGCTGTTGCGCTGGCCGATAGTCTAGTTATTAATAATAAAGGTTTTTATGATCTCGGTTAACACCATACATGCGCTATTGGCGCAGCATCAAATTAAAGGCTTTTTGCCAGAACACGAAGCCGAAGCGCTATATCGCATGGCGTGCCAGCAAGCGCCAAAAGGCGTGCTGCTAGAAGTGGGCAGCTTTTGTGGCCGCTCGGCAGTTTATTTAGGCCATGCCGCAGCATCTTTTGGGCAAACAGTTTTTTCGGTCGATCACCATATAGGCTCTGAAGAGCATCAAAAGGGGGAGGGTTATCATGATGTGGCGCACTATGATGCCGAGGCTAACAGGGTCGATACGCTACCTGACTTTAGACGTACGTTGCGTGTGTGCGGTATGGATGATGTTGTAATGCCTATTGTTGCGCGCTCTGAGGCGTTGGCAAAAGTATGGACAACGCCATTGGCGTTTATGTTTATTGATGGTGGGCATAGCCTAGAGCAAGCAACCGCTGATTGCTTAGGTTGGGCTAAGCATTTGGCGGCTGATGGTGTGTTGGCCATTCACGATATTTTTGAAAACCCAGAAGATGGTGGTCAGGCGCCTTTTTTGGCGATGCAAGCGGCTATCGAGGCCTTTGGTTTAGTGCAGGTTGAGCGCGAGGGCTCTTTGGTATTTTTGATGCGCAAGCCAATGGATGCGCAGGTGTCATCATAGTAAATTAGTGGTTTGAGTGAAAAGTGGGTACCCAAAACATGAGTGGGCACTTAAAGCGTGAGTGGGTACTTAAAACATGACGCAATAGTAAGCCGCTACTCAATCACTACCCTGCGGTGAGTAGTGACTATTGCAGCGAATAGTGGGTATTGTATGCGATAGAGTGTTTGCATGGGTGCCCACTATTGATGTTATGAGTGGGTTGTATCAATGATATTATTGTTGTTATTGAGGCGAGCTATGGCGCGTATGTCGTTATATTGCAAAGGATGTTGACTTCCTTATGATAAAAATAAAAGGGCATAAATAATGATAACACTCTCTTTATTCAATAGTGGTTTGCGCCACTGGTCATTAGCGGCTAAAGGGCTGCAATGCATAGCTATCGCGTGCGTAGCGTCGTCTGCTTGGGCAACCCCAGAGTCGCTTCTCGCAAAAATGACATTAAGCCAAAAGATTGGTCAGCTACAGCAATCGCACTTAGAGGCGGTAACCGCTGAAGATATTCCAAAAGAAGTAAAAGAAGCTATTCGGCAGGGGCAGGTGGGCTCTTATCTCAATATTAACACTGTAGCGGTTGCTAATGAGCTGCAGCGTTTGGCCGTCGAAGAGGGCCCTCATGGAGTGCCTTTACTGATTGCTCGCGATGTAATTCACGGTTATAAAACGATTTTCCCGATTCCTTTGGGGCAAGCGGCAACGTGGAATGTAGAGGCGGTTGAGCAAGGTGCGCGTATTGCCGCTATTGAGGCCTCAGCTGATGGTATTCGCTGGACTTTTGCGCCTATGCTCGATATTTCGCGTGATGCCCGCTGGGGGCGAATTGCTGAGTCGTTTGGTGAAGACCCTTACTTGACCGGCGTGATGGGGGTGGCTTCGGTTGTGGGCTACCAAGGTAAAGATTTAAGCAAAGGTGACGGTACCCGTATTGCGGCTACCGCTAAGCATTTTTTAGGCTATGGCGCAGCCGAGGCGGGGCGTGATTACAATACCACATACATTCCCGAACCCTTATTACACAATCAATACTTACCGCCGTTTAGTGCCGTAGTGGCTGCTGGTAGCGCCTCAATAATGACCGCTTTTAATGATTTAAATGGCGTGCCTGCCTCTATTAGTCCGTACCTTATGGATACTATTTTGCGTAAAGAGCTGGGTTATGAAGGGGTTGTTGTGAGTGACTGGGACTCGGTAGTTGAGGCCGTTGTGCACGGAGGCGCTGAAGATAGTAAAGATGCGGCTTATAAAGCGGCAAAAGCTGGCTTGGATATGGAAATGGTGAGTACCAGTTATGTTGATCATTTAGCGACGCTCATTAAAGAGGGTAAAATCAGTGAGGCCGAGATTGATCAAAAGGTATTGCGTATTTTGCGCCTTAAAGCGCAGCTGGACTTGTTTGAACAGCCTTACACCGATGTGGCGCGTCAAGCCGAGAAGAAAGACCCTAAATTTCATCAGGTAGCTAAAGAGGTGGCCGCTCAAAGTTTGGTGCTGCTCAAAAATGATGTACCTAGTCATAAAAAAGCGGCCAAATTGGGCAAGGTTTTACCGCTTAAGCCAGGCCAAAAAGTGGCACTAATCGGCCCTATGGTTGATGCCGCCCATGACCAAATGGGCACATGGGCAATGGATGGCGAAAAGCAAGATTCGATGACTGTGTTACAGGCTTTTGAGCAGGCTCAAAAAGAAGGTGTGGTCGCTTATCGTTATGTGCCAGGTTTGGATTTTTCTCGTGAAAAGAGTACAAAAGGTTTTAAAAAGGCGCTAAAAGCAGCTAAATGGGCTGATGTGATTGTGTATGTCGGTGGTGAAGAGGCCGCGTTATCGGGTGAGGCTCATAGTCGTGCTAATATTCGTTTGCCTGGGGCTCAAGAAGCATTGCTTGTCGCCCTGAAGCAAACAGGTACACCGCTAGTGGCGGTGCTGATGGCGGGCAGACAGATCGAGTTGCACGGTATTGTTGAGTCATTTGATGGCTTAATGATGGCTTGGCACCCAGGCACTATGGGCGGCCCCGCTATTGTGGATGTATTGACTGGGATGAGCGAGCCGGTTGGTCGCCTACCGGTGACCTGGCCTAAAGTGGTTGGCCAACTGCCAATGTATTACAATCAAAAAAACACCGGTCGACCACCGCAATCGCGACCTTTTATTATGATGGATGATTACCCGCGTGAAGCGCATCAGCACTCGCTGGGGCATGCTGCAACCCATATGGATGTCGGTTTTTTACCCCAGTACCCCTTTGGCTTTGGGTTGTCGTACTCTGAGGTAGAATATAGCGCGGTTAAAATGCCGGCGCATACATTGACCCTTAATGATGTAATTCGCTTTAGTGCGGTCGTTAAAAATACGGGCTTGCGGCCGGTCACCGAGGTTGTGCAGCTGTATGTGCAAGATGTGGCAGGCTCGGTGACGCGGCCAGTTAAAGAGCTAAAGCAGTTTCAGCGCGTAGCTTTAGCGCCCGGCGAAGCTAAAACGGTGAGTTTTGAGCTCAGCCATAAAGATTTAATGTTTTTTAATGCCAAAACACAGCATGTTTTTGAAGCGGGCACCTTTCGTGCGTGGGTAGCACCTCATGCGGCAGCGGGCGAGCCATTAACGTTTACCGTTCGTTAAAGCGCGCTGTAAATAGTGTAATGCACGCAAGATAAGTTACAATTGCCCTTCAGTGTGTAAGCCGTTTAAAGGCTGTAGTATTTGCTACAGCCTTTTTTGTGTTTTAAGCCTAAATTGAATGACCCAAAAGAGATTTACGATGATTGTATGTGGCGTAGAGTTAAAGTCTAATGAAGCGATTGTATGCTTATTAACCTTAAAAGATGGCTTGTTTAGCCTGCCCGATTGCCGCTCAACGCGCGTTGTATTGCAAAGCGCTACAGGCAGTAGCGCACTGAAGCACTTTCAAAACACGTTTGCCAAGCTTATGGAAGATTACGGGGTAAGCCGCGTTGTGATTCGCGAACGGCCCCAAAAAGGTAAGTTTGCCGGAAGTACTTTAGGGTTTAAGTGTGAGGCGGTGCTTGAGTTACTTGATGGCAACAATAACTTGAGTGTAGAGGTGATGACAGCTGCGGCTATTAAAGCGGCTATTGCTGAGCACCCTGTGCCTGTGAAGTTCCCCGATACCGGCTTGAAGGCTTTTCAGGAAGTGGCTTTTAATACCGCTTACGCGGCGCTTGCCGCGAGTGAGTTGCGCTAGTTATTCCCTTGTTCATCACCTTGTTCGGCGGCGACCGGCACAGGAAGGGGGTGCTTGGGGGAGTGATTGATGAGGCTGAGTGACTTTTTACGCTGCTTTTTGATTTTTTTCAAGGCCTTGTAGCGTGGGTCGTCTAACCATTTAATGAGTGACAAGTTGCCGTCAAAGTCTTCGACAATGGCGGTGCATGACTCAACCCAGTCGCCTGTATTGTAATACGCGACGCCATCAATCGTACGGCTGCAGGCTTGATGAATATGCCCGCAAATAACGCCGTCATACCCTTGCTTTTGTGCGCCGTAAGCAACGGCCTGTTCGTAGTCATTGATGTAGCGCTGCGCGCGTTGCAAATGCGTTTTTAAAAACCCCGAAAATGACCAGTAACCTAAATCAAATTGGGCCCGCAAGCGATTAAACTGTCGATTTAAGAACATCAGTAGTTCGTAGCCGTGATCGCCGATAAAGCGCAATAAACCGCTGGCGCGAGCGACGCCTTCAAATTGATCGCCATGAATAATTAATAGGCGTTGATTGTTGGCGGTAATGTGCGTGGCTTTATTAACTAGGCTAATGTTCTCAAAGCGGTTGTTGGCATATTTGCGTAAAAACTCATCGTGATTACCGGTAATGTAGGTGATTTTTACCCCCATTTTAGAGAGTTTAAAAATACGTTTTACCACGCGACTAAATGCCGGCTTCCAGTAAACGCCCCCTCGCATTTTCCAGCCATCTAAAATATCGCCCACCATATAAAGGTTTTGAGCGGGGTGGTATTTTAAAAATTGATTCAGTGCGCTAGCTTTACAGTCTTTGGTGCCTAAATGCACATCTGAGATAAAAACGCTGCGCCATTGGGCTTTGAGGTGTGTATTTTTGAGGCGGTGTTTTTGCTGTTTTTGCTCGGAATTTGGCTGGATGTACTTTAAGCGCTCGGTATCAGCCGTTGTATTGACGGATGCTTGAGCGAGGTGGGTATAGCTTTGTTGGTCGACACGGTCATTTTTATTCATGTGGGCAGTATCTTTATGTGCGATGACGAATAAATGACAGTTTGTTTAAGGGTTTGTGACGCTCCCCTTTAGGTCGCTGCAAGTCTGCTTGGTGTAAAAAGAGGTGTAAAAAGAGGTGGATATGGATGGTGGATATGAGGGTGTTGGTCTAACTGTGCTCGCGCGGCCTTTATTTGTGAGTGCCTTTATGGTATAAAGCGCGCCCAGCTTTTTGCTGGGTGAAGTACGGCGTGGTTTTAATACGCTGGCTTTAATAACTTAACTCTTATTGTCACACATATACCGACACGTTTGCCTGGGTGCTTTTTGAGTCAATACACATTTTGTATTGATGTGAAAGGTTGGTGATCGGGGTATATGGAGGCCTAACCCAATACATTTTAGGAATTATATTTATGCCTACAGTAAGCATGCGCGATATGCTCCAGGCTGGTGTTCATTTTGGTCACCAAACTCGTTACTGGAACCCCAAAATGGGCCAATACATTTTTGGTGCCCGTAACAAGATTCATATCATTAACCTTGAGCAAACCACTCCTGCGTTTAATGAAGCGTTAGAAATTGTTCGTGTTATGGCAACACAAAAGAAGAAAGTTCTTTTTGTTGGTACCAAACGCGCAGCGCAAAAATCTATTGCTGAGCAAGCGGCCCGTGCTGGTCAGCCGTTTGTTAATCACCGCTGGTTAGGCGGTATGTTAACCAACTACAAAACTATCCGTACTTCTATCCGTCGCTACCGCGATTTAGAAGCGCAAAGCCAAGACGGTACTTTTGAAAAGTTAACTAAAAAAGAAGCGTTAATGCGCACCCGTATGATGGAAAAGCTTGAGCGTTCTATCGGTGGTATTAAAGATATGGGCGGCTTGCCTGACGCTTTGTTTGTTGTTGATGTTGAGCACGAGCGCATTGCTGTTCAAGAAGCCAACAAATTAGGTATTCCGGTTATTGCAATCGTTGATACTAACTCAAACCCTGCGGGCGTTGATTACGTTATCCCTGGTAACGATGATGCGATTCGCGCGATCAAACTTTACACCACGGCTATGGCTGATGCGTGTTTAGAGGGCGTAGGCTCAAATGGTCAGGATGAGTTTGTAGAAGAAGTTGAAGGCGACGAGCAAGCTCAAGCCTAGCTTTTATAACCGCTGCTGAGCTTATTCATGTGGCGGTAATATCTTGATGTTAAAAGGGGGTTTTTGCCCCCCTTTTTTTAATTATTTTTTCTTCTTGAGGATAGTAATCATGGCAATTTCTGCTTCTATGGTTAAAGAGTTGCGCGAGCGCACAGGCCTTGGCATGCTCGAGTGCAAAAAAGCACTTAAAGAAACCGATGGCAACGTTGATCAAGCAATTGAGAACTTGCGTAAATTAAGCGGCTTAAAAGCAGCTAAAAAAGCAGGTCGTACAGCGGCTGACGGCGTTGTTAGCGTTAAAGTTGCGGAAGATGGCTCTTACGGTGCATTGATTGAGCTTAACAGTGAAACTGACTTTGTTGCACGCGATGAAGTGTTTTTAGGTTTTGCTGAAAAAGTATTAACCGCGGCCTTTGATGCGAAAGAAACCGACGTTGCTACTGTAATGGCTGGCGATTTAGAATCTGAGCGCGAAGCCATGGTTCAAAAAATTGGCGAAAACATTGGCGTGCGTCGCTTAGCGGCTATTGCTACTGATGGCGTAGTGGGTGCTTATAAGCATTCAAACAACCGCATTGCTGTATTGGTTGAGCTTAAAGGCGGTACTTCTGAGTTGGCGCGTGACATTGCGATGCACGTTGCAGCGGTAAACCCACAAGTGGTTTCACCTGATCAAATGCCACAAGATCTTGTTCAAAAAGAAAAAGAAATCATTGCCTCTCAGCCAGATATGGCTGGCAAGCCAGAAGCCATTGTTGAGAAAATGGTGATGGGTCGTATTTCTAAGTTTCTTAAAGAAAGCAGCTTAATCGAGCAGCCGTTTGTTAAAAACCCAGAGTTAACTGTGGGTGCTTTGGCTAAGCAAGCTGGCGCAGAGGTTGTTAGCTTTATCCGCTTAGAAGTGGGTGAAGGTATTGAAATAGAAGAGACCGACTTCGCATCAGAAGTTGCTGCGCAAATTGCGGCGGCAGGTAAGTAAATTGCCGTTTGGGGTTGGCTTTAGCTGTGTAAAATAGCGTGATGTTGATCAGTCTTCATTGCTTTTTACGGTAAATATTATGGCTAATAGCCAATCCTAAGGCGCAAGATGCGCCTTAAACCTTTCTATTTAAAAGGCGGGAGTCACACCTCCCGCCTTTTTGCTGTTAAACTGCCGCCAAATTTTTTTGGAGACTAGTTATGCCGACGACACGCGATCGCAAGTACAAGCGCATATTGCTCAAGCTAAGTGGCGAGCAGCTCATGGGTGAAGAAGGGTTTGGTATTGACCCTAAAGTATTAGATAAAATGGCCCTAGAGATTGGCCAGCTTGTGGGTATTGGTGTTCAGGTGGGCTTGGTTATTGGCGGTGGCAATTTGTTCCGCGGTGCAGCATTGAGCCGAGCGGGGCTTGACCGCGTGACAGGCGACCATATGGGTATGTTGGCCACTGTGATGAATGCTTTGGCAATGCGTGACGCGCTAGAGCGTTCTAATATTTCCTCTACAGTCATGTCGTCTATTCCGATGAGTGGCGTTGTTGAACACTATGATCGCCGCCGTGCTATTCGTTTACTGGGCGATGGTGAGGTCGTGATCTTCTCGGCGGGTACTGGCAATCCATTTTTTACCACCGATTCTGCCGCGTGTTTGCGAGGTATCGAGGTTGAAGCTGAGATTGTTCTTAAAGCCACAAAAGTCGACGGTGTGTATACCGCTGACCCGGTAAAAGACCCTACAGCAACCCGTTACGACCGTTTAAGTTACGATACTGTATTAGCTGATAAGCTCGGTGTTATGGATTTAACGGCAATTTGCTTGTGCGATGAACACGATATGCCCGTAAGAGTGTTTAAAATGGATAAGCCAGGCGCACTCTTAAATATTGTAGTGGGTGGTGACGAAGGCACTTTGATTACGGCTGCAGGGGATAAGCCCTCTAGTTCATCTTAGATAAAGCAGAACGTTACTCATAACCACATTTAAAATTCAATTGTTATTCCTATAAAGCATTAGGTGAAACCATGATCAATGAAATCAAAAAAGATGCCGAAGAGCGCATGAAAAAAGCGATATCGGCCTTAGGTACTAATTTTAATAAAATCCGTACAGGTCGCGCTCATCCTAGTATCTTAGACAGCGTGATGGTGTCTTACTATGGCTCTGCGACACCTTTGGCACAGGTTGCTAATGTGAGCGTATTAGATGCCCGCACTTTATCGATTAGTGCCTGGGAAAAAAATATAGTCCCAGACATTGAAAAAGCGATTATGAAGTCTGATTTGGGCTTAAACCCTTCATCAATGGGTGAGTTAATTCGTGTTCCTATGCCGGCATTAACCGAAGAAACGCGTAAAAACTACATCAAGCAAGCAAAAACAGAAGCCGAAAATGCACGCATCTCTGTGCGTAACGTGCGTCGCGATGCGAACGCCGCGTTAAAAGACTTAGTCAAAGATAAAGAAATCAGTGAAGATGACGAGCGTCGCGCACAAGACGAAGTTCAAAAAGTCACGAATAAGTATATTGCTGAAGTTGATGCCGGCTTTGCGGCTAAAGAAAAAGACTTAATGGAAATCTAAGACCCTGACGGTTCTTTGTAAAAGGGTTAGTGTGTGAATTCTCTTCGTCATGTTGCCATTATTATGGATGGCAATAACCGCTGGGCAAAACAGCAAGGCAAAAAAGGTATTGCCGGCCATAAGGCCGGTGTTGAGCGTATTCGCGATGTACTTGCGGCTAGCCGCAAGCGTGGCGTTGAAGCGTTGACCTTATTTGCCTTTAGTAGCGAAAACTGGAAGCGTCCTCCCAAAGAGGTTGAAGCGTTGATGGGCCTTTTTTATAACTATTTAAAAAAGGAAGCCAAAAAGCTGGCCAACGATGGTGTACGCCTGAAAGTTATTGGTAGTCGTGACCGATTTAGCCCTAAATTGTACGATGCCATTTTAGAGGCTGAAGCGATTGCTAAAAACGCGCAAAGCACATTGGTTATTGCGGCTGATTACGGCGGTAAATGGGATATTGCTCATGCGGCTAAGCAGCTGGCGCTACAGGTTGAAGCGGGTACTTTGCATGCTAGCGCGATTACCGAGCAAAGCTTAGATGCTTTTATGTCAACGGCAGATTTACCACCGTTAGATTTATTGGTGCGCACAGGCGGGGAATTACGCATTAGTAATTACCTGTTGTGGCAAGCGGCCTATGCTGAGCTGTATTTTAGCCCATTATTATGGCCGGATTTTGACGCTGCAGCGATGGATGCTGTCGTCGACGACTTCCATGCTCGCCAGCGCCGTTTTGGCCAAACAAGCGAGCAAATAGAAGCCGGTTTAGGAGATTAAAGTGCTGAAGCAACGCGTCATCACCGCCACAATATTAGTGATTGTTTTTTTAAGCTGTTTATTTGTTTTACCGCCTGTTGCTTTTCAAGGTTTTGTGCTTTTAATGTTTGCCATAGCCGCTTGGGAATTTTCTTTGTTGGCGGGTTTGGGTTTGCAGCAGCCGGTTGTGCGTATTGCTTTTAGTGTATTGCTCACCCTGAGTGTGGCGGCTACGTGGTATTTTTTACCGCTTATCGGTCAAGGCGGTGCAGTAAAAACATTTTTTAGCGCAGCGGCACTGTGGTGGGCGCTGGCTTTATTGTGGGTGCAAGGCTATCCCTCTAGTACGCTTTTTTGGCGCAGTGTTTTGGCGAGAGTCATTATGGGTTTTTTGACCTTGGTGCCAGCAGGCGTCGGCGTACTCATGCTGCACAGCGCTGATAACGGGCAGTGGCTGGTCTTGGCTTTGCTAGCTTTAGTCGCGGCGGCGGATACGGGCGCGTATTTTAGTGGTAAGGCTTTTGGTCGGCGTAAGCTGGCGCCTAATGTTAGCCCAGGTAAATCCTGGGAAGGCGTAATAGGCGGGCTGATCTTTGTTGCGTGTTTGGCGTTAGCTTACAGTAGTTGGGTAGGCGGTCACTGGTATTTAGGGCTTGTCATTGCGCTGCCTGCTGCTGCGGTATCTGTGTTAGGCGACTTGTTTGAAAGCATGCTTAAGCGCCATTGTGGCGTGAAAGATTCGGGTATTATTTTACCCGGGCATGGTGGTGTTTTAGATCGTATAGATGGTGTAACCGCTGCAGCCCCGATTTTTGTACTGGCATTATTGGCCACAGGTTGGGCACTGTAATGACGGTAATGCATAGTAGTGCGCCTATTGACAGCCACGATAGCAGTCAAAAAGAGTCTATTGTTGTTTTAGGGGCGACAGGTTCGATTGGCGTCAATACGCTGGATATTATTGCGCGGCATCATGAGCGTTACCGTGTTTTTGCGCTAACCGGTTATTCGCAAATCGAGCGTTTAAAAGAGCAGTGTCTCACTTTTAGCCCTATATATGCCGTTGTTGGGCAAGAGCAAGATGCCAAGTTATTGCGTTTAGCGCTACAGCGTGCAGGCTCTAAAACAGAGGTGTTATTTGGCCCACAGGCTTTGATTGATGTGTGCGAGGCGGAAGCGGTGAGCACCGTCGTGGCAGCCATTGTGGGTGCCGCAGGCCTATTGCCGACGATGGCTGCGGTCAAACAGGGTAAAAAAGTTTTACTAGCCAATAAAGAATCATTGGTGATGGCCGGTAGCTTATTTATGCAGGCAGTGCAAAAACACAAGGCCAAGCTATTACCTGTTGATAGCGAGCATAATGCCATCTTTCAGTGCTTGCCCGAAAATTTTCAATCTTTAGATGATGCCGGTATTTCACGCATACTACTAACGGGTTCGGGCGGCCCTTTTCGGCTACATAATCATGCCGAGCTACAATCGATCACCCCTGCGCAAGCCTGTGCGCATCCTAATTGGGATATGGGTAAAAAAATCTCGGTAGACTCTGCCACCATGATGAACAAAGGCTTAGAGTTTATTGAAGCGTGCTGGTTGTTTGGTGCGCGCAGCGAACAAATTGAAATTGTCGTGCACCCGCAAAGTATTGTGCACTCGATGGTAGAGTACAATGATGGCTCAGTGATATGCCAAATGGGCATGCCCGATATGCGTACACCTATTGCCAATTGTTTAAGTTGGCCCCGGCGTATTGAGTCGGGGGTTGAGCGTTTAGACTTTACACGCCTCGCTAATTTAGAATTTCATGCGCCTGATTTTGAGCGTTTTCCTTGTTTACAGCTGGCTATCGATGCCATCAATAGTGGCGGTACGGCACCGGCGATTGTGAATGCGGCCAATGAAGTTGCAGTGGCTGCATTTTTAGACAATAAAATTCGCTTTTTGGATATTGCGCGTGTCGTGGCTGAGGTTGCGAGCATGCAAAGTTCTTTAGAACCAACGTGTATCGATGAGGTCATAGCAGCCGACTCTGAAGCGCGAGAGCGATCTAGCCACTTTATTGCGAGCATTCATTAGTATGCTGGTATTTTACTCGCGCCATTACTGTTAAGGCTTTTTTGTGTTTCTCATTCAAACCGTATTAGCATTTTTGTTTATATTATTGGTGTTAGTCTCTATTCACGAGTGGGGGCATTTTATTGTTGCTCGCAAGTGTGGTGTAAAAGTTTTGCGGTTTTCTGTGGGTTTTGGTAAGCCTTTTTGGAAAACGACAGACAAGTACGGTACTGAATTTGCCATAGCGCCCATTCCGCTAGGCGGCTACGTTAAAATGTTGGATGCATCAGAGGAAAACATTACACCAGAAGATAAAAACAAAACCTTTGAAAGTCGCAATACGTGGCAGCAAGTGGCCATTTTGGCGGCTGGGCCTGCGGCTAATTTTGTGCTCGCTTTTTTTGTTTTTTGGTGGTTAGCTGTTCAAGAGGTTACAATCCCAAGCGCTGTGATTGGTGATGTGCAGCCTAACTCGCCAGCCGCGTTTGCCGGTGTTGATGCTGGCCAGCAAATTATCGCCGTTGATGGCGTTGCAACGCCGGGTCGCAAAGAGGTGTTTGACCGATTGGCGAGGCGCTTAGGTGAAACAGGCAGTATTATACTCACCGTGCAATACCCCGAAAGCCAGAGCTTAACATACGATATGGAGGTTGTTATTGATGACTGGCTGCAAGGCACCGAGGCTCCCAACCCGTTAGAGGGGATAGGCTTAAGCTTTTATACCCCTCAGATACCGGCCAAAATAGGGGCTGTATCACCTGGCAGCGCAGCTGATATAGCGGGTTTGAAAGCCGGTGATGAAATTACCGCAATTGATGACGTAGTGGTCAAACGCTGGCAAGATTGGGCCGAATACGTACAGGCGCGCCCGAACCAAACCGTTGTCTTAAGTGTGCTGCGCGAGCAAAATAATTTGATATTGCCTATCGTCCCAAGCATAGTAGATGACGAGCAAGGGAATAAAGTGGGCCGTGTGGGCGTGACTGCAACGAGAGTGGCTTGGCCACCAGAGATGTTAGTGACACGCAAATTAGGTTTTATGATGGGAATGCAACACGCGCTGAACGAAACCTGGGGAACCTCTGCCATGATTGTGGTATCCATCAAAAAATTATTGTTGGGGCAAATTTCGACAAAAAATTTAAGTGGACCTATTGGTATTGCGCAAGTCGCTGGCGAGTCTGCCCGAGCGGGGTTGTCATATTACCTAGGTGTTATGGCCTTGATCAGTGTTTCTTTGGGTGTGTTTAATTTATTGCCTATTCCTATTTTAGATGGTGGGAGAATTGTATTTAGTGTTATTGAGGGTATACAAGGTAAGCCGGTATCTGATCGTATAAAAATGTTGGGCATGCAGTTAGGCTTGGCATTTTTAGCGGTAATGATGGTGATGTCCTTTTACAACGATATATTAAGGCTGATAAAAGCATAAGCAGCCTAAACACGAAATTTTAATCCGGCCTTTTAAGCCGCATTAACGTTATAACAACAATTATTAGTAAGAGCATATTAGCGAGTGAAATACATTTTACGTTTTAGACGGTCTTTGCCAGCCTTATCCGCTGTTATTTTGTTGAGCTTTTGTATGGATGCGTTGGCGAATTCTTTTCGCATTGCTGATATTCAAATTGAAGGCTTGCAACGGGTTTCTCCTTCGCCAGTATTTGCCGCGTTGCCTATTCAGGCTGGTGACTACGCCGATCCGCAAGCGCTAGAGTCGGTGATGCGGTCATTATTTGCAACCGGCTTTTTTGCTGACATTAAGTTGTTGCATGAGGGGGATGTGCTGATTGTGCGCGTCTTTGAGCGCCCAGCTATTAGCGCGGTAAACTTAGATGGCAACAAGGCCATTAAAAGCGAACAGCTTGAACAGGTGATGACTGAAAACGGCCTAAAGCAAGGTGAAATTTTAAAGCGAGAGGTCTTAGATGGCTTGGTGCGTGAGCTTGAGCGCCAATATGTTTCTCAGGGCCGCTACTCGGCCACGGTTGAACCTGAAATAATCCCCAAGCCTAATAATCAAGTTGAGGTGAATGTCAATATTGATGAAGGCGATGTTGCCGGTATTAAGCATATTAATATTGTGGGTAACAAAAAGTTTAATGATGATGACTTGATGGATCTATTTGAGTCAAGAGAGGCCGGCTGGCTGTCGTGGTTGACCAGTAATAACCGCTATGCAAAAGAGCGCTTAACCGGTGATATTGAAAAACTCGAATCCTTTTATTTGGACCGAGGCTATTTAGATTTTAATGTTGTTTCTAGCCAAGTGTCTTTAAGTGCAGATAAAAAAGCGATTTTTATTACCTTGAATATCTCAGAGGGCGATGTGTATACGGTGACCGATATTGAGGTTGCCGGTGATCCTATTTTGCCTGAAGAAACGATTAAGCGTTTGGTACTGCTGAAAAAGGGTGAAACATTCGCGCAAAACTTAATGACAGGCACCAGCGAATATGTGACCACGCTGTTAGGTAATGCAGGCTACACCAATGCAGAAGTGCAAGGTATTCCTGAAAAGAATATCGAAGATAAAACCGTTAAGGTTACATTCTTTGTAGACCCTCAAAAACGTGTGTATGTGCGCAGGGTTTTGTTTAGAGGTAACTCACGCACCAGTGATGAAGTTTTACGGCGTGAAATGCGTCAAATGGAATCGGCTTCGGCGTCTAACTCTCGTATTGAGCAGGGTAAAGTTCGCTTAGAGCGTTTAGGTTTCTTTAAAGGTGTAAATGTTGAGAATATCCCTGTGCCCGGGACTGAAGATCAAGTCGATGTGCAATACACCGTTGAAGAGCAGCACTCAGATTCGATTAGTGCAAGCTTGGGTTATTCGCAAGGTTATGGCGCTACCATTGGTGCTAACTTACAGGTAAATAACTGGCTGGGTACCGGTAAACAAGTCGGTATTAATGTTAATTACAGTAAGTATCAAACGGTTTATAGCTTCTCTTATACTGACCCTTACTTTACGCCCGATGGTGTGAGCCGCGGTATTAGCTTGTATTATCAGACGCGTGATAACGCCACAATTGGCGCGGCTGATTATGGCACCAATGCTTACGGTGTGAATTTAACGTTTGGTTACCCCGTGACTGAGGTTCAGCGTGTGAATTTTGGTTTGGGTTTAAGCCACTTAGAAATTGTACCAGGCAGCTTTGCCTTGCAAGAGATTCGCTCTAGCTTTCAGCAGTTGGATTTAGGGGGTTACCCTTACGTTTACGTGAAAGATGAAGACCTTCCTAACTCGTCTGATCTTAATGGCATTACGGATAGCTTTTCTTTGCCTGTTGATTTTGTGACTGAATCTATGTTGATTAATCATGTTGACCCAGGCTTTGTCGATTTGTATGGTGATAAGTTTAACACTGCTAGCGCCAACCTCAGCTGGGTACGCAGTACATTAAACCGCGGTATTTTAGCGACTCGCGGTAACTTTCAGTCGGTTAGTTTAGAAATGACCGCCCCAGGAAGTGATTTACAATATTATAAAGTAGAAATGAAAGGGCAGTACTTTCAGCCTCTTACTCGACACTTTACACTGCGCTTTAAAGGTAACTTAGGTTACGGTGACGGCTACAGCGACATGAAGCGCTTACCTTTCTTTGAAAACTTTTATGCCGGCGGTTTTGGCTCGGTACGTGGTTTTGAGCGTAGCTCGTTAGGGCCTCGTCAGTCTTCGGCAGTAAGTTATGCTGAGAATGCCTCGGATTATAATGCTTTAGATAGTGATGGCGACGGCATTGTTGATAGTGTTCAAGGTAGTGGTAGTGTGCCTGTATTATGTAGCAAAACCGAACGTATTGGCTCGATCGAGTGTAACGATAATCAGCTCGCTTTAAATGTTATCGATAACTTTAGACGTACTCGTTCAATTGGTGGTAATTTGTTGGTTGAAATGTCAACTGAGTTAATTTTTCCGTTGCCCTTTATTGATGATCAGCGTTCAATGCAGATTGCGGCTTTTGTTGATGCGGGTAATGTGTTTGATACCAATTGTGGTCGTTATCAAGCCGATTGTTTTGGTTATGATATTACCAAGCTCAGTGCAGCTTACGGGTTAGGGATGACATGGATTTCGCCAATGGGTCCATTGACATTTAGTATTTCTAAGCCGTTTCAGCAAAATGAATACGATGAACGAGAGGCCTTCCAGTTTTCGTTTGGTTCAGGATTTTAATTATTTAACGTAAGTATTACGTGATGAGGAATAACAATGAAACTTAATAACCTATTAGCTACTGTTGTTTTAATGGCTGCTGCCCCTTTGGCGTTTGCAGGTAAAACGGTTGTTTTTAACCCTCAAATGGCTATTTTGGCTACGGATGCCGCCAAAAAACGTGACGCTGAGCTAAAAGCTGATAAAGACTTTGCGGCATTGGTTGCGAGGATTGAAAATACGCGTTCAGAGCTGATTGCTTTGCAAAAAGAAGCTGAAAAAAACGGCATGACCTGGAGCGCCGACCAGCAAGCTGACCACAAAAAGAAAATGTCTTACTTAAGCGAAGACTTTCAGCTCGCTCAAAAGAAGGCACAATCTGAGCAAAATGCGGCGGTAACTAAGCTTATGCAAGAAGCTGAGTCAAAATTAGAGCCTATCTTAAAAGCCTATATGGAAGAGAAAGATATCGAGCTTATTTTACACACACAGGCCGCAGTCATTTTTAAGCCTGCGGCTGATATCACAGCCGATATCACGAGCCGTTTAAATAAAGCTAAGTAATTTCTAGCAATATTTATTGTTAGAGTAGGAGTAAGAGATGGCCATTAAACAATACAGTTTGCACGATTTAGCGATTTTGCTGGATGCAGAACTATTGGGTGATGGTGCCTGCGTGGTGCAGGGTGTTGGCGATACTGCCACTGCGGCGCAGGGGCAGATCACTTTTATTGCCAATAAAAAATATATCCCTCAACTGGCGGCTAGTTCTGCGAGTGCAGTATTACTGAATGCCCCTTTAGCTGACTGCTTGATTACAAACCAACTTATTGTGGCCGACCCCTATTTGGCGTATGCCAAATTAACAAAGGTATTTGATAACCGCCCGCAAACATCGCTGGGCGTGCATCCTTGTGCGTTTATTGATGCCACGGCAACGATTGGCCGCGATGTAAAAATTGCTGCCGGTTGTGTTGTTGAGGCTGGGGCTAATATTGGTAGTGGTACAGAGCTTTGTGCTGGCGCTATTGTAGGGCCGAAGGCTGTCGTAGGTGATAATTGCTTGCTACATGCTAATGTGACTATTGCGCACCAGTGTATTTTAGGTGATCACGTTAAAGTGCATAGTGGCACAGTAATCGGCTCTGACGGTTTTGGCTATGCGCCTTCAGTCACACAGGGCTGGGTAAAAATTCATCAGCTAGGCCGTGTGGTTATTGGTGATAACGTTGAGATTGGCGCTAATTGCGCCATTGATCGAGGTGCAATTAAAGATACGCAAATTGCTAATGGTGTGATTATTGATAACCTAGTGCATATTGCCCATAACGTCACTATCGGAGAGCAAACCGCGATTGCAGGCTGTGTTGGAATTGCCGGTAGCACAAATATAGGTGCTAGATGTACAATGGGCGGCTTTGTTGCTGTTAATGGACATTTAAGTATTTGCAATGATGTGCATTTTAATGGCGGAACTGTAGTGACTAAGTCAATTGATCAGCCAGGCCATTATGCATCGGGTTCGCCTATGCAAGATGTGCGGTCTTGGCGACGCAATATGGTTCGCTCCACCCAGCTTGATGATATGGCTGGGCGTATTAAAAAATTAGAAAAAATGAATAGATGATTTTGCTGCGTGAGTACCGATCAATTCGAACGCTTCAATAAGCCATATAATTATATTCAATCGTTATAATACAGCGCCCTTAAGGGCGCTATTTTTTTTGCCTTTTTTGCTCTGGAGAGTGTCCTGCATGTTGGACGTTAATGAAATTCGTAAATATTTGCCACATCGCTATCCCTTTTTATTGATTGACCGTGTTACGGAATTAACCGAAGGTGAATCTATTGTGGCCTATAAAAACATCACCATTAATGAAGGTATTTTTGAAGGTCACTTTCCTCATTATCCGGTGTTTCCTGGTGTGATGATTTTAGAAGCTATGGCACAAGCTTGTGGCGTGCTGGGTTTTAAAACCATGGGCAAAACCCCTGAAGACGGCTCAATTTACTTGTATGCGGGTGCTGATCGCGTACGCTTTAAGCGCCAAGTAGTGCCCGGTGATCAAATGTATATAGAGGCCAGTATAGTGTCTGAAAAGCGCGGTATCTGGAAGTTTCAGTGCGAAGCGAAAGTCGATGGCCAATTAGCGGCGCTAGCGACTATTATGTGTGCTGATCGCAGTGTTGATTAATACCTAGCACGATTAACTGAATATAAAAGAGGGGGGCGAGGATGACTGCATCGCAAACATCGGGGTTAATTGACTCTCGAGCTATCATTGATCCAAGCGCTGTTATTCATGATAAGGTGAGTATTGGCCCTTTTTGTATTATTGGCGCAGATGTAGTGATCGGCGAAGGTTCTATTATTGAACCGCACGTGGTTATTAAGGGACCTACTACGATTGGTCAAAATAATCATATTTATCAGTTTTCTTCTATTGGTGAAGATACACCTGATTTGAAGTACAAGGGTGAACCAACAACATTAACCATTGGTAACAACAATGTAATTCGTGAAGGGGTCACGATTCATCGCGGTACTGTACAAGATCGCGGAGACACGTTAATTGGTGATAACAATTTACTGATGGCTTATGCGCATGTAGGGCATGATAGCGTGATTGGTAATCATTGCATTTTGGTGAATAATGCGGCGTTGGCTGGCCATGTGACAGTGGGCGACTGGGCTATATTGGGAGGCTTCACATTGGTGCATCAACATTGCAGCATTGGCGCCCATTGCTTTACCGGTATGGGCAGCGCTATTGGTAAAGATGTGCCGGCTTTTATGATGGTTGCCGGCGCACCGGCCGAGACGCGGACAATTAATGCTGAGGGTTTACGCCGTCGCGGCTTTACCGACTTAGACGTGAGCACATTGATGAAAGCGTACAAGTTAATTTTTAGGCGTAGTTTAACGCTTGAGCAAGCGATTATGGAGTTAAAACCCTTGGTAGATGTATCTGTTCATGTTCAAACATTGATTGATTCTCTCGCGTCTTCGACTCGTGGTATTGTACGTTAATGCCTGAGGCTCCATTAGTCATGCCCGATGAGCGCAGCTTGCGAATAGGTATTGTCGTGGGTGAAGCCTCTGGTGATATTTTGGGTGCGGGTTTGATACAAGCGATTAAGCGTCACTATCCCAATGCGATTATTGAAGGCGTTGCCGGCCCTTTAATGTTAGAGCAAGGCGCAATATCATTTTTCCCTCAAGATCGCTTGGCCGTCATGGGCTTTGTTGAGCCCCTTAAACGCTTGCCTGAATTATTGCGTATTCGCAAATTCTTAAAGCAGCACTTTATTGCAAACCCGCCCGATGTTTTTATTGGTATTGACTCGCCTGATTTTAATCTCGATTTAGAGTTAGCCCTTAAAAGTGCAGGGATTAAGACTGTGCATTATGTCAGTCCCTCGGTTTGGGCTTGGCGTCAAGGCCGCGTTAAAAAAATAGCAAAAGCGGTGGATCTGGTTTTAACGCTCTTTCCTTTTGAACAAGCGTTTTATTTAAAGCGCAGTATTCAAGCGATTTGTGTTGGTCACACATTGGCCGATCAAATACCGTTGCAACCGAATACTGAGCAAGCAAGAGCCGAGTTAGGGCTCGAAATACCCATTACACATCAATTATTAGCTATTTTGCCGGGTAGTCGAGCGGGCGAAGTCGAGCGTATGCTACCTGTTTTTTTAGAGTCGGCACAGTTGTGCTTAAAGCAAAACCCGCAGCTTTGTTTTGTGATTCCGGCAGCCAGCGAGGCAAGACAGCAACAAATCGAAGATATTCTTCAGCAGTATCCAAGCTTGCCTGTGCGCGTATTTTTAAAGCAATCGCATGCGGTTATGCAAGCGAGTGACGCGGTAGTGATGGCCTCTGGCACTACAACACTTGAAGCGATGCTACTGAAAAAGCCAATGGTCATTGCCTATAAGGTGGCGGCTTTATCTTACTTTATTTTTGCGCGTATGGTTAAAGTGAAGTTTATTGGCTTGCCCAATTTATTGGCTCAAAAAGAGTTGGCGAAAGAATTTATTCAGCAGGCTGCTACAGCGGTTAATATTGCGCCCCAAATACTGAAAATATTACATAAAGATGAGCAAGCTGTATTGCAGCAAGAGTATTTAAAATTACATAAAATGCTCAAACTCAATGCCAGCGAAAAAGCCGCTCAAGCTGTATTAAACCTTATTGATCAACCGATTAAATCAATTCATTAGTCAATCAATTTATCAAGAGTATTGCAATGTTAGTGGCAGGTGTAGACGAGGCAGGGCGTGGCCCTTTAATTGGTAATGTTGTCGCTGCGGCCGTTATATTGGACCCGACAAAACCCATTGAGGGTTTGGCGGACTCTAAAAAATTATCAGAAAAAAAACGTAATGCGCTATATAAAGAGATTACAACTAAGGCGCTGGCTTACCATATTGCAATAGCCAGCCCTGCCGAAATTGATGAAATTAACATTTTGCATGCGAGTATGCTGGCCATGAAGCGTGCAGTAGAAGGTTTAGCGATTGAGCCTGAGCATGTGTTGGTGGATGGGAATCGTTTACCCCCGTGGCATTACAGTGCTGAGGCCATTGTCAAAGGAGATGCAAAAGAAGCTTGCATTAGTGCCGCCTCTATTTTGGCTAAAGTCACGCGAGACCAAGAAATGGTGGTGTTGGATGCGAGATGTCCAGGCTATGGCTTTGCAAAGCATAAAGGCTACCCCACCAAAATGCATATGGAGCAGCTTAAGGTGTTGGGTGTACTGCCCGAGCATCGTCGCTCCTTTGGGCCTGTTCGAGCCTTGTGCGATTAAGGGACGAGGAAAAAATACATTATCCAATAATACTTGTTTTCTGCTTCCTCTCCTGCGTTGCTCAAAGCGTTACATGCCCCGGCATGCGCCCCTTCGAGCGCCTTGCCGAGAAAACAGAACTCTACGTCTAATTGGACAAACTATTATTGCCTCGCCCCTAATGCCATAAGGTGTGAGTTAGCCGCTTATCAATGCCTTGTTATTGTGCTCAAAAACACACATAACGGGCCTCTAAAAAGCCCATTATTGTTGTAACAAAAGCCTATTTAACGCATAGCCTGCGAACGCTGTCGCTTGACGAGAAAAGAGTGGCGCAAAAAGCCTCTTTTTGGTATTAAAGCCTCTTTTTTGTCGGTGAATGTAGCGTATTGGGCTATACCTAGTCTATTCACGCAGTAAGGGTATGTAGCCTGCGGCTTAGCAGGCATTAATCAATACTTTTACTACATGCGTCACATTTAGCAAGCTGATATCAGTTGATGAGCTGCCAGCTCATAAAAGGAGGTGCTTTATGGCAATCGTTAAAAAGCCGAAAGTATCTGCGCAGGCTTTAGAGGCTTGGTTGGCTTATAGTTGCCGTTGGGTAGAAGATTTGGCGACAGAAGTGCACCATTTTCAGGGTTTTATTAAACACCCCAATGATATCCCACTCGATTTCTCAATTGATACTCCGCCCGCTTATGTGGCGGCTAACAAGCTCAAGGTTCACGAGGGCGGAATGGTGTTTGAGGCGAATGCATCATTGCCTATCGGTGCCAGAATTCATTTGACGGTTAACCTAAAAAATAATGATTTTATACTCACAGGTATAGTGGCGCATTGTATTTATATTGACGATAACCGTTGTCATGTTGGGGTGCAGTTTGAACAAGATAACGAGCACCACTCAATGCGTATGATTGAACAGGCTTGCCATATTGAACACTACCGTAAGCAAGCGTGCCAATATGGCCGATCCATCAGCGAAGAAGAGGCCGCTAAAGAATGGATTTCTCGTTTTGCGGCACATTTTCCACGTTAAAAGTGCTCAGGGACGAGGAAAAAATACATTATCCAATAATACTTGTTTTCTGCTTCCTCTCCTCGACATTATGCTCCTGCAATGTCTAATAAGGGGCTCCTGCCCCGATGCGTTGCTCAAAGCGTTACATGCCCCGGCATGCGCCCCTTCGAGCGCCTTGCCGAGAAAACAGAACTCTACGTCAATTGGACAAACTATTATTGCCTCGCCCCTCAGTCACTCAGTGGCTTCTTAGGTGCTGCCATAATCGCTGCGTTTTAGAGGTGTGTTAGGCCGCTAAAAGGCGATCATAGCGCCGGCTTAGTAAGTCGTAAAATTGCTCACGCAAGGTTAAAATAGTTGCTTTTAAGTCAGAAATTTCTTGCTCGCTAATGTCTTGCCTACCCACATACACTTGCTTGCGAAAGAGCGCTATTTTAGCCGCGTATAAACGCAATGTTTTTTCCATTGTTTTTTCACCTAGCATGAGCAGCTTGGCTTCGGCATCGGCGAGCTTTTTAAACTCTTCGACAAGCTCAGCATTGACGCGCTCAAGCTCTAATTTGCGTGCTCCTGGCCAAGTCTGGCCAAACCGCGTTGACTCGATGACTAATGATGAGTAGCGTGCAAAGCAGTGGTTTACATAGCCCACCTCGCGCGATACTTCTTCTAATATCATTAAGCGGCGCTCACCAGGGCTTGTGCTGTGGTCTTTGTGCTTAAAGCGTAATACACACCACGCGGTACCCAAAGCGATTGCTCCACCTATGGCAATTTGGAGGGCATTTTGTAATAGTGGCCAAAAAAAATCTGCTGGCATGATCTACCTCAATCGTCAAATTATTAACTCTCAATACGCTGTCAAAAAGCTGGCAATACAGGCATATTGGTGAGCGATACAGAGGTAGAGCAAGGATCAAACCAGTTTCGTTTTTATTGGCTCGCTAGAGGGTTGTCTATCGAGCTTGGTGGCCTGTAATTTAGCTGCCTGCAATTTTGACGGTGTAGCCTTTTTTTTCGAGTGTGGCTTTAAGCTTGTCGCGTTGTTCACCTTGTATCTCTATAATGCCATCTTTAACGGTGCCGCCTGTGCCGCAGATTTGCTTAAGCTCTTTACTGAGTTTTTTGAGCTCGGCCTCAGCTAAAGGGATACCTTTGATTAATGTCACGCCTTTGCCGCCACGACCTTTGCTTTCGCGGTGTAAGCGTACAATGCCATCACTTTGTGCAATGTGGGCGTTTGTTGTGGGGGCTTCTTTAACTCGTCCTTGGTCAGTAGAGTAGACAAGGCGTGAATTTTTGCTCATTGTTGGCTCCTAAAAAGTAGCCATTATACAATAGGCTGTCATTTATCGAGCGATATGCTCCAATCTATTTTCAAAACCCTATGAGCCCACTACGACAAAAACTGTACGATATTATTTTTGGCACAGAAACACCGGCCGGTAAATTTTTTGACCTCGTTTTAATTTACGCCATTGTATTGAGCGTAGTGGCGTTAATGCTAGATACGGTGGTGGCGCTTAATGAGCGCTGGGGGCTTGTTTTACGCTATGTGGAATGGACGTTTACGTTCTTTTTTACGGTAGAATATTTAGTGCGCTTATATTGCTCGCCTAGCCGTGTTTTATATGTCCGTAGTTTTTATGGCGTTATCGATTTGTTATCTATATTACCCGCTTATATTAGCCTTTTTGTGCCGGGCACCAATTACTTATTAATGCTGCGCTTGTTTAGAGTATTACGGGTTTTTCGTGTTCTTAAATTGATGCGTTATATTGTCGAGGCTAATTTGTTGGTGCGCTCAATGCTGCTGGCACGCCATAAAATATTTGTGTTTTTTATGGTTGTCTTGGTATTTGCGACTATTTTTGGCTCGATTATGTATTTGGTCGAAGGCCCCGATAATGGTTTTACAAGTATTCCACGCAGTATTTATTGGACTATTGTCACCATTACTACCGTGGGCTATGGCGATATTATACCGCAAACGGTTTTTGGCCAAATAGTCGCATCGCTCGCGATGTTAACGGGTTACTCCATTATTGTGGTGCCTACGGGTATTTTAACGGCTGAATTTTCACAAGAAATTCAGCGCGATCGCAGCTTAATTAATTGCCCTAACTGCGGTAAAGCCGGCCACGATAAAGAAGCAGGCTTTTGTAATCGCTGCGGCGGTGCATTAAATAATCCGCACAAATAAAGAGCCTGCGCCCCTTAAACGCTTAAAATTAGAGTTCTTGATCTAATTTTAAGCGGCGTTTGGTTTTGGCCGTTGCCTGCATACTCAATGGGTCGTCTGGCCATGGGTGGCGTGGGTAGCGGCCTTTCATTTCCTTTTTAACCTCTTGATAACCCCCGGCCCAAAAAGCGGCTAAATCTTGTGTGATTTGCAGTGGTTTTTGCGCGGGCGATAACAAGTGCAAGGTCAGTGTTATTTGGCCATTAATAATGCTTGGGGTTTGAGCGCAGCCAAACATTTCTTGCAGCTTTACCGCAAGTACTGGCGGTGTACTGTTGTAGTCGATGGCAGCATTGCGCCCGCTAGGTATTGCAATACTGATAGGTGCAAGGGTGTCTAGCTCTTGTGGGAGCGGCCAAGGCAGCAAGCTGTGTAATTGCTGGAGTAAATGTAATTTTTTAAAGTCAGCTAATGTATTAATATCGCTCAGATAAGGTGCTAGCCAGTCATCCAGTGTGTTGAGTAATGCTCTATGGCTAAAGCTTGGCCAAGGCTCGCCCAGCGTATTATGGAGCAAATTAACACGGGCAATAAACTGGGTGGCCTCATGCGGCCAAGGCAAAAAGTCTAATCCTTTATTTTTGATCAGCTCTAGCAGTGCTTTTGTTTTAACCTCTTTGGGGAGTGAGGTTTGTTTGCGTTGTTGAATAATAATTTTGCCAAGTTGCGTTCTTTGTTCGGCAATAAAGCGGCCGGCTTTGTCATCCCACTCGGCAAGGGTATTTTGCTTAATGAGGTGCTTAAGTTCATCATTAAAAAATGCGCTATTTAATGGGCAAGCGGCATAAATGGTATCGGTGCTTTTACCTGCAATACCTCCTGCCTCGGCAATGCTTAACCACGGCATATGCGCTAAATGATCATGTGTTGGGATTTGCACCGCGCGCCCATTAGCCAGTTGAAATACCGTATTTTGAGCATTCGTATTTTTGAGCTTTGCAATGCGCTCGGGAAAGGCGTGGGCGAGTAATAAGCCAATCAAATCGCTTTCGTCATACTCTGCCGTGACTTTTTTTGCACGCAGGCCTTGCGTAAATTGCTTAGCTAATTGCTGTACCCGCTGCTGCCAGCCTTTGTGCGCTGGGCTTATAGTGTCTAAGCCTGCGGCGGCACGGTAAATAGTAGCAAGGTTAGCATCCATAGGTTTAGGCGTGCGCTCGCTCAATATAGCCGCCAGCGTACTGCCGAGTTTATTGGCACCATAGTGCTCGGCTTTTATCAGTAAGAGTGCTAGACGAGGGTGGCAGGCAAAAGTGGCCAGTCGTTTACCAATAAGAGTTAATTGCTGGTTGTCGTCAATAGCACCCAATAATTGCAAGGTGTCTAGTGCTTGCTGCCAGTTTGCGCTAGGCGGCGCATCTAGCCAAGTAAGTTCATTGGGGTTATCGCAACCCCAATTAAGCAGGGTGATACATAAAGGGGTTAAATCGGCGGCTAATATTTCAGGTGTGGCGTGTTTGGCGCGTTGATGTTGCGCCGCTTCGCTCCACAGCCTATAGCAAATACCAGGCTCCATACGGCCGGCGCGGCCGGCGCGTTGCTCCGTTGAAGATTGTGCATTGTTATGAGTGTGTAGGCGTGTGAGGCCTGTATTGGGGTCAAAGCTAGGGCTGCGACACAGGCCGGCATCAATAACAACACGTACGCCCTCGATGGTTAAGCTGGTTTCTGCAATATCGGTGGCTAATACTATTTTGCGCTTACCATTATCGGTTTGGGCAATCGCCGCTTGCTGGTCTTTTAAGGGGAGGTTGCCGTGTAGGGGCTGGCAATATGTATTATTGGGTAATGTGTTATGCAGGTGTTTAAGGGTGCGGTTTATTTCGCCTACGCCCGGCAAAAAAACCAATACGCTGCCGGTTTGCTCGGCAATAGCCTTTTGAATAATATGACTGACATGTATGGTGATATCATTAAAGGCTTGCGGGTGCTGCTTTTTGGCTTGTGGGTAATAAAGTGTATCAACGCGGTAGCTGCGACCTTGGCTGGTAATAATCGGCGCATTATCTAAAAGTGTGGCAATTGCAGCGCCATCTAAAGTGGCAGACATCACCAGTAGTTTGAGCGGGTTGTGGCTGTCTCTAAAAAGCTCACGCGCCTGCAAGCTTAAAGCCAGCCCGGTGTCGGTGTTGATACTGCGCTCATGAAATTCATCAAAAATAATAATACCAATATCGCTAAGCTCGGGGTCATCTTGTAGCCAGCGAGTTAATAAACCTTCGGTAATGACCTCTATACGGGTGTGCGCACTCACTTTAACCGCTTGGCGCATGCGGTAGCCCACAGTCTGGCCAACCGGCTCGCCGAGCATTTGAGCCATGCGGTTGGCGGCATTTAAGGCTGCCACACGACGTGGCTCTAGCATAATAATTTTTTTCCCCTTAAGCCAAGGTTGCTCCAATAAGCTTAAAGGCACTTGAGTTGTTTTGCCGGCCCCTGGTGGCGCTTGCAGTACGGCTTGATCATGTTGCGCCAGTGCATCGAGTAGCGTGGGTAGGCAATCAAAAATGGGTAAGTTATTGTTTGGCATAAATTAGGGTGACTTGGGTCATATTGGTGAGTTGGCATTGTACCGCGTTGTGCTTATTGAGTAAGCTAGCGACCTTTCATTAGTATGACTCTCGGTCTATAAAATACTGTCGAAAAACAATCAAAAAACAATCAATAAGGCTGCAACTTGTGCAACGGTTAGATAAAGTATTAGTAGAGCAACGTTTGGCGGCAACGCGAACGCAAGCGCAAAAATTGATAGACGCTGGCCTAGTTGAGCTAATGACCGCTGGGCAGTGGCGCGTTCAAAGCAAAGCCTCCTTTAAATTACCTGCCGATAGCGCATTAAAAGTGGGCGAGCACCCCGATATGCGTTATGTCTCGCGTGCAGGTTTAAAATTAGAAGGCGCTTTGGCATTAAGTGGCATTGATGTAGCGGGTATGGCAGCCATTGATATTGGCCAATCAACCGGTGGCTTTACGGATTGTTTACTGAAGCACGGCGCCGCTCAAGTCACCGGTATTGAAGTGGGGCACGATCAGTTAGTGGCATCACTAAAAGTAGATGAGCGCGTGGTATGCCTAGAGGGCATAAATGCCAGGCATCTTAATACCGATGTGCTCCGTTATGCCCCGGCAGGCTTTGATATTGCTGTTATGGATGTCTCTTTTATTTCACAAACATTAATATTACCGAATATTGCACAGCTTTTAACACCTAATGGCTATTTAGTGACACTGATTAAACCCCAATTTGAGCTGGGCCCAGAAGCCTTAGGCAAAGGCGGTTTAGTGCAAGACACCCGTTTATATAAAGGGTTAGAAGAAAAATTTAAGGCGCTATTAAATAATTTAGGTTTTACCGTATTGTTTTATATACCAAGCGTTATTAAGGGCGGTGATGGTAATAAAGAGTTTTTAGCCGTGTGCAGATTATCGCTAGCCAAATAATAGTGTCACAGATGTTATCGCATATTAAAAAGTGTCTTTCCAGTTGCGAAGTGCGGTAAATACGGCAATTGGGGTTGTACTGTGCGCTGTTTGTTGGGTGGCTTTAATTGCGGTTTCAATAACGGTGGGCTCGTGAGTGCGTAAAAAAGGGTTGCACGCTAGCTCTGTGGCCAGTGTTGAAGGAATGCTGGGTTGATTGTTTTTGCGCAGTTGCTCGACGACTTTTATGTAATCGCTGATGGCTACATTATTGGGCTCTACGGCTTGTGCAAATTGAAGATTGGATTGTGTGTATTCATGCGCACAAAAAACCCGTGTTTGCGGAGGGAGTGTTTGAATGCGACTGAGGCTATCCAATAATTGCTGCATATTGCCAGTTTGCTTGAGGCGCCCGCAGCCGGCCGAAAACAGCGTATCACCACAAAATAACGCATTGGCTTTTGGGCAGTAAAAGCTTAAATGCTCGGCCATATGGCCCGGCGTATGCCATACCTCTAGTATTAAGCCGTTCAAATCGATGGTGTCGCCATTGCTGACAGGCCGATTGATACCTGAGTGAATATTGGCGGGGCCGTACACTGGGAGCGCCTCGGCTGCGCGGCTTAGGCTGACTAGCTCATCAATACCGTTGACGTGATCCCAGTGACTATGGGTAATAAAAATACCCTTAAGCGTTAAGTTGAGTGCCTCTATTTTGGCGGCAATGGGCGCTGCTTGACCGGGATCGATGACCCAAGCATCGGTTTTATCATGAATGAGCCAGACGTAATTGTCATCAAATAAGGGAATGGCGCAAATTGTGTGCTTGCTGTTGGTTGTGTTGGATGAACGGATATTGGATGAGGTCATATTAATTAGGCCGTAATGCGCGGGGGCTTAGATAAAGATATTATAAGTGGAGCCAAAGAACTTCGGCTAGTTTTGTGACTTTGAAGGCTTAGAAGGTTAAACTCACAGGCACGCAATTACTACTATTAATCACGCTAACTAACGATACAGGCACGCTAGCGCCTCAAGCGAGTATTAGTTTACGGCTGCCTATGGCGCCGAGCAATACCCTGTGTGAGTTTGGCCAAGCTTGGATCGGCTAGTGCTTTACGAATAGGAGTGCTTATGTTTTTTTTGCAGCAACAACTGAAGCGTTTGACGCGCTCGATACGTCAGCGTCAGCAGGTCGCAGCCTTACCGCAGGCCTCCAAAGCTCTTGATCAATGGTTTGCTGCGCCTACTGGGCAGCGCATTCTTGCGCAAGAGCAAATAGCCATTGATAAAGCGTTGAGTTGCTTATTTGGTTATCATTTATTGCAAATGAGTATTTTGCCGAATACTAAGCTGTACCAGTCGAGCCGCATTTGCCATTGTACGCGGGTAGGGTTTAATGCGGCAGCGCCTGCTGACCTAGCGTGTGAGCTGGAGTCTTTGCCTTTAGCTGATGAAAGTGTGGATGTTACACTATTGCATCACGCACTTGAATACTCGGCGAGCCCCCACCAATTACTGAATGAAGTTAGCCGGGTAACCATTGCGCACGGCCATATTGTGATTGTGGGTTTTGACCCTTTAAGCTTAACTGGCGCGCTTAAACCTTTTGCGCAATTGGCCAATACCAGTGCCTTTTGGGCGCGCCATAGTTTAGCGTGCAATCGCTTGAATGACTGGTTAAAGCTACTGGGTTTTGAAACTCAAGAAACATTCATAGGCTGCAGCCAAACACCTTTATTTAAGAGGATGCCTACCTCTAAGCTGGCGCAAGGCTTAACGGCAAAAACTCAGCTACCTTTTGGCCATTTTTACTGTATTGTTGCGCGCAAAATGGTAACAGGCATGCGGCTGAATAAGCCCGCTTGGGATGCGCGCTTTTTAAAAGGCGTAAAACTTGCACCTCAGCCTATTACCGCCCGCGGTGCAGCGCGTTTGAGTTTAATTCGCAATGTGAGTAAAGACCCTAAAAGCTAGTGCGTTTGAGAGGTTTCTAATCTCTATTTGTAACTTTCAGGGGGGCTAAATCGGGTGCTAATGAATCATTGATTGGTCCGCTTACGCCATCTGTGACTCTCGCTCCTCGATTTTATGCTTCTGGAAAGTCTAATCTTGCATATTCCTATGCAAGTATACATCTAGCTCTTGCTTTTCCTGCAAGGCCCGGCGTTTAAATGCCTAGAAATAACGTATCAGCACCTTGTCAAGAAGGGTTTTTAGTTTGGCTTATTAGTTTGGCATAATAGTTACCTCTATTTTTAATAAAAGAAGGCTCTTTTGAATACCACCAAAAAATCAGTCTCAATATTTACCGATGGCGCCTGTAAAGGTAACCCAGGCCCTGGCGGCTGGGGAGCGGTTTTACGTTTTGGCGAGCATAAAAAGCTATTGCACGGCGGCCAGCAAAACACGACCAATAATCAAATGGAGCTCATGGGCGCTATCGAGGCTTTAAAAGTGTTAAATGAGCCCTGCGTGGTAAAGCTCACCACCGATTCGCAATATGTGCGTAAAGGCATTACTCAATGGCTCAAAAATTGGAAGAAAAACGGCTGGCGCACGGCGGCTAAACAGCCGGTTAAAAATGCTGAGCTTTGGCAGCAGCTCGATGAGCAGTCGCAGCGTCATGAGGTGAGCTGGTTTTGGGTTAAAGGCCATAGTGGCCACCCAGAAAACGAACTGGCCGATCAGTTGGCCAATCGTGGCGTGGCAGAGCTGTAGCGTGTGAAATATATGTTGAATATTCAGCGGCTTGAAGGCTGTATTGCCCACTTGTTTATTAACGACTCCGAGAATTTTAATGTCCCGTCAAATAGTATTAGACACTGAAACAACAGGCCTAGAGCCTAAGCTTGGCCATCGTATTATTGAGATTGGCTGCGTCGAATTGGTTAACCGCAAATTAACCGGTCGGCATTACCATCAGTATGTCAACCCCGAGCGCGAAATTGATGAAGGCGCCATGGCGGTACATGGTATTTCGAATGAATTTGTGGCAACAAAACCCGTTTTTGCGGCAGTTGTGGATGAGTTCCGTGAGTTCATTCGCGGCGCCGAGCTGGTGATTCATAACGCCCCGTTTGACGTGGGTTTTATGGATAGCGAGTTTGCTTTACTTAATAAAGGCTTGGGTAAGACTGCCGATATTTGTAGTGTGCTCGATACTTTGGCGATGGCCCGTAATAAACACCCTGGGCAAAAAAATAACCTTGATGCCTTGTGTAAACGTTATGGCGTTGATAACTCGTCGCGCGATTTGCACGGCGCCTTACTGGATGCCGAGATTTTAGCTGACGTCTATTTGTTGATGACCGGCGGCCAGCGAACCTTAGCGCTGAGCGAGGGTGAAGACAGTGATGGCGGTGGGGCAAAAATTGAAACTATACAAAGGCTGTCTGCTAGCCGGCAGTCTCTGCCTGTTATTATGGCAAGCGACCCTGAGCTGAAGGCGCATGAGGCCAAGCTACAGTCGATTCAAAAGGCTGCGGGGCAATGTGTGTGGTTGGCCGGCGAGTCATAGATCGGCCCATTATACGCTAGGTATAAAGCATAACGCCCTCACAGGAGGGCGTTTGACGTTAAGCAAAGGCGTTAATAACCCATTACGGCATGTCCGCGCCTTTCCAGGCGTTATTGATACGACCGTTGCCGTTATCGCTGGTGGTGGGGAAGACGCACGAGGTGTAACCACATACATCAGCAATGGTGGCGAGTACATCGGAGTGGTTAATCGACTTGTCATTGGTGTTTTGATCGCCTTTAACACCTGTTGCGCCATAAGGGGCCAAGTCAATAGAGCGGCCTGTGACCAAGCCTGCATTTTTGCCGCCAGCTAAAAAGGTCGGTACTTGGAAGTGGTTGTGGCGGTTACCGTGGCCTAAGTCTGATACGGTCATAACGATAGTGTTGTCGAGTAAGCTGCTACCATCGGCGCCGTCGGGAGTGTTGGCCATTTTTTCGATAAAATTAGCAATCTCGGCCATCCACCAAATTTTACTGGTGGTGTGAGCGTCGGCATCTTGATGGGAAAGGTCGTGATCGTTGGCGGAGGTGCCCGGTACAATAATCGGTGATACCGATACGCCATAACTAAAGGCGATAGAGCGTGTTAAGCCGCAGGCTAATGATTGAATGGCAAGGTCTTGCTGCACATCTGAGGCGGCACCTAAGATATTGGTGCGCCATAATGCGTCGTTGCCACCGGTACCAAACTGCATAAGATCAGGTGCGTTAGTGCAGAGGCTCGGATTGTTGCCGCCACCTGAGTTGTTAGGGTTGAGTTTGGCCTCTAGCACAGTGAGGGAGTCGGCGTGCATTTCTAGGCGCTCGCGCTCGACTTGGCCAAGCTTGCCCTGTAGTCGCTTTAAGTCGCCTTGTATGGCGCTCAATATTTTAAGGTTGGCGTCACCTGCTTCGGTACTGCTGTCGCCACCGCCGCCAAACAGTTGTGGATATAAAATGCGCGGGTCATCAACGGCGTGTAAATCTTTGCCCTTATCAAAACTGATGCGCTTATCAAAGTTATCGCCCCATTTGGTGCCGCAGCCCATTTGAATAGAGGGTACGGTAATTTGTGTTTGATCGCGATTGGCCCAGTCTTCTTTGCCCATTTGTACATCAATAGATGTTAGTCCGTGGGGGCTATCAATAGTGGGGTAGTCAGTACCAAAACCGGTTAAGCACTTTTTCGAGCCGCCTTCGTGGGTGTGGGGCTTGCCGGCATAGCCTAAACCATCTAAAAACAGTAAATGATCTTTCACTTTTTCGAGGGGCTTGGTCATGGGCGGTAACGCCATGGAGCCTGCCCTTGGGAAGAAGTAATCGGGCACGGCACCGTTAGGGTGAAAAATAAATAACGTTTTAAGGCGCGGGTTATTATCGGCGGCCATCGCTGAGCGCGCTAAAATGGAGGTCAGTGGTGCGGCAGTTGTTGCAGCGCCAACAGCAAAATTCTTAAATAGAGTACGTCTTTTCATGATATTAACTCCTAGCGGCGCATTGTAAAGTTAGAGTCAGACAGTGGCGCTAACCATAAGTCCATTAGGGTGCCAGACTGGGCTTGCCAGCGCGAAACTGTATTTTGTACTGCGCAAGTATCGGGTTTGGCCACACCCTGATAATAGCGGTGGTACTGTGTCGCTAAGCAAGACTCTACTTGCGCTTGGCCTTGGTTGGCTAATATGCCGGCAAGGCCTTGTAAATCATCAAAATTGTGCTCGTCTAAGTCGGCCATGCTTTTAATGCCAATTAAGCTACCGGTCGCATCAATAGTGAGGTTGTTGCCTTCGGTAGTGCGATATTGCCCGATTCCATTGTAGTTCTCAAAAGCAAAACCGAGAGGGTCAATGTGCTGGTGGCACGCTGCGCAAGCGGGGTTGTTACTGTGTGCTGAAGAGCGCTCACGTAAGGGCTTGGTGGGGTCAAGTGGTTCAATTTCGCCCACATTCGCTGGCGGCAAACCAAACTCTTGGCACAACAAATTACGACGAACAAGTAAGCCGCGCTTAATGGGGTGGTTTTCTTGTGATGAGGCATTAATCGTCAATACGGCGCCTTTGGTGAGTACGCCTTGGCGCTTATTATCGACAGTGACTTTTTGGAAGTCATTAGTATTGGCGTTGCTAATACCATAAAACTGCGCGAGATCGCGATTGAGGTAGGTGAAGTTGGCGGTATAGATATCGGCTGTTTTATAGTTACCACCTAAAAAGAGCTCTTGTAAGAAAAGATCCAGTTCGGTTTCCATAAAGTTGGCCATCTGTACCGAATAATCTGTAAAAATGGCGGTGTCTTTGGTTTCTGCCGATACATTGCCTACATTGAGCCACTGGCGCCCAAAATGTGCAAACTGCGCCTGCGCGCGTGGGTCTTTAAGGAGCCGCTCGGCTTGTTGGCGTAAAGCGGCAGTACTTGAGAGGCCGCCATTTTTGGCTGCGCTATACAGCGTATCATCGGGCATGGAGCCCCAGAGTGTATAAGATAATAAACTGGCGATTTCGTAGTTATCGAGCTTAAATTGGCCAGTATTAGCCACACCGACTTCGCTGCGATACAAGAAGCTGGGTGAGCTTAAGAAGGCGCGTAAAGTATAAGTAAAGCCCTGTGTTGTTGTGCTGCCAGCATTAAATACGGCTTTATAGGTGGTTAGCTCCTCATTGCTGAGCGGGCGACGAAAGGCCTTCTCACCAAATGTCGGTACAAAAGTGTCGGCGCAGCGACGAATGTCGTCTTGACTGGGGTTTTGCTGTTGCTGTCCGCAGCCTAAAAGGGTATTAATATTATTTTGTGTATCGGCAATTTTTTGTGCGACGCTCCAGTAAGCGTCAACGCGCCCTGCGGTGGCCGATGAGCCTTTAGCGTTGTTATCAAAGCCGGCAATGCGAGTATCAACAGGGATTGATTTAATGAATTCTTCGCCATCGGTACGGCCAAGCAAGTCATTAATCGTGTTGGCATATTCGCGGTTGGTGAGTAGGCGCAAGCGCTGAGGTAATGCTTGTGTTGGCTCGTTGCAGGCTATGACCGGCGCCAAACTTAAAACATACTCGGCCACTTTATCGGCGCACTCGCTTACGCAATCGGTGGGCACGCCAATGGTTTGTGGCATGGTATCGTTGATGCGCTTGGCTAGACTGTTTTGGTTCCAGTTTTCAAAGATAATGGGTTGAACGGGGTTGGCTGCATCATCACCGTGGCAGGCAGCGCAATTGTGCTCTTTGTACAGCTGCGCGCCGGTTTTGTTGTTCGCGGGTGCGCTGCTGGCCGTATTGCTTGAGCTAGTGCTTGAAGGGCTGCTCGACAGGCTCCCGTCACTCGAAGGCGGGTTGTCGTCGCCGCCCGATACACACGCGACCAGCATACTTGCCAGTAATACCGTACTCAGTTTTTTGATCATGTTGCCAAAGCCTCGTTTTAATGGTTTTAATCACGCTTAAGTGCTGTTGGCCTGAATAAAATAGCGCTAGCGATTAAGCCTGTTAGTGGTATTCAATTTGTATTCAACGGCGAGTGCAAAGGTGTTTTAGTCGCCACTTGAGATATGATTTCGGTCATTATCTGAGTGGTTGTCTCGGTTAGGCCTAAGTAGCGCCCTAACGGTGGTACCTGTGCATCGTGTTGTATTAAAAGGGAATCTCTGTGTTAAGTGGATGTCTGTGTATGGTGGGGTAAACATGCCAACATGTTAAGGCTAAAACCGTTTTGCCGCGTCAAACAATCCGTATAGCCTTACCATAGTTGGTTTTAGCTGTGGCTAAGTCAAATGCGATGAGCGGGTTTTGAGACCTGTTTACATAATAAATACTCAAAGCTATACGAGTGTCCCATTGACTATAATTGGGTGCCTGAATATTTGGTTGTTTCGTCAAAGCGTAATAAAAGTGAAACAAAAGTACAACAAGAGTCCAGCAAAATCCGTTATTACACAAAAATAGCGCAATCAGGCCCTGCTATGAGGTTATCGGCTTGGATAAATAGCGATCAAAATAAAGCGTTATTGTGTATTGATTGCTTATCGTGATTGCGGCTGTTGTTGTGGGTATAAAAACGGTTATATACATAGACCAACAACGACGTTTACCCCGCCTCACTAAACGCCTATAATACGGCGCTAATTTTTATGTGGTTGAAAGCTGTTTTGAGTTTTTAGTATGTTTTATGGCAACTTGATTGTCGTTATTTGCCATAATTCGATGCGCTCAGGCACTTTTTTTTTGCCCAAATTAAGGTGGTAGCCCCTATGTTACGGATCGCTCAAGAAGCGTTAACCTTTGATGATGTGTTGTTGGTGCCAGGCCACTCCGAAGTCACTGCTAAAGACGTCAGTATTAAAACTCAATTAACCCGCGGTATTACCTTAAATATGCCTTTGGTCTCTGCGGCGATGGATACCGTGACTGAGTCACGCTTGGCAATTGCCATAGCGCAAGAAGGCGGTATTGGTATTATCCATAAAAGCATGACGATCGAAGATCAGGCGCGACATGTACATTTGGTTAAAAAGTTTGAAGCTGGTGTCGTAAAAGACCCTATTACTATCGACTCTTCAGCCAGTATTAGTGCTTTAATACACCTCACTAAGGCGAATAATATTTCGGGTGTGCCAGTATTAGACGGCGGCGATTTGGTGGGTATTGTGACTGCGCGCGATGTGCGTTTCGAGCCTAACTTAGAGGCCACTGTTGGCAGTATTATGACGCCAAAGGCAAAGCTTGTGACCGTCAAAGAGGGTACCAGCCCAGCCGATGTGCGCGCACTATTGCATAAGCACCGCATCGAAAAAGTGTTGGTGGTGGATGAAGCCGGTATGTTGACCGGATTAATTACCGTAAAAGATATTAACAAAGCCGAAGCCTACCCTAATGCTTGTAAAGATGCTGCCGGTAGTTTACGTGTTGGCGCCAGCGTTGGCACCAGCCCCGATACCGATGATCGCGTTAAGGCGTTGATTGAAGCGGGCGTGGATGTGTTGGTGGTTGATACGGCGCACGGGCACTCTAAAAATGTTTTAGAGCGTGTGGCTAAAATCAAAAAAGATTACCCCGATGTACAAGTTATTGGTGGCAATATTGCTACCGCTGCCGCGGCTTTAGCGTTAGTGGCAGCAGGTGCCGATGCGGTAAAAGTAGGAATAGGTCCAGGCTCTATTTGCACAACGCGTATTGTGACGGGTGTGGGTGTACCGCAAATTAGTGCGATTGCCAATGTTGCCGAAGCGCTTAAAGATACCGATGTTCCAGTGATTGCCGATGGCGGTATTCGCTTTTCGGGTGATTTGGCTAAGGCGGTTGTTGCAGGTGCCAGTGTTGTGATGATGGGCTCTATGTTTGCCGGTACCGAAGAGGCGCCGGGTGAAATTGAGTTGTTCCAAGGTCGCAGTTATAAGTCTTATCGTGGTATGGGGTCGTTGGGCGCCATGTCTCAAACTCAAGGCTCATCCGATCGCTACTTTCAAGACTCTAGCAAAGGTATGGAAAAACTCGTGCCCGAGGGTATTGAAGGGCGCGTAGCTTATAAAGGACCGCTAGCGGCCATTACCCATCAATTAATGGGTGGCTTGCGTGCAGCCATGGGCTACACCGGAAGTGTTGATATGCAAACTATGCGTACTAAGCCGGAGTTTGTGCGTATTACCTCTGCAGGTATTGGTGAAAGTCATGTTCATGACGTGAGTATTACCAAAGAAGCTCCTAACTATCCTATTAGCGGCCGCTAACGGCGCGCCGCTTTTAAAAACCCGCCTTGAGCGGGTTTTTTGTTTTTAGTTATGTATTTTTATTAGTCACTATTCAGCTCAGCGGATAAACCTCACCTGATAGGGTGCTGACGGATTATCTTCTGGATATATAAGCGCCGGGAGCGCTTATATAACGCCCAATTCTGGTACCTCTGAATAGTTACTTTTATTAAAAACTGTAATTTCACTTTTATTTGTCAGGCTCATTTATGGTTACCGACGCTCAGCACAACAATATTCATTCTCACCGTATTTTAGTTTTAGATTTTGGTTCGCAGTACACGCAGTTAATTGCTCGCCGTATTCGCGAAATTGGCGTGTATTGTGAAATCCGCGCATTTGATATGAGCGAAGACGAAATAAAAGCCTTTGCGCCTAAAGGTATTATTTTAGCGGGTGGTCCAGAGTCTGTCACCGAAGCGGGCTCGCCGCGCGCACCAGAAATTGTCTTTAGTTATGGCGTGCCGGTATTAGGTATTTGTTATGGCATGCAAACTATGGCTGCTCAAATGGGGGGTGCGGTGCAAGGCTCTAATGAGCGTGAGTTTGGTTATGCACAAATTCGGTTAGCCGGTGAAAATGACTTTATCAAACAAACAAAAGACCATGTAGACTCTGACGGCAATGCGTTGTTAGATGTGTGGATGAGCCACGGTGATAAAGTGACTGCGATGCCTGCAGGTTTTGAGGTTATGGCCGGTACACCGTCGTGCCCAATAGCGGGTATGGTCCATAAAGAAAAGCAATTTTATGGGGTTCAATTCCATCCAGAAGTTACGCACACCAAACAAGGCGGCGCATTACTTGAGCACTTTATGCTGGGTATTTGCCGCTGTGATGCACTGTGGACACCGGCTAATATTGTTGAAGATGCGATTGAGCGTGTGCGTGAGCAAGTGGGTACAGATCATGTGCTGTTGGGGCTTTCTGGCGGTGTAGATTCCTCTGTGGTGGCGGCTTTATTGCATAAAGCGATTGGCGCGCAATTGACCTGTGTTTTTGTGGATAATGGCTTGTTGCGCAAAAACGAAGGTGATCAAGTGATGGAGATGTTTGCCAAAAATATGGGTGTGAAGGTTATTCGTGCAAATGCCGAAGAGCTATTTTTATCACGCTTACAAGGTGTTAGCGATCCCGAGCAAAAACGTAAAGTGATTGGTAATACTTTTATTGATATTTTTGATGAAGAATCCTCAAAAATAGACAATGTTCAATGGTTGGCACAAGGCACTATCTACCCCGATGTTATTGAGTCGGCAGCGGCTAAAACAGGTAAAGCGCATGTCATCAAATCACACCACAATGTAGGTGGGTTACCCGAAGATATGAAGCTGGGCTTGGTTGAGCCATTGCGTGAATTATTTAAAGATGAGGTTCGCAAAATAGGTTTAGAGTTGGGCTTGCCTTACGATATGGTTTATCGTCATCCGTTCCCGGGGCCTGGTCTTGGTGTGCGTATACTCGGTGAAGTTAAAAAAGAATATGCCGATATCTTGCGCGAAGCCGATGCAATATTTTTGGAAGAGCTCCATAAAGCTGATTGGTATCATAAAACCAGTCAGGCCTTTGTAGTATTTTTGCCAGTAAAATCGGTAGGTGTGGTGGGCGATGGCCGACGTTACGAGTGGGTAGTATCGCTGCGCGCAGTAGAAACGATCGACTTTATGACAGCCCGCTGGGCGCATTTACCGTATGAGCTTTTAGAGACTGTATCTAATCGTATTATTAATGAAATTAGCGGTATTTCGCGTGTGGCTTATGATGTATCGAGTAAGCCGCCAGCCACAATCGAGTGGGAGTGATTTTTAGTGCAATCATTGATTACAGCGGCTTAATTATGTTGCTGTAATCAAAATGATCAGCCAACCCCAACGTATTTTTGTTGGGGTTGGCTGATCATGGTTCGTAATAATAAACGCGTAAAATATCGACAATAGCGCCTGTGCAGTGCTCAAGTCAAGTTGGCCCATCGAGCGCATAATACTTATTAGTCGTCGCTTTTGTATACTACTTTTAGTGCCTATCAGTGCTGCCTATCAAACCTGCCCGTTACTCCTAACCTTTTACTCCTAACCCTTGCTGCTGTTTTTTAATGGCGATTTATTGTTGCGTTATCCGGGTTGCGAAGTATGTTCTACTCTAATAATCCCGCCTCCTATCTCCCATTCCAGCGCCATGCAAAAAGTAGCTTGTTAGCATTTTGTTAAATTTCATTTAGAAATTAAGCCACTAGTGACAATTTTTTGGCTATCGAGAGTCATTGAGCTTGGATTATCTATGAATAAGTCGTTGGTTATTTAGGTGTCGGGTTGGGGTAAATAGCGACACAAAATCATGACGACTTACTATCTTTTATTATATGCGTGCATTGCAATTGAAGTGAGCTAAGCTAAGTATTAGTTATATGTACTGTTAGCTCTATAAGACAGTAAGCTAACGTATTGATAGGCTAGCGATAGCAGGTTTTAGTTGGCTAGAGCAGTTGATCAGAATTTTTAATTTATTAATAAATTTAGTAACTATTCAGTCAAGCTAACAAATCCCTCTTGGCAGGGTGCTGATGGGTTGTTTTTTGGACATTTAAGCGCCGGGAGCGCTTATATAGCGACTGCCCCAGCACGGATGCGTGGGGATAGACTTTGCAGGAGCACAAAGTTGTAGATGGCTGAGCGGTCAGAAAATGATTCATTAGCGGCCAATTTCAGCACCTCTGAATAGCTACTAAATTTACAGTATAAGACTGGTACTCAATCAGTGGAAGTGTAAGGTAAAATTTTATCATGGATTGAAGGTTGAAATGACAGCAATTCAGCAGTAGATGGTGAAGCGGAGAGGAGCAAATAGACTCAAAGAAGCAAAGCGTTTGTGTAGAGGTTTTAGATTTACGGCTGGAATGCTGAAGGGGCTGTCGGCAGGAGCAAAAAATGATAAAAACACGCAAAGCAGAATTGAAGGACAGTAAAGTAATTTTTGAATGGCGAAATGACGAATTAACTCGCAAAATGTCCCACACTAAAAATATTGTTGAATGGGAGGAGCATCGTGCGTGGTTTACATCCTCGCTTAAAAATAAAAATAGACTTCTCTTACTTTGCGAAAATAACTTAAAAAAAATAGCAGTGATACGCTTCGATATTAATTCTACAAGAGCTTTGGTGTCGATAAACCTTTCACCTGAGATGAGAGGTAGGGGAGTCTCTAAGCAATGCTTGAGTGAGTCAATTAAAAAATTTAAGAATGATTTTCCGCAAGTAGTTGCGTTGGATGCAGTAATAAATCCAGAAAATACTGCCAGTCAAAAAGTATTTAAGAGTCTCGGGTTTGTGAATGTCCGCGATCATGCTAGTAAGCTATATTTTGAATGCTTGATATTTTGAGTGGCTTTATTTCAATGAAGATTTTAAATTGGAGTGTTAGAGGAAATGCGCCATAAAAATCCCGACATATCTTTTGAGAAAGTCATAGGGACTGATGAGCAGATTGATATTCTTTATGATCACTTAAAAAATCGCAACTGTGGTATCAGTCATAAATTGCTCCCCTCATATCAAGATCACATTGTTTTTGTGAAGAATAATCCTTATCGCTATTGGGCAATGGTGTCAGAGAATAATTTGCCTGTTGGTACAGTCTACCTACAAACAAATAACTCTATAGGGCTTAACTTGTTGCAGCCTACAAGACATCTTGTATCTGAAACTTTACGCCATATTCGAGAAAATTTTAAACCAGCAACAGAAATTAAATCAAAAATACCTTATTATTTCTATGTGAACGTAGCTTGTGCAAACGAAAAGCTCAGTAAAATCCTCCTTGAGTTAGATGCGATACCACTTCAAACGTCTTACAAAGTATAAGTGGAGGCAATATAGATGTTTACAGTTGTCAATAAATCTATCGGAAAAGGCTATAAACCGTTCATTGTTGCTGAACTTTCGGCAAACCATGGAGGCAGTATCCTGCGCGCTAAAGAAACAATTTTAGCTGCGAAGAATTCAGGGGCTGATGCAGTAAAAATACAGACATACACCCCAGATACGATGACCTTAGATTCTAATAAGAACGACTTCTTGATTGACGATGGGCTGTGGAAGGGATACAGCCTCTATCAGCTTTACCAAGAAGCATATACGCCCTTTGAATGGCACAAAGAGCTGTTTGATTTTGCAAAGTCACAAGGTATTTTGTTGTTCTCAACCCCATTTGATGAAACAGCTGTAGATCTCTTGGACAGTTTAGATGTGCCCGCTTTCAAAATAGCATCATTTGAGATAACGGACTTGCCGCTAATCGAGTATGCAGCATCTAAAGGAAAGCCCTTATTTATGTCGACAGGTATGTCGGATCAAGGAGAGATTGGTGAAGCGCTTGAGTGCTGTTACAAAAATGGAAATAGAGATATTTTATTGTTTCATTGTATTAGTAACTATCCAGCGGATCTTAGAGCTTCTCACATTGGAGATATGTCTTATATCGCAGAGCATTTCAAAGTTGAGGTGGGTTTGTCAGATCATACCACTTCAAATACAGCTTCAATTTTAGCGGTTGCAAAAGGAGCATCTGCAATTGAAAAACATTTCAAATTAGATGGAAAGGATTGCGGGCCAGATGCCAGTTTTTCAATACTCCCCGATCAATTGAAAAGTCTTTGTGATGATTGCGAAAGTGCATTTGAAGCTGTCAAATCTAATGAGTTGAGGCGTGAGCCCAGTGAGCTTATCAATAAGAAATTTAGGCGGTCATTATATTTCGTTAATGCTTTGACTAAAGGTAAAATAATAACAAAAGACGACATAAGGCGTGTGCGTCCTGGATTTGGGCTTGAACCTAAATATTTTGATTGGGTCGTGGGGCAAAAAGTAAATATAGATGTCGATTTTGGTGATGCTGTAACTTTGGATGTACTCACAAAAGAATGAGTAAGTGATATGATAGCCAAAATAAACCTCGTGATACATTTTGTTAGTTGCTAAAGAGCGATTCAATAAAGTTAACTCAACCACACACTTTCAGCTGGTGAAGAGGAGCGATTAAAGAAGCTAGAGGAGTGATTAGTATTAAGCTCAGAAAACAGAATAGCTGTAAAAAAACTCTAAACTCTAAACTCTAAACCCGAGGTCAGGCCGGCGGGTTGACCATAGCCGTTTGGCTTTACGACTTAAGCACTAAAGGGCTCGTTGACTAAAGGTTGGAAAATAAATGAAATTTATTGATGTGTTAGAGGCTAAATCCGTTTACCAAAAAGGTGAAAATGTTACGCAATATCTTCGAGAAAAATTTAAAACGAATGATAACTCATCAGAAATCATCGAAATCGCATACGACTTGCAAGCGGGTAGTTATATTAGTAATGTCAATGCTAATCGCGAAAAATCTGAAAATTATGCGAGAGAGTTAAGTGAAATATTAATGCCGCACCTTGATAAAGATGATTCCCTTTTGGATGTTGGCGCTGGAGAAATCACAACCCTAAGTTTAGTTTTGAATAATATTGATATCGACTTATCAAATGTTCTTGCGTTAGATATTAGCTGGTCTAGGTTGTCAAAAGGCATTAAGTTTCATAGTGATAATAGAAATACAGAAGTTTTAGTCAACCCATTCGTCGCGGATATTAAAGAAATTCCATTGCACGCGAAGAGTGTAGATGTAGTAACGTCTAGCCATGCGCTGGAACCTAACGGAAAGAGTATAGGGACGCTCCTCGCTGAATTATTTCGGGTTGCCAAGAAAAAGCTCGTGCTATTCGAGCCATCCTACGAGTTGAATTCAGACGAGGGTAAAGCTCGAATGGATAAGCTTGGGTACATTAAAGATATTGAAGGAGAAGTGATAAAGCTTGGCGGAAAAGTGTTAGATGTAATTGCTATTGCCAATGTTTCTAACTTGCTTAATCCAACAGCTTGTTATGTGATTGAACCGCCTAAACACACAAAAAAGTGTCTTGAGGCCCCTACATTTTGCGTTCCAGGCACTGATTTTAAACTAGAAGTTGATGGACAATTTTTATTTTCAAAAAATACTGGATTAGCTTTTCCAATATTAGAGGGCATTCCAGTACTTAAAACTAACGCTGCAATACTCGCTACATCGAAGTGCTAGGAGTGTTTTTCAGTGAGTGAATGGTTTTAGTTGACCAGAACAAAATGGCCAGATAATAATCTATCTAATCCCCTATTAGATGAAGTTTGCTAGTTTGGCTACACAGTTACAGATCAAGGCTAATTAAAAGCCTTGGTCATGTTTGAAGCGTAGCGATGCCTCTTTAAGTTGCTCAGCGCTTCCATGCACTTTTTTGCTGTGTATCATTGAGGTATCCATCCCGGCTTTAATAGACTGCGCGAGTGTATCAAGCTGAACCACTTGTGAGCCAATACTATCGCCAAGTTCATGGCTTTGAGTCGTTGCTATGGCGATTTTCTCGCTGTCACCACGGACATCCATAATAACATCCATAATGCTTTTTAAGCGCGCTTCGGTTTGTTGTGAGGCCTCGGCACAGTCGGCTGCTTGAATGCGATTGGCGAGCATTGACTCTACAACACAATGCACACTGTTAACGACTTCGCTAATGGTGCCGTCTATTTGCAGTGTGGCTGCTTGTGTTTTTTGCGATAGCCCGCGCACTTCGTCTGCGACTACGGCAAAGCCTCTGCCTGCCTCTCCGGCTCGCGCGGCTTCAATGGCTGCATTGAGTGCAAGCAAATTGGTTTGATCGGCAATTTCTTTGATGGTGCCAGTGAGTCCGGCAATGCTCTCGGTTTGTTGCTCTAGTTGAGTAATCGTTTGAGCGGCGCTAGCGACATTAGAGGCTAATTTTTTAATTTTACTGACGGTTTCATCAAGCTGTTGGCGGCCGCTCATGGCATCTTTAGATACATCGGCGGTTTTGTGTGCGGCTTTATCGGTGAGTGTATTGACGTTGCTCAATAGTTGTTGAAGATCGTGCACTGAGCCTTTTATTTGTTGTGTATTTTGAAGTTGAAAGCCAGCACTTTTGTTGGCTGCAAAAAGCTGTGTGTTGAGCTCGTCGACCGCTGCTGCCACTGAGCGTGATGCACCTGCCGAGGTTCCTACGACAGCGCGAATACGCTCGAGCATGGTATTAAATGCTTTAGCCGTATGGCCGATTTCATCGCGTGCAAAAACTGGCGCTTGCAGCCGTAAATCGGACTCATCAATAACTCGGCGAGAAAAGGTTGCCAGTAAATTGATGGGTTTAATAATACCCTGGGAGACATAAATAGCGACAGCAATAGAGACCGCTAGCACCAAGACAAGAAATAAACCTGCGCCACCAATAATACGGCTAACTGCTGTGTAAACACGCTGAGTGTCTTGTTGGGCTTCTTGGTGGCTTGTGCTGACTTGTGCATTAAGTTGTTGGTGAAGCGCTTCGCGGCTTTTGGATACTCGGGTTAAGACAGCGCGCGCGGCATCCCAATTGTTTTGGTTGACGGATTGCTCGAGAGCCTTAGCTTCGGTACCGAGTTTGTCGAATAAGCGGGTCAATTGGGCTTTTTGATTAAGAGGAGCGGCTAGAAGCTGGCTTTGGGTTAAAGCTTGTGCAAAGCGCTTTGAGAGTGTTGAGGCATCAATACTGGTTGCATAAAAGGCATACAGCGTAGACTCCATTTGCCCCGCTAGTGCGAGCAAGGCGCCGGCGGCACGCTGCTGAGGTAATACTTGCTCGTTCAAATGAGAGACATCTTGTTTTATTTTGCCGCCAAATATCATCATCGCTGTAATTAATGTTAGCGATAGTAGGAGCAAGGCGGCATAACCCAGTAATATTTTAGTGCGGATGGTTAGCATAGTAGCAGGCTGTGTTGATGAAAATTAACCAAATAATCGGCAGTTATAGATGGAGTTTAGTTGGCAATATGACTTTTGCACTGCGCTGGCACGTGCATGTGCGCAGGTGAGCTTTGTTTTTATGGCGTTAAGCTTTAATACAAAAGAGATATTTTTTGACCCTGATTGTGTGAACTTTTGTAAAGTGGCTGAGTCTTTAATTTTCACCGAACGCCCACATTTTAGGGCTTTAACTGGATGATGGAGAGCCGTAATTTATGAAGTACTTTATTGCCTTATTGTTAACCTTGAGTGCTGGCTTGAGTGTGTACGCTTCGCCAGCATTAGCGCTTTGGCCTGCGGCAGATGGCGACGGCAAAGCCTTGCCGACTTTGGCGCCTATGCTAGAAAAAATAAACCCCGCTGTGGTCAATATTGCGACTTACAGCTCGGGTAACAATGAAAACCCTCTATTGCGAGACCCTGCTTTTAGGCGCTTTTTTAATATTCCAGAGCAGCCCGAGCGACGAGAGCGCAGCGCAGGCTCTGGTGTTATTATCGATGCCAGTGAAGGTACGGTTGTGACTAATTATCATGTCATTAAAGGGGCCGATGAAATACAGGTATCACTGACCGACGGGCGTACTTTTAAAGCGGAGCTCGTGGGTTCAGATCCAGAGGTTGATATTGCCGTATTAAAAATTAGTAGTGATGATTTAACCGAAGTTAAACGGGCTGATTCAGAAGTGTTGCGCGTAGGTGACTTTGTAGTTGCCATTGGCAACCCTTTTGGTCTAGGTCAAACAGTGACAACAGGTATTGTGAGTGCACTAGGGCGTACAGGCTTAGGTATAGAGGGGTATGAGGATTTTATTCAAACAGATGCTTCTATTAACCCCGGGAACTCTGGTGGCGCATTGGTTAATTTACGTGGTGAGCTTGTGGGTATTAATACGGCCATTATAGCGCCAGGTGGCGGTAATGTGGGCATCGGCTTTGCTATTCCTATGAATATGGCCAACGTGAGTATTGAGCAAATTTTGCATCATGGTGAAGTTAAGAGAGGTCAAATAGGCGTTGGCATACAAGATGTTACGCCAGAGCTACAAAAAGCCTTTGACTTAACCAATGGGCAACAAGGGGTGTTAATTACGAATGTCAGTGATGACTCAGAAGCGGATAAAGCCGGTTTGTTGCCTGGTGATGTTGTGATTGCGGTTGGTGGTAAAGAAACAACCAGCGCAAGCCAGCTGCGTAATCAAATTGGTATTCGCCGTATCGGCGATAAAGTTAAAATCACTTTAATACGCGAGGGTAAAAAACAAACGGTGAAGGTGAGGGTAGGCGACCCATTGGCAGGTGCTAACGGACAATTCCATCCATTATTAGAAGGCGCTAGCTTTGAGCAAGATAAAGAAGGTTACGGCATACTCATTAAACAATTAACCCGCGACAGTAAAGTGGCACGCGCAGGGTTGCGACCAGGCGATGTGATTATTGGGACCAATCGTATGCGCACCCATAATATTCAAGACTTTAAAGATGCTTTACAGCGTAGTCAAAAACAAGTACTACTACATGTACAGCGCGGTATGGGCACGTTTTATATTGTTATTCAATAATGGGTATCGCTTTTATTGAGCGCACTACGACTGTGTATTGATAAAAGCTACCGATACAAGCCACAGGTAAAATCTGTGGCTTGTACGATCAATCGCTCGCAAGCGCTGTAGCTATTCATTCACATTACAGTGTAATGTTATGCCTAGCGAAGGCTGTCATTAGAGTGTTAGGTCATTAGTTGTTTTATTTGGCGGCTGTTAATGGCGCAGCATTTGAATGTTTACTTTTGTATTGCAAAAAATGCTCATTAACAGACTGGTAGCAAGGCATTAATAAAGGTGCAATAGCGTCCATTCTGTCTGTATCATCTGCTTCGCAGGCCGCTTCTAAGTCGGTGCATATTTGCGCCATAAGGCGTGCACTTAAATTGCCTGCTACACCTTTAATTTCATGCGCAAGCAAGCTTACTTGCTGTGTATCTCTTTGTGTTATGGCCATTTCTAATTTTGCTAGCCGCTCAGGGATATTCTGTATAAACCTATCCATTAGGTTCATTATGCGATCGGTGCGGCCTCTTAAACGTGTGTTGCACTCTTGCTCACACCATATTGGGGTGAGTGCTTCTGGTGTATCGGTTTCTTTTTTGGTGCGTAGAGGCGGTAATAGCTTGTATTTTTGGCTCATGGATGTTGCTTTTTCGGCGTTGTCGATGGGGCGGAACCACAGTAATAATTTTTCAGTTAGTTGCTCGGGGTTAATCGGTTTAGGAATATAGTCGTTCATGCCTTGCGCTAAGCAGCTTTCTTTGGAACCCGACATCGCATTAGCGGTCATGGCGAGTATGGGGATTTCAATGCAGTGATTGCCCGCGCCACCATTGCGAATAATGTGTGTTGTTTCAAAGCCATCCATATCGGGCATTTGGCAGTCCATTAATACCAGCTTAATCATGCGATTAGTGGTGAGCTCATCGAGCGCTCGTTGTCCGTTATCGGCTAAAGTTACAGCTAAACCTAAATCTTCTAAAATACCTTTGCCGACCTCTAAATTTATCTCGTTATCGTCAACCAGTAATATGTGGTAGCCAGCAAAGCGTGTTTTTATTTCATCTTCATAACTGGATATATTAGGCTCGGTGCGGACCTCGCTGGCACGGGTGATGCCGAGGGCAATTAATGCATTGTTGATGGCACAGCATACATCACGCGGAGTAAAAGGTTTGCCGAGTTTAATGTCGCCCTCTTGGGCGGGTATATTTGAGCTGAGATTTTCACAAAGTCTAATAAAGACGAGTTTTTTATTGCCATTATTGTGATGATTTTTGTCGGCTTGATCGGTAGCGTTTGCCGTTGTAATATTTGGTATGCTTTGGTCATAGAAAACAAGGGTTGATTGGTCTGTTTTAAAAAGTAATTGTAGCGCTTGCTGGTCCTGGGCGTTGATGCAAAAATACTCTAGGTTGAGTACTTTTAGCGTGGCTTGTAACGCGTCGGTATGGATCGTTTCATGGTCTTGTACAATCACACATTTTATCTTTTTGTATTCTGGTTGTTCAAGTGACAAAGGCTGTACAGAAGTGTCAGCGCTTAAGCACAAAGAAAAGGTAAAAGTCGAGCCAACATCTTTTGTGCTGCTAACTACAATATCTCCACCCATCATGTTCGATAAATTTTTAGAAATCGCAAGCCCAAGCCCAGTGCCGCCAAAAAAGCGAGCCGTCGAGTCGTCTTCTTGTGAAAAAGAGTGAAATAATTTAGGTAAGTTATCGGCTTCAATACCCACGCCGGTATCAATCACCGAGCACTCAAAATCAATGGTGTCATTATCATTGAGTTGAGTGTTAGCCTTTACAATAATATGCCCCTTGCGGGTAAATTTAATGGCATTGCCTACAAGGTTAATCAGTATTTGCCGAATACGATGGCTATCACCTTCGCACTGATTATGAGCAATGCCTGCAAGGTCGACAATAAAATCGATATTTTTATCTTTTGCGGCAACGGCTAATGAACTACAAGTTTCACCGAGTAACCGATACAGGTCAAGCGGGTGTGATTCGACTACAAGTTTGCCGGCTTCTATTTTAGATAAGTCTAAAATGTCGTTTACCAGATTAGTTAAGGCGGTGGCGCTTCTATTGGCCATTTCTAAATATTGGTTTTGAGAGTCGCTGAGCGACTCGCGCCCAATAAGATGCAACATGCCAATGACGCCGTTCATGGGTGTGCGAATTTCGTGGCTCACATTAGCAATAAAATTACTTTTTAATTGGCTGAGGGCTAAGGCTTTGTCTTTTGCCTTCTCGAGCTCTAATGTGCGGCGTGCCACCTCGGCCTCTAGGAATGTATTCATTTCTAGTATTTGCTGCTCGGTGATTTTTTGCTCTGTCACATCACGCAGTATTGCTGCAACACCTTCGACCGAGCCGTTATCACTCATAATAATGGGTGATAGCGTGACAGATACCGTTAATGAGCTACGCAAACTATTGTGCAATGGTGCATCAAAGGCCGGTACAGGTTGCCCACGATAAATTTTGACGAGCGACTCTGTAGAAAATAACGCCGACTCATCATTTAACAAAAGTGTGAATATGTTTTGTCCTTTGGCGGTGTTTTCGGAGTAGCCAAAGATATTTTCAGCTGCACGGTTCCAGCTGTGAATACGGCCTTGCGCATTCATGCTAATAACAGCATCGCTCGAGTCATTAATGATTGCTCGATATTCTGCCTGCTCTTTTAAATGAATAAAGTTTTTATGTACTTGTCGTCGGTAGTAAATTAGTAGTGTAAAAAATGCTAAAAAAACCCCAATAATTAAGGCTGTTGTTGATAGTCTTCGCTCGTATAATTTTTGCGCAAAGGTTGATTGTGTTATACCTGCAACCAGTGTAATGGTGTTGGTGCCAACATACTCCGATAGCTCTAGCGTACGGTCGTGATAAAGGAGTGTATCGTTACTGGGCATGCGTACGCTTTTGAAGCGAGGGTAGGGCGATGGTACGGGTGTCATTTGATGGGGCCAGGAATCTTCTTGAGAAAATTCAAAGCCAAAGTCTTTATCGGGTTGAGAGTGTAAAATAAAGCCGTTTTTTGGGTTGAGTAAAAAAAACTCATAATTTGGCAGTAGAGTATTACGTAAATCTAAGAGCAATGCTCCTACACTAATATTAATAATCAAAAAACCCATAGGTTTATTGTTTTCATCAAAAACAGCGCGAGCAACGCGGTAGGTGGGCTTGTAGGGGTGTTGTATTTTGTTCCATTCACGGTTTAGATTGATGGGTGAAATATAATTTTCACCAGGGTTTAGCTTTAAGGCATAGGCAAAGTAATCTCGGTTCGCTTTACCTTGCATTTTTTGTCGGCTAACAATGCGGACATTACCTTGTACTTGCTCAACGCGAATGAGCTCAGAGCCCTTTTCATCAAAGGCAATAAAGCGCACTTGGTCAATTTGTTGGTTGTTTTCGAGGTAAGATTTTAAAACGGTCTCTAGGCGTGTGTACCAAGATTCTATCGGTGTGTTGTCTAGAGGGTCGACGCCATTATTGTTCATCGCACGAGCTATACCGGCAATAGGCGGTGTCGCATAAAAAAAGTTTATAGCATGGTAAGAGCTGGCGATATTTTCTTTGATTTTCTCAGAAGAGTGCTCAATGATTTGCTCTATGCTTGTTTCGGCAGTACTTAAAATAGTTTTTTTGGCGTTATAATCGATATAAAAAACCAATAAGCCGCAGAGTAAAAGTGCACCACTGTAAACGGCAAAAGAGATACCATATTGGGGCATTAATTTTTTGCGGTTGCTCATGTTATTGCCTCAGCAATGTCTGAATATTCTATAATTTTTTAAAAATGCTGTATTTGTTCGTTTAAAGGGTTGCACTTAGCGGTGAAAAAAATACATTATTCAATATACTTGTGCTTTGCTACATTGCTCAAAGCGTTACATGCCGCAGCATGCGCCCCTTTGGCGCCTTGCCGAAAAGTAGAACCCTACCTATGCCTAATTGGTAAACGATTATTGCCTCGCGCCCTAGGCTCTAGCGTCCTTTAATTTAGCATGCCTTAACTTAGCCTAGTTGAAATAGAGAGTTTTATCTTGTTGATGCTAAAATGTTTTACTTGTGATTGGGTGGTAGTGCTAAATTTTATAACGGTAAAGCTTTTGCGTTGCTTTTAGTATTAGCGCGGTGTGCGTTAAGCGGTGGTGATATGTGTGAGGGTACTTGAGTGATAGCTAGGAGCTATTTTGGTGAGTGTCACGGTGTTGGCTATGTGGCTGGCATATACTAAAGATAAGCCTACCCTTTATGCTTAGGGGTAGGCGTAGGGGTAGGGGTAGGGGTAGGCGTAAGGGCAGGGGCTCAGGATCTTAAGGGCTTAGTAATCAGGGCTTTTTAACTATTTTTGCCCGCTTGCGGTTGGGGTAGCAGGCTTTACATAAAGGGCAAACAGTACCGTCACATCCGCGGGCGGTGCAAAATTCGCGGCCATAAAAAATAATTTGTAAATGCAGTTTGTTCCATTGCTCTTTTGGGTAAAGGCGCTTTAAGTCTTTTTCGGTTTGTACGACATTTTTGCCGTTGGTTAAGCCCCAGCGTTGCGCTAAGCGGTGGATGTGAGTATCGACAGGAAAGGCCGGCACACCAAAAGCTTGCGCCATTACGACACCGGCAGTTTTATGACCCACACCGGGCAACTTTTCGAGTGCGTCAAAATTTTGTGGTACTTGGCCGTTATATTGTTCGACCAGCATCTGTGAGAGTACGCTAATGGCCTTTGATTTACGGGGTGACAAGCCGCAGGGCCGAATGACCGCTTGAATATCTTCAACAGGAACATATTGCATATCAAAGGGGTTATCAGCCAATTGCCACAGCAGTGGGGTGATTTTGTTTACTCGTTCATCGGTGCATTGGGCCGATAATAAAACGGCCACCAATAACGTGTAAGGATCTTTGTGAGTTAAAGGCGTCGGTGTTTCGGGGTAGTGTTTGTTGAGCGTTGTAAAGACTAAATCGACGCGCTCGGCCTTGGTTAAATTTGGGGTGAGTGTTTGTGTCGTCATAATCGGTATCAATCATTGCAGGTCTAGGGTTATTACTTATAGTGACAAAGCCAAAGACTTAGCTGGGTTAGGGGCGAGGAAGAAATACTTTATCCAATAATACTTGTTCTCTGTCTCCTCTGCTGCGTTGCCCGAAGAGTTACAGGCCCCGGCATGCGCCTCTTCGAGCGCCTTGCTAAGAAAACAGGGCCCTGCGCCTAATTGGACAAACTCTTATTGCCTCGCCCCTTATAAAAATCACACCACTCATGGCCCATTCATAGACCACTGAAGCATAAGTTAGAATGTTTTTGGTGATGTGTTGTTTGTTGTGTGCGCACGTGACTCATAAAGCAAGCGCTCAGCATGCCGGTACAGCGTATGGCTAAGCTGTCTATAGCGATTCAACAAAGCGTTTAATACGCTGAGCCGCTTCAATACATTGCGCAACGGGTGCCACTAGCGCCATACGGATATGGTTTTCACCAGGGTTGCCGGTCGCACTTGCGCGCGCTAAATACTGCCCTGGCAATACGGTCACGTTTTGCTGGGCAAATAAGCCTTGCGCAAAATTGGCGTCGTTAATGGGAGTTTTAGGCCATAAGTAAAAGCTCGCCTTAGGAATACTCATAGGTAAAACGGGGTTTAAAATATTGGCCACTTGGGTGAATTTTTGACGGTATAAGTCTCTATTCGCTTTTACATGCCCTTCGTCTTGCCAAGCGGCAATACTGGCCAGTTGCGTGGGCACCGGTAGCGCGCAGCCGTGATAAGTACGGTACTTTAAAAAGGCGGCTAAAATATCGGCATCACCAGCGACAAAACCCGAACGCAAACCGGGTAGGTTAGAGCGCTTTGACAGGCTATGAAAAACCACCGCGCGCTTAAAGTTATGGCGGCCACTACTCATGCAAGCTTGCAATAAGCCTATGGGAGGCTGCTCTTCGTCAAAGTACAGCTCGCTGTAGCACTCGTCACTGGCAACAATAAAGTCATATTGCTCTGCAAGGTTTAAGGCTTTTGTTAAATAAGCCTCACTCATAACGGCACCTGTTGGGTTGCCTGGGCTACATAAAAATAATAATTGGCAATCTTGCCAAGTACTGGGGTTAACGCTGTCTAAGTCAGGTAAAAAGCCATTTTGCGCTGTACAATTTAAAAACACAGGCTCGGCACCGGCTAAAATAGCGGCACCTTCATAAATTTGATAAAACGGGTTGGGCATTAACACTTTAGGTGCTTTTTGTGTGCGGTCTATTACGGCTTGGGTAAACGCAAATAAAGCCTCGCGGGTGCCTGCAACGGGTAGTACTTGGGTGTCGCTATTAAGCGCTTGCTTTAAGTGAAAACGCTGGTTTGCCCATTGTGCAATGGTACTGCGTAGCTCGGGTAAACCTTTGGTGAGAGGGTATTGTGTTAAGGCGTTTAAGTTTTTGCTTAAGGCCTCTAGCGCAAAAGCCGGTGGTGTGTGTTTGGGCTCACCAATGCTCAGTGCAATATGCTCAAGGTGTGCCGGTGGCGTAATGCCTGCTTTTAATGCGGCAAGTTTTTCGAAGGGGTAAGGCTGTAAGGCATCAAGCGCTGGGTTCATAGTGTTGTCTTTATATTTGCAATAGTGGCTGTGTAATGATTTAGAGCGAGGCTTCAACTTCTTGATCTAAGGCTTGGCAGATGGCTCTTTGCAAGACATCACCGGTTGTTTGGCTATTAATTGTGTCGCCATTGGCATCGGTAATAAAAAAGATGTCCTCGACTCGCTCACCCAGAGTAGAAATTTTAGCGTTACACACTAAAATGTCATGATCTAAAAATACTTGGCCAATGGTTGCCAGTAAATTATGGCGATCGGGGCTAATGACCTCTAGTGTTGTGTAATTAGCGCCTTCGGCGGTGTCCATTTTTGTACGAGTAGGGATAGGAAATTGTTTTAATAAGCGCGGGGTGCGTTTTTTAATGACATCCGAGTACTCGCCTTGAATTACATGCTTTAGCTCCTCTTGTAGTGCATCAAGGATCTTTTGTTCTTTAGTGCTGCCTTCTTCGACGGGTTGGTCGTTTTCGTCTAAGACATAAAAGGTATCAATGGTATGACCGCTGTCAGAGTTGTAAATGCGCGCATCATGAATATTTAAACCCAGTTGTGCAAAGACTGTCGCCGCCGCTAAAAATACATTGCCTTGGTCGGGCATGCGGATAAAAACTTGAGTAGCGCCGCCCCACTGCAAGGAGGTGTCATCGCGCACAAGTATTAAAGGTTTGTTGTGATCAGATAGCGCATTGTGTTCAATAATCGCTTCGGTTTGCCAAGCAATATCGACATGCCCCTCGCGAACAAAATATTCAAAGCCCATGTCTTGCCATAGGTCTTGCGCTTTTTGCAGATCAACATTGCGGTCTTGCAATTTATTTAATGCGTGCTGTTTGGTTTCTTCTATGTATTCGGCTTGATCGAGTGTGTTTTCTAGGCCGCGTCGCAAGGCGCGTTTGGTCTCGGTATATAGTTGGTGCATGAGGCTGGCGCGCCAGCTATTCCAAATATCGGGGTTGGTACCGTTCATATCCGCGACAGTAAGGGCGTATAAGTAATCTAAATTGCGCTGGTTGCCCACCTTTAAGGCAAAGGCATGAATAACTTCGGGCTCTGAGATGTCTTGCTTTTGCGAGACGTAAGACATCAATAAATGACTTTGCACCAGCCAAGCTAACAGTTTTGTATCATTGCTGCTCAGGTCATGGCTTTGACCAAATTCGATAGCATCTTGCGCGCCTAAGATTGAGTGATCGCCACCGCGACCTTTGCCTATATCGTGAAATAAACCCGATAAATAGAGGATTTCAGGTTTATTGAGATGCTTTAATATGTGTGCGGCAATAGGGAATTCTTGCTCGGCGCTAGGTAGCGTAAAATTACGCATTTTTTGAATCACTAATAATGTGTGATCATCGACGGTATAGCGATGAAATAAATCATGTTGCATTTGGCCGGTGATTTTGCCAAAGGCCGGTAAATAACGCCCTAAGATATTGTAGCGTTTCATGCGTTTTAGCTGTGTGACTAAGCCGCGTTCAACTTTAAACAGTTGCAAAAAAAGCTGTTTATTGATGGGGTTTTGCCTAAAGCTTTCATCAATTAAAAAGCGACTCTCATTGAGCAGGCGAATGGTGTTTGTGCGCACCCCTTTAATGCTAGGGTTGTTGCCTAATAGTACAAAAATTTCGAGTAAAGCCGGCGGATAGGCTTTAAAGACATTGTTGTGTATAACCTCAATGTAGCCGTCGCGCAATTGGAAGCTGTCATTGAGTGGTTGTATTTTTTGCGCATTTTGGTGGTCGTGAATTTTTTCGTTGAGACTTTGCAATAAAACATCATTGAGCTCGCGCAAGGCTAATACGGCACGGTAATAGGTGCGCATAAATTGCTCTACAGCAAGGCCTTTATCGCTATCTTGGTAGCCAAACAAGTCGGCAAGCTCGCGTTGATACTCAAAGAGTAAGCGCTCTTCTGCGCGACCTGCAACATAGTGCAGGGCGTAGCGAATTTTCCATAGGGTGGCTTCGCAGGTATTGAGTACGCCGTATTCGTACTCGGTAAAAAAATTCTTATTTTGCAATTGTTGTAACGTTTTGACACCGTAATAACGCTTGGCAACCCAATGAATAGTTTGTATGTCGCGCAGGCCACCGGGTGAGTTCTTTAGGTTGGGCTCGAGGTTGTATTCGCTATCGTTGTGCTTTTTGTGGCGGTCTATTTGCTCTTGTAGTTTGGCGTGATAAAACGCGCTAGCAGGCCAAATATGATCCACGTTTGTTAAAGTTTGCAGTTGGTCGCGCAGCGCATCGCTACCGCATAAGCGGCGGCAATCTAACAGGTTGGTGGCCACTGTAATGTCGTTTTTAGCAAGCTCTACACACTGTGAGAGCGTGCGTACACTACTGCCAACATCGAGGCCAATATCCCAGCACAGGGTAATAAAGGTTTGCAGTTGTTCGGAGTATTTGGTGTCGGCGCTATCGTCTAATAAAATAAGAATATCAACATCTGATTTAGGATGCAGCTCGCCACGGCCATAACCGCCTACAGCAATCAAGCTAATGTCATCGTCAAATGTATTTTGATGCCAAGCGTAATGCAGCAGTATATCAACCACGTTAGAGCGCTCGGCAATCAAGCTGCGCACATCTTCGCCCTCTAAAAATCGATTATCTAAATGCTCGTTAATGCCAGCAATAGCATCTTTAAAAACTTTAATGAAAGGCTGATGTATCAAGTTTTTGCGAAATAAACGCTGGTTAAAGCACAGAGGTTGGCAGGCGTAAATGGGCACAGAGTGAGTCATAATTACAGGTTTTCTTCTTTGCGAGTAGTGAAAACTTCGACGCCTGTCGCGGTAATGCCCATGGTGTGTTCCCACTGTGCCGACAAACGACCATCTTTGGTTTCTACAGTCCACTGGTCTTTTTTAAGTTTGGTCGCCGCTTTACCGGCGTTGATCATTGGCTCAATGGTAAAAGTCATACCTTCTTTTAAAGTGAAGCCGGTATTGGGCTTACCGTAGTGCACCACTTGGGGTTCTTCATGGAAGACTTTACCAATGCCATGGCCGCAGTATTCGCGGACGACACTAAAGTGATTTTTTTCGGCATGCTGTTGAATGACGTGCCCAATATCGCCCAAACGCACACCAGGTTTAACCATCTCTATACCCATGTATAGGCATTCTTGGGTGATTTTACACAGACGATCGGCAAAGGGCGGTACTTTACCGATGTAAAACATTTTGCTGGTATCGCCGTGGTAGCCATCAAAAATAACCGTGACATCAATGTTGATGATATCGCCTGTCTTTAATGTTTTTTTCTCGCTAGGAATACCGTGGCACACCACGTGGTTGACTGAAGTACAAATCGACTTAGGGAAGCCCTTATAATTTAATGGGGCAGGAATTGCGTTTTGTACCTGGGTAATGTAATCGTGGCAAATTTTGTCGAGGTGCGCAGTTGTTACGCCAGGCTTTACATATTCGCCAATCATTTCGAGTACTTCGGCGGCCATGCGGCCTGCGACGCGCATTTTTTGGAATTCTTCGGGTGTTTTGATAGTAACAGTCATGGTAAACCTTAGTGTTTGGCTTGGCTGATCCAAGCACGCTCTAAAATTAAATAGCGTGTATTTTAAACGAGTTGACGCCGCTTAGCACGTTTGTGGCACCTTTTATTCATGCATTACACGGGTCATTCATACATTACACGGGCGGATCTTAAGACTTTATTGACAGAGCGATGATGTGCTTTGTGATAAGCTCGCCGGCTAATCTTCATGGCATTTATAATGTCAATCATACATTTTATTAATGACCTCATGGCACATAGGAAGCTAAGTATGCAGCACATTCATATATTGGGTATTTGTGGAACCTTTATGGGCAGTTTGGCCCAGCTTGCTAAGGCACAAGGTTACCGCGTCACAGGTTCGGATGTGAATGTTTACCCACCAATGAGTACGCAACTAGAGGCTGCAGGGATCGAAATTACGCAAGGTTGGGGGCTGGAGCAGCTAACCCCTGCACCCGATATGATCGTAGTGGGCAATGTTATTAGCCGGGGCAATCCAGTATTAGAGGCGATGCTGAACCGAATGTTACCTTTTACCTCTGGCCCGCAGTGGCTTGCCGAACATGTATTGCAAGGCCGCTGGGTGATGGCGGTAGCGGGCACCCACGGTAAAACAACAACCGCCAGTATGCTCGCTTGCATGTTGGAGTGCGCCGATATGGCGCCGGGCTTTTTGATTGGTGGGGTGCCTAAAAACTTTGGCGTATCGGCGCGCTTAGGTGACTCTGACTTTTTTGTTATAGAGGCCGATGAATACGACAGCGCCTTTTTTGATAAGCGATCAAAATTTGTACATTACCGGCCGCATACACTGGTGATGAACAATTTAGAGTATGACCATGCCGATATTTTTCCTGATTTAGCGGCTATTGAACGGCAGTTTCATCATGTTGTGCGCACTGTGCCGCAGCAGGGTTTATTGGTTGCACCTAATGATAATGCTGCATTAAAGCGGGTATTAGCCATGGGGCAATACACGCCAATGCATACCTTTAATGGTGATATGCACAGTGCGGTAGCCTGTGATGCCGATTGGCAGGCGCGCAATGTTGCCGCTGACGGTAGCTGCTTTGATGTTTTTTTTGAGGGCGTGCACGTTGGGGCGGTAAAGTGGGGGTTGACCGGTTTACACAGCGTTAATAATGCATTGGCTGCAATGGCTGCTGCACGCCATGTGGGTGTTGAGCCAGTTATTGCATGTGAAGCGCTCGCCTCTTTTGACAGTGTAAAGCGTCGTATGGAGCTACTCGCGAGGGTTAAAGGTATTAAGATTTATGACGACTTTGCCCATCACCCCACAGCGATTAAAACAACGTTGCAGGGTTTGCGTGCTCAAGTGGGTGATGCCAAAATTACAGCCGTCATAGAGCCTCGCTCTAACACTATGAAGCAAGGCGTGCATAAGCAGCAGCTATTAAGTGCTTGTGAAGATGCTAGCCAAGTGTGCTGGTATCAACCGGTAGAGCAAGGTTGGTCGTTAAATACGCTCATTACGGCAGCGTACTCACAGCATCACTGCTTTGACAGTTTACAGGCCTTAATCACACACCTCACCCAAAAAGCGCAAGCCGGTGAACATATTGTGATCATGAGTAACGGCAGCTTTGGCGGTATACATCAAAAATTAATTGAAGCTATTGATGTGCTGTGAGCTGATCAAAGGCTGCGAGTTATTTATTCGGAGTAAGTGACGGAGATATTAGGTCTCTTGAAGGTAAGGCTATGCGAGGCGCTCGCCATGGGTTTCTCGATGAGAGTCATATTGAGTGTCTATGATGGATTCCTTTCGTTGCTTTCCCTTTTAGGCCACGCTGATTTTGTAGCAGCATTTTAGTGCAATATTGAGTACAATATGCGCCAATTATCCACCCTCTAATGCGCGAGCGGAATATGACTAAAAAGACAAAGATTGTTGCAACGGTTTCTGACCTTAAAGGCGATGTTAAATTTATTGGTGAATTGGCCAAGCGTGGGGTGAATGTGATTCGCCTGAATACGGCGCACCAAACCCCAGAAGATACCCGTAAGGTGATTGAAAACGTACGCGCAGTCAGCGAACAGCTAGCGGTATTGGTGGATACCAAAGGCCCAGAAATGCGCACCAACCTTAAGATTGAAGAAGACTTAAGCATTAAAACCGGTCAAAAAGTGACCTTCCGCTCTGATGGCCTAGATGTCGCCACCACCAAAGAGGCTGTACAGGTTAATTACTTGGGCTTTGTGGCCGATGTGCCTGTTGGCGCGCATATCTTGATTGATGATGGCTTGCTTGAGTTGGTTGTTGATAGTAAAGACAGTGAGGCGCTGTACACCACGGCCCTGAACAACGGTAAAATCAAAAAGAAAAAAAGCGTTAATGTTCCGGGTGTTGCTATCCGTTTGCCATCGGTCACCGAGCGTGACAAAACCTTTATTGAAATGGCCATAGAGGCCGGCGTTGATTTTATTGCACACTCTTTTGTGCGCAATAAGCAAGATGTATTGGATGTCCAGAATATTTTGGATGCGAAGAAATCACCGATTAAAATCATTGCAAAAATTGAAAACCGTGAAGGTGTTGAAAACCTCGATGAAATATTAGAGGTGGTTTATGGCGTAATGGTGGCACGCGGTGATCTGGGTATTGAGATTCCGGGCGAAGAAGTACCTTTAGTGCAAAAATCAATGATTCGTAAATGTATTGAAGCACGCGTACCGGTGATTACTGCCACGCAAATGCTCGAGAGCATGATTCAAAACCCGCGCCCAACCCGCGCCGAAATTTCTGATGTGGCAAACGCCGTACTCGACGGTACGGATGCATTGATGTTATCGGGCGAGTCAGCTTATGGTGATTATCCTTTTGAAGCCGTTGAGACTATGGCGCGTATTGCCACTCACGTAGAAGAGCAAACCGCGTACGGCATTAACTTAGAGAGCAAAGCCGATAAGGGTGATTTGCAAGAATATATTTGCCAGCAAGTGGCTAAATCTGCGCGTGATCTCAATGTTGATGCGATTGTTGTGCCTACATCAACGGGCTCTACGGCGCGCCAAATTGCATCGCATCGCCCATCGGCACCTTTGTATGCCGCCTGCTACAAGCCTGAAGCCTTGCGCTTGTTATCGTTAAGTTACGGTGTAGAGGCTTACTTAATTGAAGGCGCTGTGCGTGATACAGTGATAAAAAATGCATTAACGCCTTTAGTTGAAAGCAAAGCATTAACCGGCGAAAGCCTTGTGGTAGTCGCTAAAAGTGCGCCGGGCGCACCGAAAGGCGAAACGAACCGCATGGAAATTAATACCGTTGATGCTTTTTTAAATCACGAATAATACAGCGCAATAATTCTAAAAGGGCTTAAACCGAGTGGTTTAAGCCCTTTTTTGTGGCACATGCAATGTGCGCTGCACAGATAGCCTACTGCCTAGCGTAGCTTTGCTGTTTCCATTAGCGCAATAATAATATCATTGACGCATTCGGGTTCACTGCAAAACAATAAAGAGCCAATGACCCAGTAAGACGCTTTAGGGTGGCTAATTAAATGATAAATAAGCAAAGAGCTATCACCGGGTTCGCCGGCGTTATAGACCTTATAGCTAACAGGCACATCTTTGCTGGTAGTGTAGGTGTTGCTGTCGATGGTTTCTATTTGGTCAAACTCACTGGTTAGTGAGTTATCTAATACCGCCCAATGCTCATCGTGGGTCTTAAAGGGCGGTTGCTCATCAACAGCAAGAGTAAAGCTCACTTGCTCGCCCTCCCAAAAGCAAATGACATTCTCTTCAATGCCGAGCTCGGGTAAAGCTTGAAATGAAAAGTGATCGCTAATAGAGGTATCTAGCGATAAGTACTGAGCAATATTCACGCGGTTAGTCATAGTGTTTAATTTTTTTGTCGGCTTAAAAGTAAAAATCCCAGCGTATCGCTGGGATTATATGAAATGGTATGGGCTGATCGAGTTTATTCTTTAAGCCATTGCTCCTCAACAATGGTCTCTGCAGAGGCGACATCGGAGGCATTCATGAGCTCATTGGCCTCTGTATTGCGGTAAATAGAGCGCTGAATATTATCAGTACCTGCATCATCGCTATTATCGGTATCGTGTTCTGCTATCCAATAGGCAATGTACGGGTAGCGATCGGTTAGTTCGGTCACATATTTGTTATTATCGAAGGTGCCGTCACTGGTTGCAGGTGCTAAGCGGGTCATACCCATAGGCTTATCTTGGTCGCGATATTTGTCATAGTCACTGATATTGACTTCATCGCTATAGCTAATGCCCGATATAATATCGAGGTTGGCAGGGTAGCCCCATAAAGCCGATACGCGCTGGGATGTGGTGCCCGAGCGTGGCGCATAAACCCACAGTACGTTATCAACTTCAGCATTGACGGTTGTGTACACATGCTTCCAGAGTGCTTTAAAGTTAACTTCAGTATTGTCGTCATGCGCACCATACCAATAGGTTGTGGTGTTCATTTCGGGGAAGGGAGAAAAGAGTACAGGAATATTTTTATCTTCTAGCGCTTTAAGTTTCTCGATGACCAGTGTTAAGCGATCATTAAAGGCGATATAGGCTTCGTCGTCCACATCATCACCATATAAAATGGCTAGGTCTGAGTCGTCTATGGGAGACAGCTTATCGGATTGTGTATCAACCCAAGGGTTTTGAGGTGTCCAGCTGATACTCACAAGACCACCTTTATCGTGGTGTTTAATCAGTACTTCGTTGGCTTCATCGAGTTCACCGCTGGTGAAAAGCTCAGTTTTCTCATAATCAATACTGACGACGGCGACTGTTTTGCCGGTATCGCTGGCGAGTTGCTCCACGAGGGTTTCGTAGTTACGGTATTCATCGTCGTCACCGGCTTCATTGCCAAAGCCAACGCTTTGGCCCGAGAGCACATAATCTTCTATTTTTTCACAGCTAAGGTCAGAGATTAAGTCATACACTTTAACGCCCGAATCACTTAGGCTGCCGTTGCTGGGGTTACCTGAACACACCGGAGCGTTCTCATCGGGATCGCTGTCTTCATAGAGGCGATTATAGCCCGATTTACAGCTAAGTAAAAAAGCACAGCTAGCGCTTAGGCCAATAGCCCAAAAAAGTTTTTTGAAGTGAGTTTGAGTGATTAGGGGTTGTAGCATGCGATGGCTCCTTATATATGTTACGTATGATGCCAGATTGGCCGCTAGTTTTCAGTGAATTGTTATGTTTGCGGGGCTTTAGTCAAGAATAGAGTAAAAAAGTGCGACTTGGTTGCAGAGCTTACGCGTATTTGGCATTTATTATGTGTTTTTTCGCGGCTGTTAAAAGTGGGTGTAAGGCCGAATAATAGAAAGAGTGATCAAAAAAGCGTCATGTCTCGCCAGCCCTTGTGTAGCAAGGGCTAGCTTGAGTTATCCACACCTTTTTAAGGCCTGTGTGTATGCTAAATGTGGATGGTTTTAGTGCTGTTTATACTGGCGCGTCATCAAATAGCGAATTTAAATCAACGGAGCCTTTAAATTCGAGAGCTTTTTGTATTGCAGTGATGAGCGTAGTAATAGCGGCTTTTTGTTCATGTGTGAGGCCAGTATTGAGCGATTGTAAAGCATCATCGGCCAGTGCAGAGCTGCGCCTGATCTCCATGAGCCCTGTATAAGCGCTGCCTCCGCGCAACTTATGAATCACTTCTGACAGCGTCACGCTGTCGCCGCTATTCATGGCGGCCTGAATTTTTTTGTGAGTGGCAGGAAGTTCTTCTAGCAGCATAGTGAGCATGTCTTGTGCTAGCGGGTAATTGTTCTTAGTTAGATCAAGGCTTTCTTTTAGGCTAAATACCTTTGCGCGAGGCGCTGAGTCTGTTGCCGAGCTTATCGGTGCTACAGGTGTGCGGTCACTCACAGTTTCTACTGCTTGCGTGATTGCCGTCGAGTGTTGCGATGTATGTTGCGATGTATGTTGCGATGTATGTTGAGGTGTATGTTCGGGTGTCTGTTTGCGATGCACAGTATTTGAGTGTGTCGTTTCAAAATCGCTAGCCTCTAGCGCAACGGCATTTAACGTTTGCAGGGGGCTAATAGGGGGACAGTGGTGTACATGTTGCCCCCAGCGTTTCAGTGCGTTAAACAAATCATCGTCACTGACAGGCTTAGTGAGGTAGTCGTCCATCCCTGCGACTAGAATACGGCTGCGCTGTTCGGGCATGGCGTTGGCTGTTAGGGCGATAATGGGCGTACGTTTAGCCGCTCCTTCGAGCTGGCGGATTGTGCGTGTTGCCTCTAAGCCGTCGATATTTGGCATTTGTACGTCCATAAAAATAATATCGGGCGCATGTGTTTTAAACTCATAAATAGCTTGCTGTCCATTTTCGGCTGTAATTAATGTGTGGTTGGGTGAGGCTAAAAAAGCACACACTAATTTACGGTTAGCGGGGTTGTCATCAGCAATCAGTATGGTGAGTGGTTGTGCTGCGGCTTGAGAGGTAGGTTCGCTAGGAAGCCCCGATACTTGCTGCATTAACTGAATTAAAGCGCTGTTTAAAAGAGGGCGAGTTAAAAAATGGATCGAGCTCCAGTCGCTGTGCTTTTCGAGCTGCCTGCGAATGTTGGACGGCGCAATAATCGCAATATGTAAACTGGGTGTTTCCAGTAGCGCTGTCACGTGTTGTGCCAGCGTATCGATATTAAATCGTCGTCCATCTGTAATGCAGTCAATGATGGCCAGATTGATATTGTTGCGCTCAACCAAATGCGTATAAACATCACCTTTAGGAGCTTGGCTGCTGTGCGCGGCATTGGGCATTAAGTAAAAACTAGGAATATCCCACTGATTGAGCTGCTCGGTAATCTCTTGGCGGCTCCAAGGGTTGTTGTCACAGATAAGTGCTTTTATAGTGCGGTTGTTAAAAGGTAGGGCAGGGTCGTAGTTGTTTTCTGTTTCGCCGAGCTCTACGGTAAATACAAAGCTCAAAATTTCTTCACCTTCTTCGATTTCAATAGCGCCTTGCATACGCTCTGTTAAGGCTCTAGCGATTGTCAATCCAATACCCGGCGCATCACCAATCGATAAATGGCTATTTAGCTTGAGGGCAGTTTGCAATTGTTGTTTATTTTGCGGTGAAATAGGTGTGGTGGGGTTTTTGATAATAAAGCGCAGTACCCACTTACTATCATTTTTTTGCTTGACTCGGCTTTCTATAATAAGGTTGCCATTAGGCGCTAAAGCAATGACGCATTGTATAAGGTTATTGATGACCTGCTTTAGGCGCAGCGGGTCGCCAAGTAACGTTGTTGGTAGCTGGGGGTCAATGAGTTGTATGAGCTTTAAATGACTCTCGTTAGCGCTGGGGGCGTAAATTTGCAAAACTTCGCTAATCAGATTGCGAATATTAACCGGCTTATATTCAAAAGACATAGAGTCTGATTCTAAGCGTGAATAGTCAACAATATCATTAATGACAGTGAGCAGTCCTTGAGCAGATTGTTCAATAGTTGCAAGGTAATCTTTTTGCTGATCGTTAAGTGATGTTTTGAGTAGTAAGTGGGTAAAGCCTAAAATCCCGTTAAGTGGTGTACGAATTTCATGGCTTGTATTGGCGAGTAATTCAGATTTGTTTTCAGAAATTTTGAGCGCATTTTTACGCGCCAAATCCAGTTCGATATTCTGTATCTCAACAGTTTCTAGTGATTCACGAAGCTCTTTAGTGGCTTGATCGGTATAGCTTTGTATGCCTTCTTTTAAGCCCTTATTTATGTCCAGTAGTTGCTGCGAATGATGAATCAAATCGGCATATAGTGACGACTTTGAGGGTGTGAGCTCTTGCAAGAAATTACCGTTGGTAGCGCTTTTTAGCTCGGCTGCGAGTGTATTGATAGGGTCCATTAACTGGTGGTAGCTGCGCAATGCCAGTTGTGTAATGAAAAGGCCCATCAGCGAAGCAATTAAAAGACCCCAAAAAAGCGTTTGCGATATAAGCAGTGCTTTGGGGGTGTTGTTGGTACTTGTGACCAGCCAATAACTTTGATGATTGATGACATCAATTTTGATCGCGGAGTAAGTATGACTGTTTTGAGTTTTTTTCTGATTGTGCCGAGTTACCCATGCAAAACTCTGCATGTCTTGAGGTAAGCCGGCATGGCTAATGAGGTTTTTTTGCTCATCTAGCAAGCTAATGCTGTCGAATAAACCCATGTGCAAAATAATATTGGCATAAGATTGAAAATTTTCTTGTGAGCGGGTATTGAGTTTAAACGTTGCTGTATTGGGCCTAGGCTCTAGTTGCAGCTGCTCAAAATAGTTGAGTAAAAATTGATTGCTGGCATGCGTTAAATGTTGCGCGTACGAATTATGTAAAAGGGCTGAAACGCCAATGCATAGCGTACAGGTGATTAATATGGGGCTAATAAATAGCCGTAAAATTTGCTTTTTAGGGGAATCCCAGTTAGTTGTTTGGGTCAAGGTCACTCCATGCTCCTTAAAAAGGCATAATGTTCAATTAGGATTAGTATTAAAATAATGTAACTATTGCGCTCAGCTGACAAACTTCACCTGATAGGGTGTTGATGGATTATTTTCTGGGCATTTAAGCGCCGGGAGCGCTTATACAGCGACCCTGGATGGCTTGAGCGGCCCAGTCAATGATTCATTAGTGCCCAATTTAGGTACCCCTGAATAGTTACAAAATAATGAGGTATTGGCTGTCATTAAGCCGCTATTCTATCGCATTACCGTTTTTTAGGTGGCGTTGCTGTGTTCGCGAGTGAGTGTTCCTTTCTTAAACGTTTTACGCATTGTAGAATGCGCGCCTTAAATAGAAAAGACGCCATTGACGCTTCTTGATACGGATATGGCCTTCTTTTTATAATTTCTTTTATTGAGTGGCTTTGCCTGAGTCATTCATTAGCCGTGTGGTAATTTTTATGAATGACGAGACAAAAAAAGCACAACCTGAGAACCGTATTGATGAGAACAGGCCATCCGTAGAGTTTGCTATTATAGATCAATATATTGGCCAAACGCCATTGGTGCGCTTACAGCGGCTTAACCCTAACCCAAGTAATACAATATTGGTTAAATTAGAGGGCAATAACCCTGCCGGCTCAGTGAAAGATCGTGCGGCTTACTCTATGATTTCACGTGCACAGGCTCGGGGTGATATTCGCCCTGGTGATACCTTAATTGAAGCGACCAGCGGCAATACCGGTATTGCTTTAGCGATGGTTGCAGCAATCAAAGGCTATAAAATCATTCTTATCATGCCGGCTAATAGCACCGAAGAACGTAAGGCCTCTATGGCAGCGTATGGCGCGCAGCTAATTTTAGTGAGCAAAGAAGAAGGCATAGAGGGTGCCCGGGATTTGGCTTTGGCCATGCAGGCACGCGGCGAAGGTAAAGTACTCAATCAGTTTGCGAATGCTGATAACCCCACGGCCCACTATGAAGGCACCGGGCCTGAAATTTGGCAGCAAACTCACGGCACCGTCACTCATTTTGTCAGCTCGATGGGCACAACGGGTACGATTGTGGGAACCTCTCGTTATTTAAAGGAACAAAACCCCGCGGTGCAAATTATTGGGCTGCAACCCGAGGAAGGTGCGGCTATTCCTGGTATTCGAAAGTGGCCAAAAGAGTATTTGCCGTCTATTTTTGATGATAAAAATATTGATCACGTTGTCTCAATGGGCCAGCAGCGAGCTGAGCGCGCGGCGTTAGACTTAGCTCGCAATGAGGGAATATTTTGTGGTATTTCGTCGGGTGGCGCAGTTGCTGCGGCTATTGATTTAAGTCGTACCGTGAGCGATGCGGTGATTGTAGCGATCATTTGTGACCGTGGTGATCGATATTTGTCATCGGGCTTATTTAATGCTCCATCATAAGGGGCAAAACCAAAGTTGCTCTTAACGCGCAGCCTGGTCTGTGTATTAGGGGCGAGGCAATAATAGTTTGTCTAAAATACCAGAGAGACTGTCAAAATATTGCATTGCCGTATTATATAATAAAGTAACTATTGCGCTCAGCTGACAAACCTCACCTGATAGGGTGTTGATGGATTATTTTCTGGGTATTTAAGCGCCGGGAGCGCTTATATAGCGACCAGCCCCAGCATGGATGCGTGGGGGTAGACTTTGCAGGAGCACAAAGTCGCAGATGGCTTGAGCGGCCCAGTAAATGATTCGTTAGCGCTCAATGTCGGTATCCCTGAATAGTTACATAATAAATTTGTTAAGTATTTGCGTGCGCCATCCAATGAGGCGGCGCTAACGCTTTTTAACGTATGCGTAAGGCGTGAATTCTATTAACATAGGCCTTTTAGGGGAAGGTTATTGGCGAGGTGATTGCTTAATAGGCTAGGCGCGGTAAGCGCTGCGCAATAGACAGGCATCGCTTAATCGTCTTAATGTTATTTGTTGGTTGTAGTTATAAGCCCATTGGGCAGCAGCGCCGAAGTGCTATGGGTCGCTACCTGGTCTTTGGTTAGTCTTTTATTCGTGTTTATTAGGTTTGAGTTTTCAATGGTTCAAGTGAGAGAAGATAGGCCCGCACTAGAAGATGGTTCACTAGACGTTGAGGCTTGGGTTGACCGAATTGTTGCCTTGGCTGAGCTGGATATTGGCTATCGCGAGGTAGTGTTTGGCGCGTGCTTGTTGGCACAAAAGCTAGAAAACCAACCCGGTGATAAGCTCACAGGCTGGGGTGAAGGGTATAGCGCTTTTAGTGCTGGCTTAGAAATGGCAGAGATCTTAGCTGAAATGCAGCTCGATCATGAAACGCTTGCCGCTGCTATTTTATACCGCAGTGTCCGTGAAAATAAAATTAGCCTTGATGCAATAGTGCAGCCGTTTGGCCCTGTGGTCAGCCGTTTAATTGATGGCGTTCGGAAAATGGCCGCTATTAGCAGTTTGTCCAACAAAAGTGGCGATAAAGTCTTCGGCAAAAACTCTACAGAGCACGCCGATAATGTCCGCAAAATGTTAGTGGCTATGGTTGATGATGTACGCGTAGCTTTAATTAAACTAGCTGAGCGGACCAGTGCCATTCGCGCGGTCAAAACGGCCCCCATTGAAAAGCGACAGCGTGTTGCGCGTGAAGTCGCTGATATTTACGCGCCTTTGTCTCATCGTTTAGGTATTGGGCATATTAAATGGGAGCTCGAAGATGTCTCTTTTCGCTATTTGCAGCCTTATGATTATAAATATATCGCCAAATTACTCGATGAGCGTCGCCTAGATCGTCAAACCTATATCGATAGCGTTTTAGTGATTTTAAAGCGTGCTTTAGAGTCTGAAGGTATTCGTATTGCCGATATGGATGGGCGTGCAAAACATATTTACAGTATCTGGCGAAAAATGCGTCGCAAGGATATTGGTTTTTCTGAGGTGTATGATATTCGAGCAGTTCGTATACTGGTTGATACTGAACAGGATTGTTACCGGGCTTTAGGTATTGTGCATTCGCTTTGGCATAATATTCCGAGTGAATTTGATGACTATATCGCCAACCCTAAAGAAAATGGTTACCGCTCTTTGCATACAGCCGTTAAAGGTCCAGCAAATCAAGTTTTAGAGGTACAAATTCGTACCGAAAAAATGCATGAAGAAGCAGAGTTTGGTGTGTGCGCTCATTGGCGCTATAAAAACTCGGATAAAGACGACGGCACGGCCGGTTATGAGCAAAAAATTGCTTGGTTGCGTGAAGTCCTTGATTGGCATGATGAGGTTGGCGGTGTCGGGCTTGATGATAGTTTGCCGATGGGGATTGAGCAGGATCGCATTTATGTATTTACACCCGAAGGGCATGTTATTGACCTACCTGAAAACGCAACGCCACTCGATTTTGCCTTTCGTATTCATTCAGATGTGGGTATTCACTGCAAAGGCGCAAAAATTAACGGTCGTATAGTCCCGCTTAATCGCGCTTTAAATAATGCTGATCAGGTTGAAATACTCACAGGTAATCGCGAAGCGCCGAGCCGCGATTGGCTTAATAACTCATCGGGCTATATTACAACATCACGTGCTCGTAGCCGTTTGCAGGCATGGTTTCGCGAACAAGATCGCGAGCAGAATATTGATCATGGGCGCGCATCGTTAGATCGTGAATTTTTGCGTTTAGCCGTTGATAATATTGATTACGAAAAGCTGGCTCGCAAACTCAATTTACAGACGCTAGATGATCTGTATGCAGCGGTGGGTACGGGTGATTTAACGGTGGATCGAGTCATTCAGGCGGCGCAAAGACTGTTCGCCCCTGAAAACCATTCGCAATTAGCTACGCCTATGGTCGGCAAGGCGACGCGCGAAGATACCTTTGATGGTGGCGATGTCTATATTAATGGTGTCGGAAACTTACTGTCTTATATTGCGCAATGCTGTAAGCCAATACCCGGAGACCGTATATCGGGCTATATTACACAAGGGCGTGGAGTGTCGATTCACCGGCAAGATTGCAGCAATATTTTTCAGCATAATCAAGAAGAGCCTCAGCGTATTATTGAGGTAGATTGGGCCGAAAAACCTGAGCAAATGTATGCCGTAGAAATTTTAGTTGAAGCTTTCGATCGGCATGGTTTGTTGCGTGATATTACTTCGCTGCTGGATCGTGAGCGTATTAATGTCAGTGAAATGCAGACGCTTTCGGACAAACAGCGTAATACTGTAGAGATGCGGCTCAAGATCGATATTGCAAGCTTTACGCTATTAAGCCGCTTGTTGGCAAGGTTAAGCCATATGCCTAATGTCACGTCTGTGCGTCGCCAGCAATCCTAAGGGCGCGACGAGATGGGCTGAGCATTGCAGGCGCATGACAGTGAAAGTATTTTAAGGCCCGCAGCATTGTGGGCTTTTTTATTGATGTTAATGGGAGCTATTTTATGAATTCGGCATATTCGTTAGAGGATTTACGCTATTTGATGCGGCGATTGCGCGATAAAGAAACAGGGTGCCCGTGGGACATTCAGCAGGATTTTCGTTCGATAACGGCCTCTACAATAGAAGAGGCCTATGAGGTAGTTGATGCGATTGAGTGCGGCACTAAAGAAGAGGTCAAGGAAGAGCTCGGTGATTTATTGTTTCAAATTATCTTCTATAACCAATTAGCGGAGGAAGAAGGCAGCTTTGGCTTAGAGGATATTATTGACACGCTAACGGCAAAGTTAATCCGGCGGCACCCACATGTATTCCCGCAGGGTGATTTAAAGGCGAAACATACCACAGCATTGACCGAGGATGACATTAAAGGTCAATGGGAGAGTATTAAAGCGCAAGAGCGTAAGCATAAAAAAAAGCCGGGCTTGTTGGATGATATTCCGGCCGGTTTACCCGCCATGACTAGAGCGGTAAAATTACAAAAGCGCGCGGCGTCAGTCAATTTAGATTGGCCATCAGCATGGGCAGTCTTTGATAAAGTCGACGAAGAAATTACCGAGCTTAAAGAGGCGGTGGCGGCGCAAGATACAAGTGCTATTGAAGAGGAGTTGGGCGACGTATTGTTTACGGTGGTGAATTTGGCAAGGCATTTAAAGGTGCAGCCTGAGGGCGTATTACGTGCAGCGAATCAAAAATTTAGCGCAAGGCTTGAGAGTGTGCAGGCGTTGGGACAACAAAAAGGTATTGACTTGTCGCAAGCCTCAGCCAAAGTGTTGGATGATTTATGGCGACAGGTAAAAGCGGATAATATATAGCTCTTGTGTTTATGGGGCGCTTTCATAGGCCTAAGTGGCGTGTTGCTTGAGAATCCTTTGCTCGGAGTGTATCTTACGCGCCATTAACAGCCCTTAGTGATATTGATACTAATTAAGGGGAATATTTACCCATTGCGGGTTTTACTTGAGGAGATACTCATGCGGATCATTTTATTGGGCGCACCTGGTGCAGGCAAAGGTACGCAGGCAAAGTTTATTATGGAGGAGTTTTCGATTCCTCAAATCTCAACGGGCGACATGTTGCGTGCAGCGATTAAAGCTGGCACGCCATTAGGTCTTGAGGTTAAGGGTGTAATGGATGGCGGCGGCTTAGTCTCTGACGACCTCATTATTAATCTTGTTAAGGAACGCATCTGTCAAGATGATTGCAAAAAGGGTTTTATGCTTGACGGTTTTCCACGCACAATTCCTCAAGCTGAGGCGTTGCAATCGGCAGGTGTTGAGATTGATCATGTCTTAGAGATTCATGTGGCCGATGAAGAAATTGTTTCTCGGTTGAGTGGCCGTCGTGTGCATGAGGCGTCAGGTCGTATTTATCATATCCAATATAATCCGCCCAAAACGGAGGGTGTTGATGATGAAACGGGCGATACTCTCGTGCAGCGCAAAGATGATACTGAAGAAACTGTGCGCAAGCGTTTGGCGGTTTATCATGATCAAACCGAACCCTTAATCGCGTTTTACCAAGCGCTCAAAAGCGATGCATTGGCGTACACCAAAATTGAAGGTGTTGGCGAATTAAATGAAATTAAAGCGAATGTGATTGCTGCATTAAAGTAATTCAAGTGCGGTTTATTGGTTTTTAAAAGCAGGCTAAGGCCTGCTTTTTTTATATGGGTGGTTTTTGATAGGGCTTATGAAATAATAAATATTGGGGCAATCAATTATGGTTTTATCTTTTAATGACTATAAATATGGCCGAATAACTTCATAAATACTAAAAAAACGATAATTAATCCCTTAAATAGTAAAAAGGACGTGCAAATATTCATTTTTTAAAATAATATTCGCGCAGTGTGCCTTGTGTTTGAAATTTTCTGCTATGGTTTCGAAGAGGTACACCCTATTTCGAGAGAGGAGAAATAATAATGGCGAATGTAGCAAAAAAACGTGGTCGTCCTGCTAAAGCATCAGCGACTAAAACAGCCCCTAAAAAAGTGGCTGTAAAAAAAGCCGGCCGTCCGGCAAAAGCGGTAGCAACAACAGTGAATCCTGTTATTGCAAAAGCAGAAGCAACAATCGTTAAAGTTGAAGCTTCTATTGAAAAGACAGCAGCAAAACTTGCTGACTTACGTGCTAAAGCTGGCGCGGCTGCAGAAAAAGCAGCAAAAACTAAAACAGCAGCGGCAAAACGCACTGCTGCTAATGCAAAAGCAAAAGTTGCTCCCGTCGCTGAGACAGCAAAAGAGTTGCGTGCAACCTTAGCTGCAGCGAAACAAGAGTTAACCGTTGCTAAGCGCATTGCGAAGCTTGACGAAGTTAAAGCGGCAGAAGATGCACGCGTAGAAGCATTAGAGGCGAAACTAGCCGCTGCTGCTGACGCGGATTTAGCGAAAGCTGTTGCCAGCTTTACTAAAAAGTGGGACGCTGTACGTACAGCTGCCAATGCTAAAAAAGTTAAAATGGCTAGCGTAAAAGCAAAAGCAAAAATTGCTGCTGCGACTAAAGCGGCTGGTGCAAAGGTTAAGCCTGCTGTAAAAGCTAAGCCTGTTGCTAAAACAGCGGCAAAAACTGCGTCAAAGCCTGGTCCTAAAGCCGGTGCAAAGCGCGGACCTAAGCCTGCCACTAAAGTAGCCTCTGCAACACCGGTTAAGCGTCGTGGTCGCCCAGCCAAAGCGGCAGTGGCTAAACCTGCTGCTACGGGTTCAGCCACTAAGCGTCGTGGTCGTCCACCAAAAGCTGTTGTAGCACCTGTAAGTGCAACTACTGAAGCAACTACAACTGTAGAAGCCTCAAGCGCAGAATAATTCTGATCAGTGTTATTCAAAGCCCGCCATACGGCGGGCTTTTTTGTGCCTGTCATTTTTAGCAGGTACAATGCCGCCTTTTAATATTCAGCAGCAAATAAAGTGTTGTTATACCAAGCGCAGTTTTAAGTATTACTATTAAGGGGGCTTAATGTCTACAATCCTTGCTTTTGAGGCGAGTGGTGAAAAATGCTCAGTTTCATTAAGTATGAATCATGAAACTAAGACTTTAGTCAGTGACCAACCGCGCGCGCATGCGACGCACTTGTTACCGTTTACCGAGCAGTTGTTGGCCGAGCATCAATGTGTTTTAGCCGATGTTGACGCTATTGCATGTGCTATTGGGCCGGGTTCATTTACCGGTTTGCGCATAGCGTTAAGCGTGGCTCAGGGCTTAGCCTATGCCAGTGATAAACCGGTGATTGCGGTCAATTCTTTAGCTGCGATGACAGTGCCGGTAAAAGAGAGCGCGGCAGCGCTGGTATTGCCCTTAGTAGATGCCCGTATGGATGAAGTTTACTGGGGGGCGTATAGTCTTGAGGGTCAATCATGCATTGAAAAAAATGCATTAATGGGGACGCGAGAGGGTTTTGAGCGCGAGTTACAGGCATTATTAGAGCGTCTTGCCGTGGATGCTTCGCACGTCTTAGCGACAGGACAGGCATGGCAAAGCATTGATTATGCAAAAAGTGCCGCACAGGTGTTAGGTGTGCATTTGGCTGAAGAGGATACTCAGGATGAGGTGAGCGCAGCTTATGTGGCGAGCTTGGCACAGGCGGCGTGGCGCAAAGGTGATTATGTATCGCCTCAAAAGGTGGATTTATATTATTGTCGAGACTCTATTGCCTGGAATAAGCGCACTCGAATACGTGCCAGCTAAACGGGTTTGTTAATCATAATATGCGATAGCAAGGTAGAATAATTTATGGACTTATTACAAACCCTATTGTTGGCGTTGATACAGGGTATTACAGAGTTTTTGCCGATTTCGAGCTCGGCGCATTTAATTTTGCCCAGCCAAGTACTGGGTTGGCCCGATCAGGGTTTAGCCTTTGATGTAGCGGTGCATTTAGGCACGCTGATTGCTGTGGTGGTGTATTTTAGACGTGATATTGCGGCGCTTTTAACGGCTTGGTTTGGGCAGTTTTCAGGCCGCGTAAGTGATCACAATACTCGCTTAGCGTGGTTTATTATTGCCGCTACAGTACCCGCTGGATTGGCGGGGCTCTTATTTAAAGACTTGATTGAAGTGTACTTGCGCTCTTCTTTAGTGATTGCGCTCACGACCTTAGTGTTTGGTGGGTTGTTGTGGTTTGCAGATGTTAAAAATCAAGGCGCTAAAACGCTGGCGCAATTCACGCTTAAGGCGGCTATTATTATTGGCTGCGCACAAGCGCTGGCATTAATTCCTGGTACCTCGCGCAGCGGTATTACAATTACTGCGGCATTGTTGTTGGGTTTTTCACGTGAAGACTCTGCGCGCTTTTCGTTTTTGTTGTCTATCCCCATTATTGTACTGAGTGCTGGTTTAATGAGTTTAGATCTACTAGAGGCTCCCTCGGTGGATTGGCAGGCGCTAGGTATTGGGACCTTAGTATCAGGGCTGAGTGCTTATGCCTGTATTTATTACTTTTTGGCTTTTATTAACCGCTTAGGCATGCTGCCGTTTGTGGTGTACCGATTAATATTAGGCTGTATATTGCTATTTTTAAGCTTTAGTTAGATCAAAAGTAACTATTCAGAGGTGCGGAAATCGGGCGCTAATGAATCATTTGCTGGGCCGCTCAAGCCATCTGCGACTTTGTGCTCCTGCACTGTCTAACCCTTGCTTTCCCTGCAAGGCCCGGCGCTTAAATGCCCAGCAAATAACCCATCAGCACTCTGTTAAGAGGGGGTTTTTGGTTTGGCTGAATAGTTACGATCAAAATTAAGGCATCACGATCTTTAGTCGAGTGCTGCATCATAGGTCGATGAATAATGATTTGATGCCTCTAGCATGGATGTCTTTAGCCTTAAATACTGGCGAGCCCTTTAACTAAAGAGTGACACAATACTTACCGAGGAGATTACTTGAGTGAATACTAAAATAACCGAAAGCTTTAATAATGAGATGCTGGATTTTATATCGCGCTCGCCCACTCCGTATCATGCTGTGATTAATGTACGCAAAATGCTTGATGCTGGTGGCTTTGTTGAGTTAAAAGAAACACAGTCGTGGCAATTACAGCCCAAAGGTCGATATTATGTGGTGCGCAGAGATAGCTCATTAATTGCTTTTGTTCAGGGCTCACAACCGATAGGTGAATCGGGTTTGCGCATTTTAGGCGCGCACACCGACAGCCCTTGTTTAAAAGTGAAGCCCGACCCGGATATTAATAAGCAAGGCTATCAACAATTGGGTGTCGCAGTGTATGGCGGCGCCTTATTAGCGCCGTGGTTTGATCGTGATTTATCGCTTGCCGGGCGTGTGAGCGTGATTAATGCCGAGCAACAACTTGAGCATCATGTCATTGATATACGTCGCCCCATTGCTGTGATTCCTAGTTTAGCGATTCATTTAGATCGCACAGCCAATGACTCGCGCTCGATTAACCCGCACGAGCAAATGCCGCCTTTGGTGTGGCAGTTAGGCGAGGGCGCGCCAGAAAATTTTAAAACGTGGCTTAAAGGCTATATGCAAGCGCAAGGCGTCAATGCCGCGCAGATTATGGACTTTGATTTGAGCTTTTATGATGTGCAAGCGGGCAGTACGCTAGGTATTAACAATGAATTTATTGCTTGCGCACGCTTAGATAATTTATTGAGTTGCTTTTTAACTGTGCATAGCTTATTAAACGCGAATAGTGACCGTACCAGCCTTGTGGTGCTCAATGACCATGAAGAAGTGGGGAGTGGGTCTACCGCGGGTGCGGCGGGTAATTTTTTAACGGCAACGCTAGATCGCCTAATTACCGATAGCACCGAGCGGCATCAAGCCGAGGCGAATTCATTAATGATGAGTGTGGATAATGCGCACGGTATCCACCCTAATTTTGTTGCCAAGCATGATGCTAATCTCGGACCAAAGCTCAACGCCGGGCCAGTATTAAAGTTTGATGTTAACCAAAGTTATGCCTCGCAATCCGATTTATCCTCGCTTGTTAGGGTGCTCGCCAAGCAAGTAGGCGTACCGCTACAAAGCTTTATGATTCGCGCTGATATGCGTTGCGGTAGTACGATTGGGCCAATCACGGCTGCAGCAACGGGCATAGAAACATTGGATATCGGTGTGCCGACTTTTGCTATGCACTCTATTCGTGAGTTGGCAGGCAGTAAAGATTCAGAAGCCTTGGCTAAGCTGCTAACGGCTTTTTTAAATAATTAATTGGTTGAGTAAGTTTTATGAATCAACGTGTTTTAACAGGTATTACCACAACCGGTACACCGCATTTAGGCAATTATGTGGGCGCTATTCGACCGGCGATTGAGGCGAGTCATCGCCCGGGGCAAGATAGTTTTTTATTTTTAGCTGACTTACACGCGCTGATCAAATGCAGTGAGCCACAAAAAATTAATGACTCTACCCGCGAGATCGCAGCGACATGGCTGGCCTTAGGGTTAGATGTTGATAAAACCGTTTTTTACCGACAATCTGATGTTCCCGAAATCTCAGAGCTATGCTGGGTGCTTAACTGCATGGCGGCTAAAGGCTTAATGAACCGCGCGCACGCGTATAAAGCAGCCGTTGCGGCAAATATTGAAGATAAACAAGACCCAGATTTTGGCGTGACCATGGGGCTTTATGGCTACCCTGTATTGATGGCGGCCGATATTTTAATGTTTGGCGCACACAAAGTACCGGTAGGTAAAGATCAAATACAGCATGTTGAAATGGCGCGCGATATAGCACAGCGTTTTAATCATCATTTTGGTGAGGTTTTTACCCTACCTGAAGCAGTTGTTGACGATAAAGTGGCTGTTTTACAAGGTTTAGATGGTCGTAAAATGAGCAAAAGTTACGGCAATACTATTCCCTTATTTTTACCGCCTAAAAAGCTACAAAAAAGTATCAATAAAATTAAAACTAACTTGCTTGAGCCTGGCGAGCCCAAAGACCCAGAGACCTCAACGGTGTTTCAAATTTGGCAAGCATTTGCCAGCGAGCAACAAACACACGATATGCGCACCGCGTTTGCCGAAGGCATTGCTTGGGGCGAAGCTAAAAAACAGTTGGGCGCGCTAGTCAATGAGCAAGTCGCCGAAGCAAGAGATAAATACGAAGCGCTAATGGCAAACCCAGCTCAAATCGAGCAAGCGTTACAGCAAGGTGCTGAAAAAGCCCGTATTCATAGCCGCAAGTTATTAGCTGAAGTGAAGCATGCGGTGGGTATTAAGCCTTTAGTGTAATTGATGCCAAGCGGCTTTTAACGCATAAACGATGACCCAATACAATCATTTTGGGTGAGTCTTTGCTACGCAATGCCCTCTTTAGTGATACTAAGAGGGTATTTTTTTGCCTGCAATATTCTTTTACGCCTAAATTGGCGCACACGCTTAACCCTGTCTAATCTTAGTGAATTAAGTGATAAATATCCTCTCGAGGCTGTTGAGTGGGTAGGGGCTTTGCAATAGCTTTGTTCTAGTGAATGTTATTCGGTGGAGATTGATATGCTAGTAGAAGACGGCAAAAATGGTGATTACTCAATTGTTTTAGATGATGTCTTCGACTTTAAGCGCGTAGAAGAGTTTAGAAGCTGCTACGAAGGCATTGATTTGGAGCAATGTAAAAATGTCAATATTGATTTCACCTACACGCGTTATATGGATAGCTCGGCACTTGGAATGCTGCTTAATGTAAAAAGTTTTTTTAAAGATACTAGCGCCAGTATAAAAATTGTCTCTGTTAATGAACAAATCAGAAAAATACTGACGATATCTCGGTTTGATCAGCGGTTTGTCATTGAGTAGTTGGTGGTATCTAGAGTGTGAAAATATTAATAGTTGATGACCATGCTTATAACCGTGAGTTACTGAATTTCATTTTAGAAGATGAAGGTCATGAATGCATAGATGCCGAGAATGGCGAACTGGCGATAGACGCCTACAGTCAAGATACTGATATTCAGTTGATATTAATGGATGTAAATATGCCGGTGATGGATGGCATAGAGGCGACAAAAGTCATCAAGGCTAAAGCTGCGCAATCAAAAGACTTTGTGACCGTCATTTTTGTGACTGCCTTAGATAATGCGGATGTTCTTGTGCAGTGCTTGGATGCCGGCGGCGATGACTTTGTGCCTAAGCCCATTAATGAAAGCATTTTATTGTCTAAACTTAAAGCGCATAGCCGTAATCAAGCGATGTATGACAGCTTAAAAGCGGCTAAAGATGACTTGGAATATCATCAGCGCCTGATGGATAGGGAGCATCGCATCGTTGAGCATATTTTTGCCAATGATGTAGGTTTAAGTGAAACGTCTTGCGAAAATGTGTACTCCTATACCTCTCCGGCTTCATTATTTAATGGCGATTTACTCCTAACGGCCCCGTCACCTGCAGGGGGCGTTTATGTATTAGTGGGTGACTTTACCGGACATGGCCTGTCAGCTGCGGTAGGTTCTTTGCCGGTGTCGAGTATTTTTTATGATAGTGCGGCTAAGCAAGAGAGCGTGAGCCATATTGTGCAGTTAATGAATACGCGGTTAAGGCGTTTGCTACCTGATGGTATGTTTTTTTGTGCCGCTTTATTGTATTTGGAGCCTTTGGGGGGGCGCTTGCATGTTTGGGCCGGAGGCATGAATGATATGCTGTGTTGTTGCCCAGACGACGATAAATTAATTAAAATTGTATCTCAGCATATGCCTTTAGGCATTATGGAAGAGGACGAATTTGATCGCTGCCTAGAGCTGTATGAATTACCGCTTAACGCCAAGCTTTATATTTATACCGATGGTATTAACGAAGCAAAAGATATTCATGGGAATGAGCTGGGGCTTGAGCGCGTCGAAGAAATTGCACGGCAAAGCTCGCAAGTGATTGATGATTTGGTCGCTGAAGTTCGTCAATTTACCCAAGGTTGCGAGCAAGCCGATGATGTATCTGTTTTGGCATTAACGCTAGCACCGGTCAAGCATGTTGACAGTAAAACAGGGTTGCACGTTGATGTTGGCGCTGATTATCGCAACGCTAAGAGTTTTTCTTGGGAGCTTGATATGCGGCTCGAGCCCGAAGACTTAAGGGCCAGCGATATCGTTTTGCAGGTTGGAAAGTTTTTAGGGACCATTCAGGGTATTGAGTTACATCAAGATAAAATTTTCACCATTATTAGCGAGCTTTATTCTAATGCTCTAGAGCATGGTGTTTTACAGTTACACTCTAAGCTTAAGTCATCGCCCGATGGCTTTGATGAGTATTATCGTTTGCGAGCGCAACGCTTAAGTGATTTAAAGCACGATGCTTTTGTCAAAGTCAAAATGGCATATATTCGCAGCGAGCAAAGCGCGCAACCTGTGGCCGAGCCTATTCCGAATAAGCTGTTAATTGTGATTAGTGATAGCGGCAACGGTTTTGATTATACGTCTATTGACTCTTTAGGCGGTACTCGCCAAGGCGGGCAAGAAAGTGGGCAAGCCGGTCAAGATAATAATAAGAGCCATGGACACGGTTTATCACTGTTAAAAACGTTTTGTGAAAGCCTTACCTACAGCGAGGGCGGGCGCACAGTGACCGCTGTGTACCCGTTTCATTAAGTATGGACCCGTTTAATTAAGTGTAGGTGCTTATACCGACTGCCACTGCCATTACTGCTTATGATGACCGGCGCTGTGGGCTTGGCAAGTATTGAGCATTGCTTGTGTGATGGTTGCTAATTCGTGAGTCTTTATGCAATAAGGTGGCATGGTATATAACAGCTTACCAAAAGGCCGTAACCAAACACCTTGATCCACAATAAAGGGCTGTATGCGCTGCATGTCAACAGGCTGCTCTAACTCTATAACCCCTATGGCGCCTAGCGTGCGCACATCTTTCACGCCTTCTATTGCTTTAGCGGGTGCTAAGGCTTGACTCAGTTGTTGCTCAATAGCGGCGACGTGTTGGGGCCAGTGGTTTTGCTCCAGGAGTGCAATGCTGGCGTTGGCTACAGAGCAGGCTAAAGGGTTCGCCATAAAAGTTGGCCCGTGCATTAATACGCCGCAATCACTATTGCTGATGCTCTGGGCAATATCATCGGTACACAAAGTGGCTGCGAGCGTCATATAGCCGCCGGTGAGTGCTTTACCAAGACATAAAATATCAGGGGTAATACCAGCGTGTTCACAGGCAAACCATTTGCCTGTACGGCCAAAGCCCGTTGCAATTTCGTCGGCGATTAATAAAACATTGTATTCGATACACAGCTGCTTAATGCCGCGAAGCGTTTGCGGGCTGTAAAAACGCATGCCGCCGGCACCTTGCACAATAGGCTCTAAAATAACAGCCGCAATGGCGCTATGATGCTTTTTGAGTGTGTTTTTGATGTCATTTAAGTGTTTGTCGGGGTCAAACGTATCACCCCAAGCCGGAAGGGGGGCTGCACAAAAATATTGTTCAGGCAATTGGGCGGCAAAAAGCGCGTGCATGCCATTGTCGGGGTCGCAAACACTCATGGCGCCGAACGTATCCCCATGGTAAGCGTTATTAAAGGCTAAGAATTTTTGCTTTTTGTTTTGTTTTTTAGCGAGCCAATATTGCCGCGCCATTTTTAAGGCGACTTCAACACTCACCGATCCCGAATCGGCCAAAAAGACGCGGTTTAGCCCTTTGGGTGTCAAGCGGATAAGGCTTTGGGCTAGCGTAACAGCGGGCTCATGCGTTAACCCGCCAAACATCACATGTGCCATCGACTCGAGTTGCGTTGTTATTGCTTGGTTTAAGGTGGGGTGGTTGTAACCGTGAATGGTGCTCCACCAAGAGGCCATGCCATCAATTAACGTGCGGCCATCGGCTAGCGTTAATTCACAGCCACTGGCTGAGCTTACCGCGAACAGTGGATTATCTTTAGAGGTGTTGCTGTATGGGTGCCACAGGCTGTTGCGGTCGGCATCCAGTAACGCTTGGTTGTCCATGCTAGGTGTAATCATTTTGCTAAAAGGATGTTAAGCCTAACAGTCGCTGCGCCTTGGGTGCAATAACCGCTGCGCAGCTTTTATTGGGTGCCCGTTAATATCGCGCCCGGTAATATTGTGCACCCTTAATATTGGGATGTTGTTAATGTCTACACCGCCTCGGTCGATTTTTGCGTAAGCGCGGCTAAAATATGTTCTTGGCTGGAGGTGAGCTGCTTGAATTTGGCGCGTACTCGGGTGTGTAAATACGGCTTTTTGATCACTTGCATGGCTAGCACTTCCAGCTCAACACGCAGTTTGTCATCGCTATTGAGTTGAATCGCAACAGGGATAGACGATTTACGGCCCTGGTGGGCCATATAAAAGGCATCGCTTTGCTGTAAGTTTCCGCGTGCATTAAAGCATATGCCGCCTAAGCTAATATTATCGAGATCCCCGTAAATAGGCGGCTCCATCGCCGGAGTACAGCACACTTCTGCCGTGTTTTCTTTAAAGCAAAAGCGTTTTTGGCGGCGGCGATCATCGCAAAATTGCATGTTGTTAATGCTCAATTTAAAATAAGGTCCATCACTCGCTTGCGCTCGCTCAATTAGCTCGCCTTCAATCTCCCAATGCCTGTAGCTTCCCGGAGACTTAATCACCGCATAAACGCGTTTAGGCAATGCCAAATGGTCGCTTGGCAGTGCGGGATGAGGCATATCAATGCTGCATGTATTGTTTTTGGTGTGAGTTTTTAATAAAAGGCTTTGATAACCTTGGCCGTTATGCTCGGGTGTGGTGTATAAAATCAGAGGCGTGCGGCGATGCTTGGCCTCGTTAAGTGCTTGCCATTTTTGTGCGCTTAGCGATGCCTGAGAGATAGGGCTATCGTTAATGCTGGTGTTTGGGAACCATTGTAATAAAGATGATGCTAAGCCCATGAATAACCTCGAGTCGTATCAATCGCGACTGTTTTTTGCCGCTTTGTTGTGTGCTACAAAGGTATTGGCAACATTCATGCCCATGCGATAACTATTTGTGTGGCTGTGAACAGTATGGGTCTTAGAGTAATTGCAGTTAGGGCTAATCATCGTACAATAGCGTTTTTTTTGGAGTGAGTTGTTTTGTCATTTGTTGCCCCCCCTTACGATAATGCGGCCGATGTGCGTGCCAGTGGAGATGGAGAAAACCATCGTATCGATCCACCTCAACAGTCGCCGCTCGATATGAAAAAGCTGCAAAAAAAACTACGGCGGTTGGTGGGTACTGCGATTACCGATTTTAATATGATCGAAGAGGGTGATCGTGTGATGGCTTGCCTTTCTGGCGGTAAAGACTCCTTTGCTATGCTGGATATTTTACTGATACTTAAAAAAATTGCGCCAGTAAATTTTGATGTGGTGGCGGTTAATATGGATCAAAAACAACCAGGTTTCCCAGCGCATATTTTGCCAGAATACCTCGATAAGCTGGGTATTGAGTATCATATTGTCGAAAAAGATACTTATAGTATCGTGAAGTCGGTCATCCCCGAAGGTAAAACGACATGCGGCCTATGCTCGCGCTTAAGGCGAGGCACGCTATACGGCTTTGCTGAGCAAATAGGCGCCACTAAAATTGCGCTGGGTCACCACAAAGACGACATCGTTGAAACATTGTTTTTAAACTTGTTTCACGGTGGGCGCTTAAAGGCCATGCCGCCAAAACTACGTGCAGACGATGGGCGCAATATTATTATCAGGCCTTTGGCTTACTGCCGTGAATCGGATATTGAGCGCTATGCCATGCACAAGGGCTACCCCATTATTCCGTGTAACTTATGTGGCTCACAAGAAAACTTACAGCGTCAGAATGTGAAGGCTATGCTGCAAAGTTGGGATGAAGAGTTTCCGGGGCGAGTCGAGACTATTTTTACCGCACTACAAAAAGTGTCGCCATCACAGTTAGCCGATCAAAATATTTTTGATTTTATTAATCTAGGTATTGACCGTAGTGAGCCATTGGCCGATAACCCAAGGCACAATGAGGGTATGAAAATTCATACCGTTACCGTCACGGATTAAAGTGGTCATGTAAAAGGTCATGTAAAGGTATTTAATGATCGTAGCAACAAAAAAGGCACTCAATTTTCATTGAGTGCCTTTTTATTTAGTGTTTTTTGGTAAAGACTCTATGTTTACATTGACCGATAAATTGGCTTATCGCGTAAATGTAAGCTCTTTAAGTTCAAAGCCATTCTCATCGGCGCGCAGGTAGTGGGTATTATTGTGCCAATCCCCTAATACCCAACGGCTGTGAGGTTTGCCTTTTTCTTCAAATTGATGATGAGCCGGTCGGTGTGTATGGCCGTGTATTAATGTTTTTACGCGATACTCATCCATGATGGTCGACACCTCAGACAAGGTAACATCCATAATATCTTCGGCCTTCATGGCGTTCATCGATTGGCTTTTACTGCGTAAATCAGCGGCCATGGCGCGACGCTGGTTGAGTGGCAGCGCTAAAACTTGTTGCTGCCAAACGGGGTTGCGCACCATTTTACGGAATTGTTGATATTCCACGTCGGCAGTACATAAAGTATCACCGTGCATGACCAGTACACGTTTGCCGTAAAGCTCAATGACCGTTTCATCTTCAAGTAAGGTAAAGCGACAGGCATTAGCTAAGGCTTCGCCGATCATAAAGTCGCGATTGCCGCGAATAAAAAACACTTCAACGCCACGCTGGCTAATGCTGCTAAGAAGGTTTTTAAGTTGGCTGGCAAACGCATCGTTGTCGTCATCACCAACCCAAGCATCAAAAAAGTCACCTAAGATGTAGAGTTTTTTAGCATCTTTCGCTTCATTGTTTAAAAAACGTTCAAAAGCGGCGGTGATTTCTGGGCGCTCTGGGCTTAAGTGTAAGTCAGATATAAAGTAAGTAGCCATGTTTATGCGACGGTAACTCGCTCAATAACAACGGCTTCTACTGGCACATCTTGATGCCCGCCTGTGCTACCGGTCTTGACCGTTTTGAGTTTTTCTACGATGTCCATGCCTTTGGTGACCTTGCCAAATACCGCATAACCCCAGCCTTGCGAGTTTTTGCCGCTATGGTTTAAGAAGTCGTTATCGGCAACGTTGATAAAAAACTGCGCTGTGGCACTGTGTGGGTCCATGGTGCGAGCCATAGCCACGGTGCCGTTGTTGTTTTTGAGACCGTTGTCGGCTTCGTTTTCGATGGTGCCACGCGTGGTCTTTTGCTGCATGTCCTCAGTAAAACCGCCGCCTTGAATCATGAAGTTGTTAATAATACGGTGAAAAATAGTCCCGTTGTAAAAACCGTCTTCTGCATATTGCTTGAAGTTGGCTGCCGATTTTGGGGCTTTATCAAAATCTAGTTCAAGCTCTATATCACCGTAGTTGGTGTGCAGTGTAATCATCTCTTGCTCCTGTACGCGAGAATGCAATATGACCAGCCGTGTTTAGCTACCGATTAAGGCAGTATTTAGCTGGCTAACGTCAAAAGGGTCGCTATAATACGCGCTTTGCTTGTAAACCGGAACCTTACAGGCTATTTATTACGCATTTAAACAGGCGAGATATGACTGAAGCGGCCAAACCTACGAATTTTTTACAACAAATACTCCAAGCTGACCTTGATAGCGGCAAGCACGTTAAAATTGTGACGCGCTTTCCACCGGAGCCTAATGGTTATTTACATATAGGCCATGCAAAGTCGATTTGTTTGAATTTTGGCCTAGCCGAGGCGCTAGGTGGCGAGTGCAACCTACGTTTTGATGATACCAACCCGGCCAAAGAAGAGCAGCAATACATTGATGCGATCAAAGAAGACGTGAGCTGGTTAGGTTATCGCTGGGCGGGCGATGTGCGCTATGCATCGAGTTACTTTGATACGCTCTTTGACTGGGCTTGCCAGCTCATTAAGCAAGGTGATGCCTATGTCTGTGATTTATCACCCGATGAAGCGCGCGCCTATCGCGGTACTTTAAAAGAGCCCGGTAAAAATTCGCCTTACCGCGAGCGCACTGCCGATGAAAACCTCGCGTTATTTCAGCAGATGAAAAATGGCGACTTTGACGAAGGTGCTTGTGTATTGCGCGCAAAGATTGATATGAGTAGTGGTAATATCAATCTGCGTGACCCAATTATGTACCGTATTCGCAAGCAATCGCATCATCAAACGGGTGATAAATGGTGCATTTACCCGAATTACGACTTCGCCCATGGGCAAGAAGATGCGATTGAAGGCGTGACACATTCCATCTGTACATTAGAGTTTGCTGATCACCGCCCTCTGTATGAATGGTTTATTGAACATTTGCCGGTCCCTAATAAGCCAAAACAGTATGAGTTTGGTCGTTTAAACCTTAACTATTCTGTCACCAGTAAACGCAAGTTAAAGCAATTGGTTGATGAAGGCTTTGTGGATGGCTGGAATGATCCGCGCTTACCAACCATTGCCGGTTACCGTCGCCGGGGTTATACCGCAGCCGCTTTGCGTAAATTTTGCGAAATGATTGGCGTCACAAAAGGTGATGGTATTGTCGATGTTGCCATGCTTGAGCATGCCATCCGTGATGACTTAGATAAAAACTCGCCCCGTGCGATGTGTGTTTTGAAACCGTTGAAAGTTATTTTAACCAATTACCCCGATGACAAAACGGAGTTACTTGAAGCGCCAGGGCATCCTAATCACGATGACTTACCTTCGCGCCAGTTACCGTTTGGGCGTGAAGTGTATATTGATCAAGAGGACTTCCGCGAAGAGGCCAATAAAAAGTATAAGCGTTTAGTTTTGGGTAAACGTGTCCGCTTGCGTAGTGCTTATATTATCGAAGCCGATAAAGCCATTAAAAATGATGAGGGCGATATTATTGCGGTAGAGGCGCGTATTATTGAAGGTACCGTGGGTAAAAACCCAGAAGATGGCATTAAAGCCAAAGGCGTTATTCAGTGGGTGGCTGCACACGACTGCGCAAACTTCGAGGTGCGTTTATATGACAGGCTCTTTTCTGATGCGGCCCCTGACAGTGGCGATAAAAACTTTTTAGACAGTATTAACCCGCACAGCTTAACAGTCGTTGATTGTGCCGTGGGCGAAAAGGGTTTGCTTAACGCTGAAGTAGGCACCACTTATCAGTTTGAGCGCGAAGGTTATTTTTGTCGTGATAGCGAAGCTCAAGCCCTAGTGTTTAACCGCACGATTGGCTTGCGTGATACTTGGGTTGATTGAGTACGGTCATTCAAAAGTCAGTGTCACACTGTGCCGTGTGCCACGGTTTTTTAAATCAAGCGATTACACATAAAGGGAGCTCCCATGAGTTTAGTGGTTTACAACACACAAACCCGCACTAAAGAAGCCTTTAGCCCAATAGATGCTAATGATGTAAAAATGTATGTCTGTGGGCCAACGGTCTACAATTTTGTTCATATCGGCAATGCGCGGCCGGTTGTCGTGTTTGATACATTATTTAGAGTGCTGCAAAGCCAGTACCCTAAAGTGACCTACGCGCGTAACATTACCGACATTGACGATAAGATTATGAAAGCGGCAGGCCAAAGTGGCGAAACGATTGCCGAGCTAACGGCGCGCTATGCCAGCGAGTTTGAAAAAGACATGGCAGCGCTCAATAATTTACAGCCCACCATCGTGCCTTATGCCACTCATCATGTGCCCGATATGATTGCCATGATTGCTGAGTTAGTGGATAAAAACCACGCTTATCCAGCCGAAGGCCATGTGCTTTTCGATGTTAAATCAATGCCTGATTACGGTAAGTTAAGCAATCAAAACATTGATGCGATGCTCGAGGGTGCGCGTGTAGAAGTGGCTAGCTATAAAAAGTACGCGGGTGATTTTGTATTATGGAAGCCCTCAAGCGATAGTGAGCCCGGGTGGGATAGCCCCTGGGGACGCGGTCGCCCAGGCTGGCACATCGAGTGTTCAGCGATGATCGAAAAGCATTTGGGCAATACGATTGATGTACACGGCGGTGGCCGTGATTTGATTTTTCCGCATCATGAAAATGAAGTGGCTCAAAGTGAATGTGCTCATGGTGGCGAGCAGTATGTAAAATACTGGATGCACAATGGTTACATTAATATTGGCGGCGAAAAGATGTCTAAAAGCTTAGGCAACTTTAAAACAGTGCGTGATTTATTGGGTAGTTATAAAGGTGAAGTGATTCGCTTTGCCTTGTTATCGGCGCAGTATCGCAGCGAGCTTGATTTTTCGGTTGATTTGCTTGATCAATCGGCCGCTAGTTTAGAGGGTATTTATGGCGCCTTGCGTAAAGTTGAAGGGCTTAAAGAGTCCAGTGTTGAGCTTAGTCAAAGCGCGGCTTACAAAGCATTGCTGGATGACTTGAATAGTCCGCAAGCCATTAGTGAATTGCATCACCTTGCCAAAAAGCTCAATAAAGAAGGTGATGAGGATTTGGCCCAGGTCAAAGGCGAATTATTGGCGGTAGGTAACTTAATGGGGTTATTGCAGCAAGACCCTGAAGATTGGTTTAAATCCAGTGTTAGTGCTGGGATTACAGCCGATGAAATTGACGCACTCATTGCCGAGCGCTTAGAGGCCAGAGCAAATAAAAACTGGGCGCGCTCGGATGAGATACGTGATTTATTGCAAGCTCAAAGCGTTGTTCTAGAAGACTCAAAAGTCGGTACGACGTGGCGCTTTGAATAACACTGACGACTGTTAACTTGGGCCGGTAGCTTTGCGCTGACCGGCCTTTTTTATACCTGATGATTGATGTGATGTACCCCTTATGACTGAAGTAACGTCCTATCCTAGCCATAATTTGTTTTTTCGTATTCGCCATAATAAGATTTTTGAATGGTTTGTGATTGGTATTATTGTGTTTTCGGCCGTGGTGATTGGCGTTAAAACCTACGCAATCCCCCCGTTCGTTAATCAATTGGTGATTGTTTTAGACTGGTTGATTACGGTAATATTTTTGGTAGAGTTGGTGATACGGTTTTTGGGTGAGCCAGCCAAAAAAGACTTTTTTAAAAGTGGTTGGAATATTTTTGATGCGACGATTGTCGCTGTAAGTTTAATTCCTATTGATGATAGTGAGTTGGCTATTGTGGGCCGGCTAATACGCATATTTAGAGTGCTCAGGATGATATCGATCATCCCTGAGTTACGTCTGTTACTTAATTCATTGATTAAAGCGTTGCCGCAGTTAAGTTATGTCATGTTACTGATGTTCATTATTTTTTATATTTATGCGGCTGTAGGGAGTACCTTTTTTGCAACAATAAACCCAGAGTTGTGGGGCGATATCGCGATTAGTATGCTTACGTTATTTAGGGTGATGACATTTGAAGACTGGACCGATGTTATGTATGAAACGCAAGTAAGCTACCCGTTTAGCTGGGTGTTTTATTTGTCGTTTATTTTTTTTACGGCCTTTGCTTTTTTAAATATGGTGATAGGTATTGTGGTGAATGTCTTGGAGGAGGAACGTGGTAAATTAGCTAAAGGTGAGGTTGATGAACTGCACCAAGAAGAGGTGAATCAACTGCAGGCCATTCGCTTAGAGCTCGCAGAACTTAAAGCCCTCATTAAAGCGCAGCAGCCTCCCATTTAGCACTCTTAACTTTCATTTTCAACTTCATCAATTTTAACGGACGCCCATGCCCCTTACACAATGGCTGCACACTGTCGAACACTCTTCGATTCCCCTTTTGTTGCAAGAGCACATGCAAGCTGTGCTGGCCGACCGCGTAGCTAGTGGCTTGCCGGGTGATTGTACCGAATTTGAAGAGTACGCATTGATTCAGTGGCTTGATCAAAAAGGCTGCTGGGTGGGCTTAGAGGCTGTGCCGGCGAGCTTAGCCTTATTTGCTAAGCATTTTTTAACGCGGCGCGGCTTGTATCAAAGCCGACAATATTGGCAGACGAAGGGGTGCCGGTTAGAGTTTGGTTTGATGCGAATAACAGTGGCGTATTGTGTAAAAACCCCCTTACAAACAGCGGCGATAGCTGCCCCTTTAGGTGATCAGGCGATTGCTGATTTTTATGGAGACCTTAGTGTGCTAGAAAAAGCTACGCAAGGCTCGGTCTATCGGCTTTTGGCGGGCTTTTGGCGGCGTTATGAAGCCTTTATGGCGGCCGATAGTGCTCATGCGGTATTGGGTGTTGCGCCGGATGCGACTTGGGCGGTGATTCAAAAAGCGTATCGCCAGCTGGCGGCCAAGCATCACCCAGACAAAGGCGGGGATGCTGAGCGGTTTTTGATGGTTAAGGCCGCTTACGATCAGCTCAAGGCAATTAAGCGCACGCCATAAAAAGGGGCGTACCTAATACGTATGCAAGCTATATGTTGCAGTCTAATACTTTGCAGTTTATATGTTGGGATTTTTACCCATATATAATCATAAAAATGTGTACCAAGTAACATTTTATTGTTTTGATGTGTTAAATCGTGCGACGATTATTTTGTCGTTTTAGCCTATGCTAACCGCTTGTTTTTGATGCTTTTATAGAGCCTTGGCATTGTACACATCTGTATTTCGAGGCCCCGTTTATGATGAAGCGGCTACTCTCTAATGACGACTTTTGAGTGTTTAGACTTATGAATATTAAATTGGCAGTATTTGTACCGCTGTTAGCGGTATTGTTGGCCGCTTGCGTAGGCAGCGATCCAGCGCCGAGCTCCTCAAGTGCTATACCGTTGAGTAGTACTCCGTTGAGTAGTACCCCGATGAGCAGTACCCCGGTGAGCAGTACCCCGGTGAGTAGTGTTGCTAGTAGTGTGGATGTAAGCAGTGTCGGTAATAGCAGTGTACATATTAGCAGTGCCACGATGAGTAGCATGGCTCAAAGTAGTTCGGTGATTAGCAATACGGCGCCTGTTGTGAGCTGGGTGAGTCCAGCGGCTAACTATGCGGTTGTTGAGGGCGCTGCTGCTGTGGTGATTGAAGCGAATGTCATCGATAGCGAAGATAATGTGTCGGGCGTGACGCTTTACATTAATAACCAAAAGCAAACTACATTAAACGTGCCCCCGTATCGCTGGGCTGCCATTATTATCGAGGCCTTGGGCGTTGGTGAGCATACGCTAAAAGTTGAAGCCGCCGATGATGCGGGCGAAAGTGCCGTTATTGAACGCACCATAACCGTTGAGCCGGCCTTAAATGCATTGCCTACGGTGGCTTTTGTTAGCCCCATGGCCGATGCATTGTTACCCCATAACTCTAGCCTTGATGTGAGTATAAACGCGGCTGATTCTGACGGTGATATTGTAAGCGCTATATTGTATCTCAATAGCCAGCAAGTCGCCAAAATCACACAAGCTCCCTTTGAGTGGCCTGCACGTTTATTGCCGGCACTGAGTGATTTAGCCGAGGGTATTTACGAGTTAAAAGTCGTTGTTGAAGATGATCGAGGTGATACAGCTGAAGCACAAATGAGTGTGACCGTTTCGGAGCCTAATGACTTTCCGGTGGTTGAGTTTTTAAGCCCTGCCAGTGATTTAGTCCTTGTAGCAGGTACTGATATTGACGTTATTGCTGAAGCGAGTGATAGCGACGGTCAAATTGCAGAGGTGATTTTTAGTATTAATGATGTCGATATAGGCACGCCTGATAAAAACACACCCTATGAATGGTTTGCTACACGGCATGCTGAACTCAAGGATATCCCCACGGGCGATTACACATTAAAACTGACCGCTGTTGATGATAAAGGCGGTAAAACTAGCGTAGAACGTGAATTAAAAATTACTAATAATGCTGATGCTTCAACAGGCGACCCCGCGCGCGGTAAAATTCAATACTTTCAAAATTGCCTTGAGTGTCATGGCCAATTTGGCCAGGGTACTAGCCGTGCTAAAGCGATTACTCCCCTTAAATCAAGCTACACAAATAACGGCAAGAGCTATTCTTTGTTTTCTTTAATTGATGAATTAATGCCCGATGGTTATGTATCGGCTTGTGCTGATCAGTGTGCGAAGAATGTCGCCTCTTATATGCAAGAAGGCCTCACGGCTGCCGCACAACAAAAGGGCGCTTTAAGCGCTGGCGACATACCCACTGGCAAGGTGGAGTTTGAACTGCATTGTGCACAATGCCATGGCAATGATGGTTTGGGCGGAGATGAAGACGTTGTTTTATTCCCTGTACGTAACGATGACGATTACGCACTATCGACCTTTTACTATTATTCTAAAGTGAATCTATTTAGCATGGTTGACTTGGGAATGCCGTATGGACCGAAAGGCTACCCTGAAGGTTATGCCGAAAAGTGTACTGGGCAATGTGTGGCAGATGTTATTAGCCACATTAAAAATTTAGAAAGTCAATTAACCGATCAAGAGCTGTTGCAAGTGCAGGCGGCGGCAGGTAAAAAACAGTACGCTACATATTGCGCCGGTTGTCACAACGAGGATGGCCGCAGGCGCGGTATTATTCCGCTGTCAAACTCTGAGCGCAATAATGATAGCCTTGATAATAGTGATGCTCTGTTTAAATATAATCGCGATGCGATGCCACCGAGTAACCCTCAGAGCTGTGGTGAGCAATGCTCTAAAGATATTACGGTTTATATTCGCACCGTACTAGATAAATAATATGCACGTTACCTAGAAGCAAAAAAGCCGCTATTTAAGCGGCTTTTTTGTGTGTCAGTATTGTGCGCTCTGTTATTGCGCGCGGGTATTGCGAATCTTTTCAATGGTTTTGGTTGTTGAGCAATCATTGGTAAATTCAATAATTTTAACGTCGCCACCGTTTTGCAAAATTTCGTCGGCGCCTACAATGGTCTCAATACTATAGTCGCCGCCTTTGACTAACACATCGGGTTTAATAGCGTTAATTAAATTCAGCGGCGTGTCCTCGTTAAAAGGTATCACCCAGTCAACGGCTTTTAAAGCGGTTAATAACGTAACGCGATGCTCTAGTGTATTGATAGGGCGATGAGGTCCTTTTAAGCGTTGAATACTCGCATCGGTATTTAACCCAATAATTAAGCGTTGCCCCAACGATTTGGCCTTTTCTAAATAGCTAATATGCCCAGCATGTAAAATATCAAAACAGCCATTGGTGAAGACGAGTTTTTCGCCGGCGCGGCGGGCCAGTGCAATATGTCGCAGCACCTGATCTTCTGGGCATTGATAGTGCTGGCCTTGTTGTAACAATTGCTCATTTACCGCAGCGGCAAGCTCTTCGGGCGTCACGATCTCGGCACCGAGCTTAGTGACCACAATACCGGCGGCTAAATTGGCTACCTCGGCAGCAGTTTCATCGCTTTGCCCTAGCGCTAACATAACCGCCATGGTGGCAATGACGGTATCCCCAGCGCCGGTTACATCACTCACCTCGCGGACCTTAGCGGGAAAGTCTGTTTTATGGTTGGGTGTAATCACTGACATCCCTTGCTCGCTACGTGTGAGTAGCATGCGCTCAATATTGCAGTGATTGAGCAGCGTGCGGGCACTGCTGGCAATGGTGCCTTCATTGGCGTTATCGCCACCGGCTAATAAAAACTCACTTAAATTGGGCGTAATAAGATCGGCGCCGCTGTACAAGCTAAAATCGAGCTGCTTAGGATCAATTAATACCGTTTTACCGGCTTGTTTGGCGCACTGAATTAATTGCGATATATCTCTTAAGGTCCCTTTATTGTAATCAGAAAAAACGACTAGATCATACTGCGGTAGCAAGGCTTCGAGCTGTTGCTGTAGGTTGTTGGTATCGCTGTGCTCAAAGGGGGTTTCAAAATCTAAACGCACCACTTGTTGATTGCGACTAATAACACGCAATTTTGTAATCGTGGGTTTGTTGCAGTGTATGAGGTGTGCCGTAATGCCTTCCTCGGCTAATTGTTGTGTAACGCGCTCGCCATTCTCATCATTACCTATAACGCCCAATAAACCTACGTGCGCATCAAGATAGCGAATGTTACGTGCGACATTCGCGGCACCGCCGAGCTTATTGTCTTGATGATTGATTTTAATAATAGGTACTGGTGCCTCGGGTGATATGCGTTGCGCATCGCCGAGCATATAATGATCAAGCATAATGTCACCCACAACTAAAATGCGGGCGTGGTTAAAGCGGTTAAATACAGAAATATCCATGAAGTTTCTCGGGCTAAAAATACTGTTCTGTTGATCGGTGTTTGACTACAGCGCTTGATCAAAGGCTTCGCAAAGCCAGTGACCCATAAATAAATGCGCCTCCTGAATACGGGCTGTTTCATCGCAGTCGATAATAATACTTAAATTGGCAATGTCCTTGGCTTTACCGCCATCACGGCCGGTCAGTACGATTGAATATGCGCCTATTGTATTGGCCGCTTGCAAGCCTAAATTAACATTAGGGCTATTGCCGGAAGTGCTTAAACCAATCACCACATCCCCAGGGTCTGCTAAACCTAAAATTTGCCGTTCAAATACATAATCAAATGAGTAATCATTACTATGAGCGGTTAGGATGGATGTATCTGTGGTTAATGCAATGGCGCGAATGGGGGCGCGCTCGGCTTTGTAGCGCACCATGAATTCTGCCGCTAAATGCTGGCTGTCTGCGGCACTGCCGCCATTGCCAAAAAATAAAATCTTACCGCCGGTATTTACGGCCTTTTGACATTGCTCGAAGACTGTAATCAGTGCATCTTCATGCGTCTCTAATGTGGCAAACGCTTGGCGGTGCCGGGCTAGGCTAGCATTGTATGAGTGGCTTAAAGACATAGGTAAACCTTAATTAAATCGGCGTTGCGCAACCTTGCGCACATATTGCTTTGTTGGGTTGCTTTGGGTTGCTTTGGGTCGCTACTGTGTGATTGCGGATGCTACTGTCGGTGTTGTGACTGTTTAGTGATTGTTTAGTGACTGTTTATTGGCTATTTAGTCCCGTGTGAGTCTGGCGCGCAGGCCTAGTATAACCCTGTGCCACTGCGCGCGTAGGTAGGCTTGGGCTTTTCCTTGGCTAGCGCTGATTTTAAGTGCGCTGTAAATTTTGAGCGTCGAGCTGGCACCGCTTGTATTCGCAGTGGCACCAGTCTTATTGGGTGTAATAGGCTGGGCAAGAGTAACCGGTGCGGCATCAATAATGGCGATTGTGCTGTGCTGCGGGTCATCGAGTAGTGCCGCCCATTGTTTGCCTAAACAAGGTGTATTGTCTGCGGTGGCCAGTGTTGGATGAATGAGCGCAAGGGTTGTATTACTCATTATGGGCGCTGTTGTTTCTATCTCGTTAGTGAAGCGCATTAGCATGCGGCGATGGTGCAAAAATATTGCATTATGAGGGCGCGAGGTGAGTGTAAAGGCTGGGTGGGCCAGTGCTAATTGGTGGCCATTAAACAGCGAAAACAATCTATTGACGTTGGCTGCGGTTGTGAGTACTGCCTCATCAGCAAACCAAATAGCCTCATAAGTACTGATAAGCTCCCAGTACTGCTCGACTATCTTTCCTATCACACGCCAGCGTTCGCCTTTTTGTTGATCGTAAAAAGTACATGCGTTTTGGTAGGTGTTGGGCGTGTCACCACTGTAACTTAAAAAAGTATCAAAATGGGGGTGTCCGCTTTCGAGCCATTTAGCGTGATGTGATTGGTCGCCTACGCGCGCAATAATTAAAAAACGGTTATCCACTGTTGAGCCTTTATTTGGGTATTTTGGGTATTGCCGCCGCGCCTCGTGATCTGCTGCCGCTTTTGAGGGCTCATGAAAGCGCCTTGATCGTTGTTGCGCTCTAGTCTTTACGGTGTTTTGGTGTGAAGCGCGAACTATACCAGAGCACCGCCGCTGGCTACAGCTTGCGTTTTACGCTAATCTGCGCGCTTTTATTCGTACATTGCTCTATTTTTGGGGCGTGACGATATTACTTTGATGTTGAGTTATGCAATTATCCGATTTTGATTATGATCTCCCGCCACATTTGATTGCCAAGGCACCCGCCCAAAAGCGTACCGGTAGCCGCTTATTGTGCCTTGATGGTGCTTTAGGTGAGCTGAGCGATCAGCAGTTTCCTGACTTAATAACACAGCTAGAGCCTGGCGATTTGATGGTGTTTAATAATACGCGGGTTATTCCTGCACGCGTATTTGGTGCCAAGCTTACGGGTGGTAAAATAGAAATGCTGGTTGAGCGAGTGATTAGCGATACTCGCGTGCATGCCCACTTGCGCTCGAGTAAATCACCCAAAGCCGGTACACAATTGCGTTTAGACGGTGATGTACTTGTTACTGTTGCGGGTCGTGAAGGCGATTTATTTGTGATCGACTTCCCGCCTGAGCAGCCAGCTATTGATGTTTTAGAGCGCATCGGTCATATGCCCTTGCCGCCGTATATTGACCGCGCTGATGATGACAGCGACAAAGAGCGCTACCAAACGGTTTATAACCAGCACAAAGGTGCTGTCGCCGCGCCTACCGCTGGATTGCATTTTGATGATGACATGTTGGCCGCGATTAAAGCGAAAGGTGTGAATATAGCCTTTGTGACTTTGCATGTTGGGGCTGGTACGTTTCAGCCTGTGCGCGTTGATAACATCAAAGAGCACACCATGCACGCAGAGTACATGGTGGTGACTGAAGAGACCTGTGAAGCGGTGAAGGCGGCAAAAGCCGCTGGCAAGCGTGTGATTGCGGTAGGTACCACCAGCGTGCGCAGCTTAGAGACCGCCTCGTTAAGCGGGCAAATCAAGCCGTATACCGGCGATACCCAAATATTTATTTACCCAGGTTTTGAGTTTAAAGCGGTCGATGCGCTCTTAACCAACTTCCACTTACCCCAATCGACCCTGTTAATGCTGATATCGGCACTCGCGGGGTACGAGCACGTTAAACACGCCTATAGCCATGCGGTTGCCAATGAGTACCGCTTTTTTAGTTATGGTGATGCCATGTGGATCACCAAAAACCCCAACGCCAAAGACCAGGGGCCTTTGTAATGTCTTTTATGCAATTTGAGTTAGATAACACCAGTACCGAGCCCAGTAAAAATGCCCGCGCACGTCGTGGCCGTTTAACCTTTCCACGTGGTGTTGTAGAAACCCCCGCCTTTATGCCGGTAGGCACTTACGGTACCGTTAAGGGGATGACGCCAGCCGATATCGAAGCGACGGGTGCACATATTTTATTGGGTAATACGTTTCATTTAATGCTGCGCCCAGGCACGGAAGTCATTAAAGCCCACGGCGACCTACACGATTTTATGCAATGGGATAAACCCATTCTTACCGATTCGGGCGGCTTTCAGGTGTTTAGCCTGGGCGCTATGCGTAAAATTACCGAAGAAGGCGTTGTCTTTAAGTCACCTATTGATGGCAGCAAGGTGGAGTTAAACCCCGAAATTGCCATGCAAGTACAGCGTGATTTAGGCAGTGATATCGTCATGATTTTTGACGAATGTACGCCGTACCCTGCCAGCGAAAAAGAAGCGCGCGACTCGATGGAGTTATCATTGCGTTGGGCCAAGCGCAGTAAAGATGCACACAGCGATAACCCCAGCGCGCTCTTTGGTATTGTGCAAGGCGGCATGTACGAGCATTTGCGCAAAGAGTCACTCGAGGGCCTAGCCGATATCGACTTTGATGGCTTTGCGATTGGCGGCCTAAGCGTTGGCGAGCCCAAAGAAGACATGATGCGAGTACTGCACCATTTAACACCGGTTATGCCAAAAGATAAGCCGCGTTACTTGATGGGTGTAGGCAAACCCGAAGACATCGTAGAGGCGGTGCGCCGCGGTATTGATATGTTTGACTGTGTGATGCCAACGCGCAATGCCCGCAACGGCCACTTGTTTGCACATGATGGCGTGATCAAAATTCGCAACGCTAAGCATCGCCACGATACTAGCCCACTCGATAGTCAGTGCGATTGCTATACCTGCAAAAACTTCAGCCGCAGTTACTTGCACCACCTTGATAAGTGTAATGAAATCTTAGGTGCTCAGCTCAATACGGTACATAATTTACGCTTTTATCAAAAATTGATGAGTGATTTGCGTGAGGCCATAGGGCAAGACCGCCTCGAGGAATTTGTCGCCGAGTTTTATGCTCGGCAGGGCCGCGAGGTACCGGCTTTTAACGACTCTCCCTCGCCGAGCATAGAGGCTTAGTCAGCTTTAAATTAATAGGCTGCGGCATTAAAGTCGCGGCTTCTTGCTTTTGCTTCCTTGAACTCAGTACTTTGTACCCCATTAACAGCATACTGCGTGTCAAACCGTTATAATCATGCGTCAGAATGCTTTTGCTCTTTATGAAGGTCGTTATTCTGTGTAAAGGCTTGGGTCTTTCTCAGTGCTGGGCGCTTTTATAATCGCTTTTAACATTATCGTGGCCATGCGCCTTAAAACATAAGAATTAACCCACTGGATAGACTCATGAACCGCTACCCCTTATGGAAATACCTGCTTTTATTGGTCGTACTGGGCTTAGGGATTGTTTACGCAATGCCCAACCTTTATGCACCCGATCCCGCTGTACAAGTGAGTGGCTATTCTGCTGACTTTACGGTCGACGAAAAAGCCCTTAACAAAATCACAACAGCACTCGACAGTGCCAATATTGGCTATAAAAGCGCAGCACTAGAAGAGGGTGGTTCAGCCCTAATTCGTTTAAATGCCATTGGTGATCAGCTGAGTGCGCAGCGCACCATTGAAGAGGCGATTAACCGCGGCACGAACCAAGGCGATTTATATATTGTGGCCTTAAATAGTGCACAAAATACACCGCAGTGGCTAGCCGACTTGGGCGCTAAGCCTATGAATTTGGGCCTCGATTTAGCCGGTGGCGTGCATTTTGTGCTTGAGGTGGATACGCCTAAAGTCGTGAATGATCGGTTACACGACAGTGAAGAGGTCGTCAAAAAAGCGATCCGTAAAGCGCGCATTTTTAATACCAAAACGGCCATCGAAAAAGGCGTTTTGGTTGTAACAGCCGAAACATCCGAGGCGCAAGCTCAAATAGCCACTGTAATAAAAGATGAGCTGCCACGTATGCAGCGTAAATCGAGCGAAGAAGGCGGTAAGTTTGTTGTTCGCGCTAATTTAGCTGAAGATGTGATTAAAGAAATCGAAGATTTGGCGGTCATTCAAAACCTGAGCACTTTGCGCAACCGTGTGAACGAGCTAGGTGTAGCCGAGCCATTGGTGCAGCGCTTGGGCCGTAACCGTATTATTGTCGAGTTGCCGGGTGTACAAGATACCGCACGCGCTAAAAAAGTGATTGGTAAAACAGCCAACCTCGAGTTTCGCTTAGAAGCTAAGCCCGATGCCGGCTTTAGCCAGCGCCAAAAATTTAATCATCGCCAAGAAGATATGCAAGCGCGCACAGGTGGCTCATACCTTGAGCGTCGCCCCGTGATTACGGGCGAAAGCGTGACGAATGCAACGCGCGGTTTTGATCAAGAAACCGGCCAGCCACAAGTGAATATTTCATTAGATGCCGATGGCGGCGCAGCCATGCACCGGGCTACACGCAATAATGTGGGTCGTCGCTTGGGTGTATTGTTTATCGAATACCGCCCCAGTACTCGCACCATTACAAATGCCGAGGGTGTTGAAGAGCAAATTGTTGAGCAAGTCGCCATTAAAAATATTATTAGCTTGGCAACAGTGCAAAGCGCTTTGGGCCGCGAGTTTCGCACGACAGGTTTAAGCGAAAATGAAGCCGGCGAATTAGCATTATTGTTACGCTCCGGTGCGTTAGCGGCACCGATGGTGTTTGTTGAAGAACGTACCATTGGCCCCTCATTAGGTGCCGAAAACATTGAGCGAGGCATCTTGTCTATCCAGTTAGGGATGTTTTTGGTGGTCTTGATTATGTTGGCCTATTACCGTGTTAGCGGTGTGGCTGCCAATATTGCACTGGCATTTAACGTGGCCTTGCTGGCTGCAATTATGAGCCCCTTTGCGACACTCACGTTGCCTGGGCTTGCCGGTATTGTATTAACTGTAGGTATGGCGGTTGATGCCAACGTGTTGATCTTTTCGCGAATTAAAGAAGAAATAGCGGCGGGCATGCCTGTGCAAAGTGCCATTAGTACGGGTTTTGATCGCGCTTTTACTACTATTTTAGATGCGAATATTACGACCTTAATTGTGGCGTTAATTTTGTTTGGTATTGGTTCTGGCCCAATTAAAGGCTTTGCCGTAACGTTATCGATCGGTATTTTAACCTCCATGTTTACGGCAATTGTTGTGACACGCGCTGTTATGAATTTAATCTACGGTGGTCGTGAAATTAAGAAGTTATCGATTTAATCGGGTCGATATACATTACTTCTTAAATGTTAAGTGATTGACCGATGATATGACTCTCACTGAACCATTTTTAATGAATACCTAGTGTGCGCCGGCTAAAGCGGGCGACACACCTTTTATTAGGACGTCACACAATGAGTGATTTAAAAGTTTTAAATTTTATGCGTTATGCCAAAGCAGCGGCCATAACATCAATTGTCTTACTGGTTATTTCAATAGGCTCTTTAGCGGTTAAAGGGCTTAATTTGGGGCTAGATTTTACCGGCGGCACCTCGATAGAGCTAGAGTATGCAACGCCACCGAATATTGAGCAGGTGCGCTCAGACTTGGTCGCAGCGGGTTATCCTAGTGCTGTTGTTGTCGCCTATGGCGCAGACACCGATATTATGGTGCGTATTCAAGGTGATGCAGCTAATTTAGCGGGTGATGTGAGCCAAGTGCTTAATAGTGGCGAGTACGATGTTACGATTAAGCAGGCTTCGTTTATTGGGCCGCAAATTGGTGAAGAACTGCGCGACGATGGCGGTCTAGGAATGTTATTTGCCTTGGCTGTAGTGATGGTTTATGTTGCATTGCGCTTTCAGTTTAAGTTTTCGGTCGGGGCTGTTGCTGCGTTGGTACACGATGTGATTATTGTATTAGGTGTATTTTCGTTATTTGGCTTGGATTTTGACTTAACCGTATTAGCGGCAGTATTGGCGGTTATTGGTTATTCGCTTAACGATACCATTGTGGTGTATGACCGCGTGCGCGAAAACTTTCGCATAATACGTGATATGACAGTGCCAGAAATCATTAACTACTCATTAACGCAAACATTAGGCCGTACATTAATGACATCGGGCACGACGGTTGTTGTATTGTTAGCATTGTTTTTTGTTGGCGGTGAGATGATTCATAACTTTGCAACCGCGCTATTAATTGGTGTGGGCGTGGGTACTTATTCCTCTATTTATGTGGCATCAGTTATTTTATTAGCCCTGAAAGTCACCCCCGAAGACTTAATGCCGCCTAAGGTTGAAGTTGAAGGCGAAGAGTTTGAAGAATTACCCTAACGGTTAAAGTGAGTGAATAAAAAAAGCGGCTTAGGCCGCTTTTTTTATGTATGCAATAAAGTCACGCTCTTGCCTCGCTTCTATTAGTCTCGCTTCTATTAGTCTCGCTTCTATTAGTCTCGCTTATAGCGCCTAGCCAATGATTCATTAGGGGCGAGGCAATAATAGTTTGTCCAATTAGACGTAGAGTTCTGTTTTCTCGGCAAGGCGCTCGAAGGGGCG
>CANLTI010000009.1 GCA_947494095.1 uncultured Pseudomonadales bacterium
ACCTAACGGCAAGAAAAGAGCTTAAATTAGGCTCTAAGCGCTCTTTTTGACTTAAATATGCTCAAGATGATTATTACGTCACCTTGAAAGGGCTGGGCATCAAACCTTATGACGCCAGTACTGTGCGGTTTTTGCTTGTCAGGTTTGTCGCAGGAGCGCGGATGAGCTATTGCTTTATGGTTTGGTGTGTCCATTGAGTGGCGATCCGCTTTTTTGTGACTATGAGGTTTGGCTGGGTCAGCGCTTACGGAGCAAAACCTAAAGGTTTACTGATAGGCTTGTGTAGGATGTTTGCGCTGTAAAAACTATCGCCTGTCACGGTGAAATTGTGTTTTAAATAAAACCCAAGAGCATCGAGCTGTGCATTAGCGGTCAGTTCGCTCATGCCAGCGTGCATAGCTGAGCGGCTTACAGCTTTCATTAGGGCATTGCCAATACCTTGATTGCGGTAGTGTTTGAGTACTGCCATGCGCGTGAGCTTATAGTGTTTAACAAGCCGTGCAGTCCCTACAGGTGTGCCGTTGTAATAAGCGATAAAGTGTTGCGAGTCTTGCTCTTGACCGTCCCACTCTAGGTGTGGGGGTACCTTTTGCTCTTTAATAAAGACTTGTTCGCGAATAGACTCGAGCGCCGAAGCGTCTGCGGGCCAGCGCACTTGGCGCACCTTAACAATAGGCGTTAAGGTCGGCGGGTTAAGGCAGGTTGAGGTATCCATGGTCAATCCACTGGGTTATGACGGCATGATCATCCGCCGAATAATGTTGAGGCTCGATGGCCGCATAGTTACAAAGTGCACACGCTAAGGTTAGACTTGTTTGCCAACTTTGCCCATTAATGAAAACAGTCGCTTGTGCGTTTTTAGTGGGGTTTTCTGGGTTTGTAGTCGTGCTGTTATGGCGCGAATAACTGCTTGTATTCTGAGGCTTTAGAGTGTCAGGGTTCACGGTATAGGCCGCGCGGACATTAGCGGCGAGCACAAGGTGGTCGGCGTTAAATTCACCGGTTGTGACATCGGGGGCGCAGCGCTTTTCTTCGGTGAGGTGGCACCCTAGCCACTGCCCTACACGCTCTGGTGTAAAGTAGCTGCGGCAGCGCTCAGCAATTTGCGCAATGACCTGCTGTGTGATTTCGCCACCTAAATTTGCTTGTAAATTGACAGGGTCGCGATAGCGTATATCAGCGCTGAGCTCACTAGCAATATCTTGGCTAAGGTCTAATAAAATATCACTATAGCTCGGTGCTCTAAAGCCTATTGAGTAGGTGGTGCAGTCGTCTGTTGCGGCAATGCCCCAGTGTGCAATATTGGCCGGTATATAAAGTAAGTCGCCAGGTTGGGCTAAATACTGTGTTTGCGTATCAAATTCGGTCAGTATTTTTAATGGACAGTCGGTCAATAGGGGCGATTGCTCGCTACATTTTTGCCCTATCTGCCAGTGCCGGTTACCCGTACCTTGCAATAAAAACACATCATAGTAATCAAAATGCGGCCCCACACTACCGCCGGTTGGCGCAATACTGGCCATAATGTCATCGACCCGCCAATGCGGTAAAAACTTAAATTGCTGGAGAAGATCGTGTATCTCTGGGCAAATTTGGTCAAGGGCTTGAATGAGTAAGGTGAAGTGACTCGGCGGCAATGTGGCAAAGCGCTCTTCGGCCAAAGGACCGTGCTCGAGCTGCCATTGACTCTTTAATGGGTTTTTGCCGGTTTGTTCAATAATGAGTCGAGATTCAATGCTTTCTTCTAGGGCGAGGCCTGCTAGCTCATTACCATCAAGTGGAGCTTGCCAGTGGGCGAGTGCATTTTTGATAAACAGTGGTTTTTGTTGCCAGTAGTCACGTAAAAAGTCTTGTACGGGCATGTCACCTAAGTGGGTGAGTGGCTTTATGGTCGTGTTTTTTTGCATAATGATAGGCCGCGGCCGCTACGACCCAGGGCTTATGGGAGTCGATGTTGCAAGCCATAATGTTTAAGAATCAAAAAAGCCCTTATCACAATCAAAGGGCTTTTCGTGCATTAGAGTCTTAATGCGGGGCATTAAGGCTCTAATGCTTAAAAGGCGCTTAGCGTTTGTGCGTTCAAGCTAGGCCCTGTCGCTTAAGAAGTGGTGGTTACTTAAGCTTTGCTAACTGGTTAGGTAGGTCGTGTGTTTGTGCGACGGCATTACCAATATAGGTGGCAGGGCTTAAGGCTTGTAGGTCTTGTTTGGCTTGTGCGGGCATATCTAGCGTCTCAACAAACGCGCTGATGGTTGCTTGATCAATGGTGTTGCCGCGGGTTAATGCTTTGAGTTTTTCGTAAGGCTTTTCGATGCCGTAGCGGCGCATAACGGTTTGAATGGGCTCGGCGAGCACTTCCCAGGCGTTGTTGAGGTCTTGTGCTAAGCGCTCTTCGTTAATTTGTAATTTGCCAATGCCTTTGAGTGCAGACTCATACGCAATGGTGCTGTAGCCAAAGCCTACGCCCATATTGCGCAATACGGTAGAGTCGGTAAGGTCACGCTGCCAGCGCGAAATAGGCAGTTTGGCACCCATGTGGCCAAATATGGCGTTGGCTAAACCTAGGTTGCCTTCTGAGTTTTCAAAATCAATTGGGTTAACCTTGTGCGGCATTGTCGATGAACCTACTTCACCGGCAATGGTTTTTTGCTTAAAGAAGCCCATTGAAATATAGGCCCAAATATCACGGTTAAAATCGATCATAATGGTGTTAAAGCGTGAAATAGCATCAAAGAGCTCGGCGATGTAATCGTGTGGCTCAATCTGTGTGGTGTAAGGGTTAAAGGTTAGGCCTAGTGAGCTCACAAAGGTTTCGGCATTGGCTTGCCAATCAATATCGGCATACGCACTCATGTGGGCATTATAGTTACCCACGGCACCATTGATTTTACCGAGCATATTCACTTGGCTGATCTGTTGGATTTGACGCTGCAAGCGAATGGCAACATTGGCAAACTCTTTGCCCATGGTGCTGGGTGATGCGGTTTGGCCGTGGGTGCGGCTTAGCATGGGCACAGTGGCATAACTGGCCGCGCTGTCGGCAATCGCATCAACAATTTTTTGCATTAAAGGAATTAACACATCATCGCGGCCGGCTTTTAGCATTAAAGCGTGCGAAAGGTTATTGATGTCTTCACTGGTACAAGCAAAGTGCACAAACTCAGTGATAGCGTTGAGCTCGGCGTTATCGGCAATACGCTTTTTAATAAAGTATTCGACGGCTTTAACATCATGGTTGGTGACGCGCTCTTCGGCTTTAATTGCTTCAGCGTCGGCTTCACTAAAGTGAGCGATCATGTTATCGAGCAAAGCGGAGGCTTCAGTACTTAATGCGGGGACTTCGGTAATAGCTGGGTGAGCGGCTAACTGTTGTAACCAGCGCACTTCGACTTCAACGCGGGCGCGAATAAGGCCAAATTCACTAAAAATGCCACGTAGGCTTGTGGTTTTGCTGCCGTAACGGCCATCAATAGGAGACACTGCAGTCAAGGATGTTAGGTTCATAACTCTCACCAGCTTAAAAAAGGGCGCATTGTAGCCTAAAGTGTGAGTTGAGTCAGGGGGAGTTTGCTGCGCTTAGCGAGTATCTTTTTCGCCTTGAGCATGTTGATATAAAAAACCACGGATAATACGTGTTAGGCGATGCTCGCCTTTTTGGTCGACACTTGCACTATTAATTGTGCGCGTCACATAAACAGGCACCTCGCTATTGGCCAGTGCTTTTTTACGTGCATTGAGCTGTTGCGCGGCCCTGACTGAGTGCTGGTGAAAGTGCTGTGTGTGAATGTCTAGCAAAGGGACCGGCAGTGCGGCTAGCGCAGTAGGAATATCGAGCTCAGGAGTTTCTGTTAGGTGGTGCTCTGCATTAATAATAATGAATGCGCGTAAAGGGTGTTGCAAGACGATGTCGTCAGGGGTTGCATCGATAAGCGAGTCGTCGGCCTCTAGCGCTTGTAAAAAGCGTAGTGCGCGGGCTGCGCCGATGCCCTCGGCAATAATCACATTATTGAATTGTGATTGTGCCTGCAAATAATTTATCCCAGCACCAATACGGGCTAAGGCGAGAGGCTCTACGGGCGCTATGATCGGTGCGTCGGGTGTTGCGTCTTCGATTGATGTGTCTGCATTGGCGTTCTCGGAGCCGGCTGGTGTGTTATCGGGGTTTTGGTATACCGTATCTTGTTCGTTGGGGGTGGGTGGCACTGCCAGTGCGCTATCTTCTGTCTCTGTTTCGGGGGGTTCTGTGATTTCTTCTGTAGTTTCTGTAGTTGTATCAGTGCCGGTGGCTGGGGTTGATTGCGGGAGAGGTAAAGGTGCGGGCCTAGCGGGAGGGAGTATGCGATGTTGCGCGGGCAGGCTAATGGCGAGTGTGGCCCAGCCATTAGCACTTAAATAGTGATGCAAATTGGCAATGGTTTGTTGCTCACCGGGGTTGGTGTTGTGATTCGGGATAATTAACGCAGCGCCTTTGGGGGAGCCGCTATGCTCAGGATACCAAGTGGCTAAAAAGGTCTCGCCGAGTGCGTTGAGCCACACAGCGGTACTAGGCTGCATTTCTGTCGCAATTAATGCACTTTGCTTCGCTTGGGTATACCGATAAGTGCTGGGTGGCCCAAGGGGCTTAGCGGGTGCCTGAGTACTATCGGTTGCCTCTGTTTTTTTTTCGGCTGTTTCTTGAGTGTTTTCGGGGGGGGCGTCTGGGGTATCTGCTGCCGTGTCAGTGGCGGTATCCTGCGCGGTGGTGGGTGTTGCTGGTGGCGTGCCTTGCTCATTTTGCGCAAGCGCGTAACCCGTTAACATCCAAGCAGATGCCGCGATAAAAAATCGAGTAGTGATCAATAAAACTGTAAAAGGCTGGAAAGGCATATATTGACACGTTTGTAGAGAGTTACTACAAAGATAGCAGGTGTTTAAGTTAAAGGGTTTGCGACAAAAGAGTAGAAAGGGGTTGGCAAATTGTTGGGTTTCCATCTATTCTTGAATAGAATATTTTTATGCTTCTTATGCGTTTTTCATGTACGTTAATTGTATGTTGGGCGCTTTTCTTGAAGGTTAATGAGACTTTATGATGATTCTAACGGCGTTTTTTTGTGTGTAACATGTCATATTTTGTCTATTGATAAGTAGCTTTGGTTGATGAATGTTTATCTGTTTGTCAGTGTTTGTGGGTCAAGCCGTTGCATATGCTTGGGCGATGTTAATTTAATTACTTTTGCCGCCAATCGGAGGGCATAAATGAAACTCCAACAACTACGATATATCTGGGAAGTGGCACATCACGATTTAAACGTGTCAGCAACTGCACAAAGTTTGTATACCTCGCAACCGGGTATTAGTAAGCAGATTCGTTTATTAGAAGATGAGCTGGGTGTTGAGGTTTTTTCTCGTAGTGGTAAGCATCTAACGCGTATTACGCCCGCCGGTGAAGCCATTTTACGCACGGCAGGGGAGATTCTTCGCAAAGTTGAGAGCATTAAACAAGTGGCACAAGAGTTTAGTGATGAGCGTAAAGGGACCTTATCAATAGCGACAACTCATACCCAGGCGCGCTATGTTTTGCCGAATGTAATTGCTAAGTTTATTGCCGAATACCCTGATGTGTCGCTGCAATTAAATCAAGGCACCCCGATGCAAATTTCTGAAATGGCGGCCGATGGGACCGTTGATTTTGCGATAGCCACAGAGGCCATGGACTTGTTTAGCGACTTAATTATGCTGCCTTGCTATAACTGGAATCGCTGTATTTTGGTGCCTAAAAATCATCCCTTATGCCAAGTGAGTGAGTTAACCATTCAAGATGTTGCCAAGCACCCTTTGGTTACGTATGTTTTTGGGTTTACAGGCCGCTCTAAACTCGACGAGGCTTTTATGGAGCATGGTTTAGCGCCCAAAGTTGTTTTTACTGCTGCCGATGCTGATGTCATTAAAACCTATGTGCGCTTAGGCTTAGGAGTGGGTATTGTCGCTAAGCAAGCTTTTGATGCCGAGCTGGACTCTGATCTGGTCGCTTTAGATGCCAGTCATTTATTTAAAGCGAGTACAACGCGCTTAGCCTTTAGGCGGGGGACTTTTTTAAGAGGTTTTATGTACGATTTCATTGAGCGCTTTGCTCCCCATTTAACCAAAACATTAGTCGATGAGGCCTTTAATTGCGGCTCCAAGCTAGAGCTTGACGAGTTGTTGTCGGGTATTGAGTTGCCAGAGTACTAGTCTTAGTCTTGAGCCGCTGGCTGGGCGTTTCCGTTTATAGCAGGTCGGTTTCGTTGTGAACGCTGGCGCTCATTGCAATGGTGGCATCTGATGATAGCGGTATATTATGACAACGGTATATTGCGATCATTCATTGCGATTGCTACTACTCGCAGCTTTCTCGTATTGCTTGTTGCGAGCTTTTAATTTCGTTGAGTATTTGTGCTTTTTCGAGATAATAAAACCCGCCTTGTGTATCTTGCATGCGAATGCGTGAGCCAGAATTTAAGGTTTTGAGGCGTTCTCTCTCTGCACTGCAGCGCTTGGGGTCTAAGTGCTTAGCATTAGGGTCGGCCGCTACTTTTAGTGGCCCAGACAATTGCTCAGGCGCAGTATCGTTGCTGCTGTCTTCTTGCGGGGCTTCTTTTGCTTGGGTTTTAATTTTAATCGTTTGAACCGACGCCGCTTCAGCCGTTTGTGGTGGCCGCTCAGAAAAGTGCGAAACTCCGTTTTCATCTACCCATTTATAATATTCGCCGGCCAGCACGCTAAGGCTTAAGCTCGATGCTATGACAGACAGCGCGATAATGGCAGTGGTTTTTATTGGATACATGGCTTTTGCCTCGTTATCTTTAAAGGTAGGGTGCGGTTTGAGTTTTGGCTAGCGCGCTACCTTAGTGTTTGACCCTCTTGAGCCCATGTTATAGAAAGCTATGGGCTCAAGAGGGGAGTGGTACATGCCAAAGCATACCTTAAATGCGCGACATTAGCTTCGCTGTTCAGCGGTTAGGCCAACCAATTGCTCTTTATTGAGCCATTGATCTAGCTGGATAAGGTCGGTTGCAGACAGCGTGCCGGCAGCTTGCTTTAGGCGCAGCCCAGACAGTACGTAATCGTAAAGGGCCCCTAAAAAGTCTCGTTTTGTGGCATATACTTTGCGCTGGGCATCGAGCACGTTGACAAGGTTGCGTGTGCCCACATCATAGCCTGCCTTGGTGGCTTCTAGAGCGCTTTCACTCGATATTATCGCTTGTTGGCGCGCCTGTACAGTGGCTACGCCGGTATTAACACGCTGGTGTAGCGAGCGCGTGTCTTGGGTCACTTTGCGCTCTATTTGGCTCACGGTTTCTTGGGCGGCCACTTTCTGGTAAGCCGCTTGTTGGCGCTGTGCCGAAACGCGATTACCGCTATAAAGAGGTAAGCTCAGTGTTAGCGCAACATTAGTCCCAACAGAGGTGCTAATATTTTGCTCAGCAATGCCGTCATTTGATCGATCGGTGTAGCCTACGGTGGCATTAAGTGTAGGTAGGTGGCCGCTGCGCTGTACTTTGTAGTTTGCTTGCGCTGCGGTGAGCTGGATTTTTGCGCTATGTAACTCAAGGTTTGTGTTTTTTGCCATGGTGACCCACTCGGTTCTTGCTAGTGGGGTAGGCGGTGTGACAGGAAAGTTATTTTTTAGTGGTGCAACCTCTTTATGCGCTTTACCGGTTAATACTTCTAAGGCTTCAAAGGCAATCACCAGGTCGCCCTCTAGCGTCAGTCTATTCGCTTTGGCTGAGTCGAATTCGGCTTGTGCTTCATGAACTTCGGTGATGGCGGTCAGGCCTACTTCAAAGCGTTGCTTGGTTTGCTCAAGGCTGTGCGAAAGCGCGTCTTCTTCGGCGACGGCGGTTTCTAAATCGTCGACGGCCTTGAGGCTGTCAAAGTAAGCCTCTGCGGTACGTAAAATAAGGTTTTGCTGCTCAATGCCAAAGTTTGCTTCGCTTAAGGTGGCATTGGATTGGCTTTGCTTGTAGCTATACCAGCTGGCAGCATTAAACAGTGGCTGAGAAAGCGTGACACCATAGGTTGTTGTATCGGTTTCAATGTCAAAAGAGTTGCTGTTGTTTTGCGTGCCATCACCGTTAAATTCGCTATAGCTGGCTTCGGCATTAATTTGCGGGAGCAAGCCGGACAACCCAATGTTTTTGCTGAGTTTGCCCGAGTTTAAGCTGGCCTGAGCGACTTTAAACTGTGCATCATTTTTAAGGGCGAGTTGGTAAATTTCGGCCAGTGACTCACTGTGACTCACATTGGGTATAATAAAGCTTGCAGAGGTAATTATGCCTAGTAATTGATGTTTGCTAGGGAGTTTAAACATGGAGAGTTCCTTGAGATTAATAATGGTCAAAGTGTGGCATTGTTATTGATAGTACTGTATCTGTATAGCTGTATTCGCACGGCTGTAAGCTGCGATATTTTTGTTGTGTTATACAAAAGTGTCGATGGTTGAGCCCACTGTGTTGGCAACGTGTACATTATTGTAAGCGCTATTGGTAAAGGCTGGGCGTGCTGAATGAGGTGTATAGATACGCGATGCATCTAAAAGTTGCGCGTCATCTTTAACAGGTGTGGCTTCTATAGTACGAATAGGCGTATGAGGCTGGGGCTCGACAGTGTGCGCCTTGATTGTGGTGCCAGAGTTTGGTGTGTTGGGTTTGGGCGCTAGCGTGTGCGCTTGCTCGCCCTCAATGATGATAGGTTGACGGGCACGCGAGGTTGTTGGCCCAATATAATGACTTTCATTAATTGTAAAGCTCATTGTAAAGCCCGCCTTATGACATCAATCCGTTAGTATAGACGGTATGTATTGTACGGCTATTGGTGATATTGTCCAATACTCAGGGCGTGAATACACCAGCAAAAAGCCCCTTTTAGCGAGGCTAAAAGGGGCTTTGAATTTATCCGTCCTCTGGGTTACGGCTCCCGTTAAGCTCCTGACTCCTGTATTGGCTTCATGCCGCACGTGCCCTGTGCTGTTTGCTTTATCCAAAGCGGTCCTGTCCCTTTTATACTCCATTGTTATGTTCATAACCTTAAGTGTTAGCGATTAACTTAAGGGCTGCACTCAAAAAAACTTATTCAAAAATGACATTTTAAAAAAATCACTGAAAGTGTTCGTTAAAAGGCATCTGTGATAGCGTAACGATTGAAAAAAGAGGCTCCAATGAGCTGATTCAACCCCGTCTCCTGCTGCCTATTAGTAAGAGTGTAGGTGCTAAGCATGGAGGGGTGTCGATTTACGTGTCATGCCAGTATCAATGGCGCTATTTTGAGATTAAGCGGTTTCTGATTTTTGAATCATGCCAAACAGAGTGTCTTTGGCGTGCAGTCGTTTGACTTTAAGCGACTCCAGATACTCATCTGAGGTGTTTTCGACACCTTGCTCGATACGATGTATGGCTTTGTCGACTGTGTGGTATTCGTCAAATATTTTTGCAAAGTGGGCGTCGTGCATTTTGAGTGTATGGATGGTTTCTTTATGATCGGGTAATTCGTTAACTAAACTATGGTTTTCAATCATGGGGGTCTCTTTTATGATAGATGAATTGGGTCGATTTAACGCGATAGCCTGTACGGTGAAAATATGTAATGTGTAAAAACTTAAAGTGCACAGAGTGTATTGGCATCGACAATGGCCGTGTCATTATATGTGTTGGTATTATTATCGATGTTAGTGTCATTATCGGCGTTAATATCATTATCATAGTGCAGTGTTGGTGGTCCCTTTTGATTTGGCGCAAATTAATCGCTGAATATAACGGGGTTAGCCTTTGATTTTACTCGCTTCGTAAAGGGCAATGCTTAATATCATACTGCCGCCAATCAGCGTTTGCACGGTGGGCTGTTCTGCCAAAATAAGCCAGCTTAAGCCAATGGCAATAGGTGGTTGTAAACAACTAATGAGACTGGCCGATTTTGCCTGCATGACACGTAAACTCATCGAAAATAGTGTATGACCGAGTGCGGTGCTCACTATGCCGAGTAATAGTAGCATCAACCAAGTGTTGCTAGAGGCCAGTATAAGACTCGGGTAATCAATAAAAGCAGCGGTGAATAGCATAATGACTAATAATTGATAGGTCATTATGCTCTGACTTGACTCTTGTGACAGCCAGCGTCGCTGTACAATATTACGTATCGCCCATGTCACGCCCGATAATAAGCCAAAGGCGACACCTAAAAAGGCTTGGCTATTGAGATCCCACGAGGGCACCATTAAGCCGACGCCCATCAATACAGCCACACCGGCGAGCACATCATTTTTTTGAGGTTTTTGTTTATCGAGCAGAGGCTCGACAATGACGGTGATCACCGGAAAGCTATAATGCGCCAAAATACCAATGGCGACGGTTGATATTTGCATTGCATGAAAAAAACTACTCCAATGGCAGGCCATTAAAGCCCCCACTAACAAAACGAATAAATAGCTTTTTCGGGCTTTGAGTGTCAGTAGATTTTGACTGCGCTGTAATTGCAAGATAATACACAAGGCAATACATGCAATAGCGCACCGTGCAAAAGTAATCGTTATCGCATCGAGGGGAATGGACTTCGATAATACGCCATTAATGGCCAAGATAACGGTCGCGCTATACAGTGCTAAAAGCCCGCGTTGGTGACTGATCATAATCATCCATTTTCAATGGTGCGCATAAAAGAAAAAGCGGCTGAATTAAGGGACGAGGAAAAAATACATTATCCAATAATACTTGTTTTCTGCTTCCTCTCCTCGACATTATGCTCCTGCAATGTCTAATAAGGGGCTCCTGCCCCGATGCGTTGCTCAAAGCGTTACATGCCCCGGCATGCGCCCCTTCGAGCGCCTTGCCGAGAAAACAGAACTCTACGTCTAATTGGACAAACTATTATTGCCTCGCCCCTAAGCCGCTTTTGTCCAGCTACAAGACTTTACTCTACTCCGTCCCTATAAGTAGTTCGCAAATGTAACATAGTGGTGAACACTACGGCTTTATAGCGTTAATAGGCAATGCATTGTGCGCATAGCGCAACGGTTGCCGGTGATGCTTGCGGGTTGCTCGTTTGTACTTTGAGCTGTTGTGCAATAAGCGCCGTTAATGCCTGGTTATCAAAGGTTGATTGCGCACTGTGGAGTAATGCTTGGCTGGGGCTTTTTTGCCCTAAGCTCGCGCTAATACTTTGCATGTGGGTGCTCAGCATTAGGCGCTTCATAATTTGCTCTGCCGGTGAAAGTGTGCGCTCGATGAGTTTAACGTGAGGTGTTGTTAAGCCTGCTAATTGAGCTGCTTGTGCGATGGCATCATTTAAATAACCGGTTTGATCAACTAGATTTAATGCTTGCGCTTTTTGACCTAGCCAAACTCGACCCTCGGCAACTTTTTGAATGTCTTCTAGGCTGCTCTTTCTGGCCTCGGCCGTGAGGGTTAAAAATTTTCGATAAACCGATTCAACCCCTAGTTGAAATACGTGCTTTGCTTCGTCGGTCATTGGGCGGCCTAATTGAAATAAGCCTGCAAGCTCACTGGTGGCAATACCGTCGGAGGTGATGCCGACTTTATCGAGTGTGTGCTCAAACGTTGGGACAATACTAAATACACCAATAGAGCCTGTGATGGTTGTGGTTGTCGCAAAAATTTGATCAGCTGCGGTGGCTATCCAATAACCGCCAGACGCCGCCACGCTACCCATTGATACTACCACCGGTTTGCCGGCGGCGCGCGTGGCTATGATTTCTTGCCGAATAAGCTCAGAGGCAAATGCGCTGCCGCCGCCGCTGTCAATGCGCAGTACGACAGCCTTTAGGTCATCGTTATGACGTGCTTTGCGGATAAGTGTTGAGAGCGTGTCGCCACCAATACTACCTTCTGGTTGCTCGCCGTCGGTGATGGTGCCAGCGGCCACAATCAGCCCAATATTCCCTTTTTGTTGCATTTTTTTGAAGGCAAGCTCTTGCTGATAATCAAAAAGGCTAATGCGGTGAAAGGTGTGTTTATCCTCTTTGTGGGGGCCGAATTCCATGCGTAAATAATCGATTAAATTTTGTTGGCTGCCGACTTTATCCACAAGGTTGTACGCTTTAGCCAGTTGTGCGGTATTGCCTTCGTTATCGTTGAGCAGTTGCGGCAGGTTTTTAATGTATCGATCTAAGCTGCCTGCGTCCAAATGACGTCGTTGCTCGATATCGTGGCTATAGGTTGCCCAGAGTGATTCTATCCATTGCGTATTGTGCGCGCGTGAAGGTTCGGACATGTCGGTGCGAATATAAGGTTCGACAAAATCTTTGAAGGTGCCTGATTTAAATACATGAACATTAATGCCGAGTTTATCAATAAGGCCTTTGAAGTAATTGCGATATAGCCCAAAGCCGGTAATAGCAACACCCCCCATATCGTGGATATAAATAGTACTTGCGTAACTGGCCAGGTAGTACTGTTGCTGGTCAAGCATATTACTATAAGCAATAACGGGTTTATCGTTGGCTTTAAAGGCCTCTATGGCTTGGCCTAGCTCTTGAAGTTTACTGACCCCAGCGCCGCCTAGATCATCGAGTTTGATAATCAGTGCGGTGACCCGTGAGTCAAACGTCGCCTGATTAATCGCCTCAATGAGGCTGCGCAGCTCGGTTTCTGCCGGTTTATTACTACCGGTGAGTGAGGCTAACGGTGGCTCATAACTTATTTGATCAACCAGCGTACCTGTTGGGGCTATAAATAGCGGGCCTGCTTTTTCTATAGGTTTTGGGGCCGACTCTAGGGCTGCGGAAATAAAAATCACCAGCAGGCCAATAAAAAGAAGATTAAGCAGTGCCACGCGAAACCAGCTAACAGCACCCCAAATAAAGCGCCATAAACGCACTACGATATTACTTTTAGAAGAGCTCATGAAGATCCTTATTGTGAATGAGTATTTTGACGGTGCTCAAATTTAATTTTTTCGATGAGTAGTAGCCAGCGTGCTGTCATCATGCTTGTCACAAATAATGAAGTGCTCGCAATGAGTAGTACGCTATCAAAAAGGTCTGGGCTTAAGCCCATGACACCTTCTACACCTTTTATAAAGTAAAGCAAAATAACAAAGCATAACCACAAATAGGTGCGGCGGCGCTGTACGCGTAAACCAAACCAAAAAAGCAGCAGCGGCAAACATTGTACCGTCCACTGGAGCAAGCTGATGCCCTCGGGTCTTAACCATTGATGCACACTAAATAACGTTAAGAGCATAATATAGAAGACCAAGGTGAGGCGGTGCCCAATACGGGCTTTGTACTGCAAGGTGCTTATTATGTGCGTGATGGGAGGTTCGGTGTTATCGGTCGATATTGTCATAGAGTGTCTGATTCTGTAGCTGTCTAGTTATTAACGGTGTGGTTGTTTAATTTTGTGGCTGTTTAAATTTGTAGCTGTGTAACTATTCAGCCGAGCAAAAAAAACCTCTTAACAGGGTGCTGATGGGTTATTTTCTGGGCATTTAAGCGCCGGGCCTTGCAGGGAAAGCAAGAGTTAGACAGTGCAGGAGCACACTGTCGAGAGCGCTTATATAGCGACCAGCCCCAGCATGGATGCGTGGGGGTAGACTTTGCAGGAGCACAAAGTCGCAGATGGCTTGAGCGGCCCAGTAAATGATTCATTAGCGCCCGATTTACGCACCTCTGAATAGTTACGTAGCTGTTTAAATTTGTAACTGCACGGCAAGATTGGCGATACGCTTGCCTAGCGCTTGGCAGCTGTTTATTTCATCGTTGCTGAGCTGAGCTTGATGATTGGCAGTGGCGGCGTGCTGGTTGTGCACGTGGCTGGCACCGTAAGGGCCACCGCCGCTGCGAGTATGATGGATCGATTCTTCGCTGTAAGGAATGCCGGTAATAATCATGCCGTGGTGCAGTAATGGCAGCATCATACTCAGTAGTGTGCTCTCTTGTCCGCCATGCATACTGCTTGACGAGGTAAAGACGCCGGCAGGTTTATCAATAAGACTGCCATTAAGCCATTGCGTCGCGGTAGTATCCCAAAAATATTTTAATGGCGCGGCCATATTGCCAAAGCGTGTGGGGCTGCCGAGTATTAAGCCTGAGCAATCAGTTAAGTCTTCGGGGGTGCAGTAAGGTGCCCCTTGCGTGGGAATACACGGCTCTGTTTGTTCGGTCGTGGTTTGCACGCGCGGAACGGTACGTAAAACAGCATTGGCGCCATTTACACTGTTAACGCCTCGTGCAATGCTTTTTGCCAGCATGGCGGTTGCGCCATTAGCGCTGTAGTAAAGAATTAATATATCGCGAGTCATTGTTCCATTACTTGTTGGGTGGCTTGTTCACAGGGTTTTTCAAATGCGTTGCTCACATTACAAGCTCAAGCCGTTGGTTGGCGTAGGCAGCCGATTGAGCGTTTGACTGCATTATACGATTTATGACGATAGCAGTTGTAGGACGTTTTCGGGTGGGCGACCGAGTACGGCTTGGCAGATATCACCGGTTTCTTTCATCACTATTGGGCGCTCGATGAGTTTGGGGTGGTCGCTCATGGCCTGTAGTAATTGCGCGTCAGTGTGTTGAATGCTGGCTAGATTTAGGGTCGTGTATGCCTCTTCTTGGGTGCGTAGGAGTGCGCGAGGGGTGAGCCCGAGAGCGGCTAAGCAACTTGCGAGCGCTGTAATGCTAGGCGGTGTTTTAAGATACAGCACAATACGAGGAGTGATGCCGTGTTGCTCTAATAAAGCGAGTGTTTGGCGAGATTTGGAGCAGCGAGGGTTGTGATAAACGGTGTAGGTGATCATAGGGCTTGCTGTAGAGGCTCGAAAGGGTTAAGTCGCTGTGAAAGTAGGCAAAAAAACAGACAAGGCTATATCTTAACGTACTTAGTGCTCTTTAAGGGTTATGCTTACACATTTGTTCTATCATTTTTATGGCTTTGGCCCGAGTAAGGTATTGAGAGGTGAGTGATTGTGTTTAAGTTAGAGAAAGATCATTGGGTGAGCTTTGGTCTTGGGGCCAAGATCTTTGTATTAAGTTTGGTGCGTGATTTTAACGCGGCAGGCTGCCAAAAAAGCGCAGCAGCGTTGACCTATATGACTTTGTTTGCACTCGTGCCTTTGTTAATGGTTTTTTATTCTGTGTTTTCAATGGTGCCAGCATTTGAAGGCTTGAGTGAGCAATTGCAAGACACCCTTTTTTCTAACTTACTGCCTGAGTCGAGTCAATCAGTCAAAACCTATTTGCACAGTTTTTCTTCTCAGGCGCGCAATCTCACGCTGCCAGGGATGGGAATGTTATTTGTGACGGCATTTTTGATGTTGACCAATATCGAAAAAAACTTTAATACCATTTGGGGGGTGACGCAAGCAAGGCGAGGACTACTCAAGTATTTGCGTTATTGGGCGGTATTGAGTATTGGGCCTATTATGCTCGCCATGACAATGGCGATGAGCACTTATGTGTTATCACTTAAGTTGGTCTTTAATGAATATGACCCGATTGGCGTGATGCCGCTATTGTTCAAATTATTGCCGCTGCTCATAATGACCTTTGTGTTTGCCATGCTGTTTTCTACGGTACCCAATTGCCGAGTTCCCATGAAATACGCCTTTATTGGTGGTTTTGTGACCGCGCTTTGCTTTGAGTTGGTGAAAGGCCTGTTTGGGCGGTTTGTATCAAACACAAGTTTTGAGCTTATTTATGGCGCATTTGCGGTTGTACCACTGTTTTTAATTTGGATAAACCTATTGTGGACGATTGTTTTGTCGGGCGCGATTTTGGTGCGTACATTAGCTGAGCGTAATTACGTGAATGTACGCGGCCGTAAAACGGACTTGGCGCAAGCGATCGAATGCTTGGCGATGTTTTATCAGCATCATAAACAAGGCCGTGTCGTGGGCGATAAGCATTGTTATCACTTGGGTCTGGGCGTGGTGTATTGGCAAAAGTTAAGACAATCGTTGATTCAAGCGAATTGGATTGTAGAGACTAGCGACGGCGACTATACCTTGTGCCGAAGTTTTAGCGAGCTCAGTTTGTGGGATTTAGTCGTATTGTTAGAAATTAAAGTTAGCGATCTCGAAAAGAAAATGCCCTCAATACCGAGCGCTGCCTGGGGTAAGCACTTTTCGGATCTTCGTAGTAACGTAGTGACGGCTGCCCACGCAGAGTTTGATGTGTCTTTGCAGGCGCTACTAGAGCGCGAAGTGCAAAAACCTCTCTCGGTATTATCGGATGCACAGCAAAGTATAGATGCCGGTGATTCGTCGAGCGATAAATAGACGGCGAATGAGTTTGGCATTTTGAAACAGCTGCCTATACTAAGGAGGTGACTCTTTAAAGGTTTGGCCCTATGGCAACCCCACTACTCATTTGTGATGATTCAAATATGGCCCGCAAGCAGGTTAAAAGGTCTTTGCCTGCTAGCTGGGATGTGGACGTAACATTTGCGACAAATGGTGTTGAAGGTGTACAGGCTATTCGAGAAGGCAAGGGTGAGATGGTCTTTTTGGATCTTACTATGCCCGAGCTTGATGGTTTTGGCGTATTAGAGGCCATAAAAGCCGAAGGGCTTAAGGCGGTGGTGATTGTTATTTCGGGTGATATCCAACCGCAAGCTAAAGCGCGAGTGCAGGCTTTAGGGGCGTTGGATTTTATTCAAAAGCCTATTAATGCTGATAAGCTTAAAGAATCTTTAGGTAAATTTGGCTTACTGTAGTGCGCTATTTTTGCCCTTTTTGAGTGCTGTGCTTTGTAGTGACTTACCTTGTAATTATTCAGCCAAGCTGAATATCCTAACACTTCTCCATATCAGCAGTTCTACAGACTGGTGCCCATTATCTTATTTTTATCACTCATGTTTATAGCTAGCGCCGCTTACTCTCATTACAGTGAGTAAGCGGCGCGAAGCCCTTTGAATGAGCAAAAAAATCATGACTATGGCTTTACGTCATTGATTCTATGGTTGGCCTATTGTTACTGTATCGCCTTTTGCGAGAATAATTATGTTTGATGCCTTAACTGCACTGCCTAGCGACCCTATCCTGGGCCTGATGAAATTGTACCGCGCAGACCTTAATCCACAAAAAGTCGATTTGGGTGTGGGTGTATATAAAAATGATGAGGGTCAGACGCCTGTCATGAAGGCCGTCACCGCGGCGGAGCACAATTTGCTAGCGGCACAAACGACCAAAACCTACTTAACACCTTTAGGTAACCCCGCCTTTGTAGAGCAAATGCAGCAATTGGTATTTGGCTCAGGCCTTATGGCTTTAGAGGGGCGAATGGCCGCAGTACAAACGCCGGGAGGTTGCGGGGCTTTACGCGTCGCGGCTGAGCTTATTAAAAATGCCAACCCTAAGACTGCTATTTGGCTGAGTAACCCCACGTGGGCGAACCATAAGCCTTTGTTGGGCGATGCGGGCTTGGCGATAAAACAATATAGCTATTTGAGCGCTAACCAAACGGCCCTGGATTGGCCAGCGATGCAGGCGGCTTTGGAGCTTATTCCTGCAGGGGATGTGGTATTGCTGCATGCGTGTTGCCACAACCCAACGGGTGTTGATTTAACCTTTGAGCAATGGCAGTGGGTGGCTAAAACGGCACAGGCAAAAGGTTTTATTCCTTTTATCGATATGGCGTATCAAGGTTTTGGTGACACCCTAGCAGAGGACGCAGCAGGGTTGCGACATGTTTTTGCCGAGGTTCCCGAGGCGTTATTGGCGGTATCGTGTTCCAAAAACTTTGGTTTGTATCGTGAGCGAGTGGGGTTAGTGGCAACGCTTTGCGCTACTGCTCAGCACGCACAGGCCGCGCAAAGCCATTTTGAGGGTATTGTACGCGGTATTTATTCTATGCCGCCTAATCACGGTGCTGCTATTGTGGCTGAAATTTTGCAAAGTGCATCATTAACCCAGCAGTGGGATGCCGAACTCACACAAATGCGCCAGCGCATTCAAAATTTACGCAGCGATTTTGTACGCAATATGGATGCATTGGGGGTGCAAGGGTTTGATTTTGTGAATCAGCAAAAAGGAATGTTTTCTTATTTGGGTATTCGTGCTGAGCAGGTGGCATGGTTGGCTAAGCATAAAAGTATTTACCTGCTTAGCAATTCGCGAGCTAGCATTGCAGGGTTGAATCAAGACAATGTGAGCTATGTTTGTGAAGCGCTCGCGCTATCGCTAAAGCAGCGATAGTGTAAGGCTGGGGCGTAAGGGGCGAGGAAAGAATACATGATTCAATAATACTTACTTTTTACTTCCTCTGCTCGACATTATGCTCGGGCAACGTCTAATAAGGGGCTCCTCCCGATGCGTTGTTCAAAGCGTTACATGCCTAGGCCGCGCCCCATCGAGCGCCTTGCCGAGAAAACAGAACCCTACGTCTCATTGGACAAACTATTATTGCCTCGCCCCTAAGGTCGGTTATGGGTTGAGCCCCAGCCAGTGTACGTATGTCATTTTCGGTATTGGCCTAGGCCGCTCGCCATCGTTATTTTAAGCGTTATGGCATAACTTGCTTCAAGCCCAAGATAAACTACAGTAAGAGTTATAATAGGCAAATCATTGGGCGCTTATTGCGTTATACATGGAGTGCGCTGAGCAATGCATAACTGAGCAATGCATAACTGAGCAATGCATCAGCATGGCCCTTTGATCGAGTGCTGACTTTTGTGTGTATCTAATCTAGGTGCTGAATGTCTGAAACTACGGTGAAAATTCATGTGTCTGAGCTTAGGGTAGGGATGTATATCTCTAAGCTTGATCGCGAGTGGCTCGATACGCCTTTTCTTATGCAAGGGTTTTATATCGAGACAACCGATGATGTGAATACCGTTGCCGAGTATTGTGAGTTTGTATGGGTTGATGTCGCCCGTAAGGCAAAACTCCCATCTGCTGCCTCGCGGGCAGCCTTTGACGGTGGCTCTATCTACCCACCCAAAGAAGATATTTATGAAGAGCATAGTCGTACCAGTGGTTTCTTTGGTCAGGCGCGGTCATTAACTAAAACGCTACTAGATGACATTATTTTAGGCGGAGCTATTAATGCAGAGGCCGCAAAAGACACCGTGAATGAGTGCGTGCAGTCTGTTATTCGCCATCCCGATGCTTTGATGTGGATGACGCGCCTACGCACTGAAAGCGAGTACACAGCAGAGCATTGTTTAAATGTGTGTATTTTAGCGATCGCCTTTGGTCGTCATTTAGGTTTAAGTGAAGAGGCGCTTCAGCAGTTGGGGTTATGTGGCTTGCTACACGATGTGGGCAAAATGCGAGTGCCGCCACAAGTGCTCAATAAGCCTGCGCGCTTAACACTCAAAGAAATGCGTATGATGATGGCACATACTATTCACGGGCGTAACCTCTTGCTGGCAGCCGGTAATATCTACACTGGCGCTATAGATGTCGCGTATAGCCATCATGAGCGTATAGACGGTACTGGCTATCCCCGTAAATTGCCAGGCGAAAGTATTTCGTTGTATTCGCGGATTATATCGATTGTCGATGCCTATGATGCGATGACCGCTGACCGCTGCTACCAAAAAGCCAGAACCTCAACCGAAGCGCTCAAAATCATTTACGAAGGTCGCGGAACGCAATTTGATGATGATTTGGCGTTGGCCTTTTTAGAGACGGTTGGGCTGTATCCGCCTGGCAGTATTGTTGAGCTGATGTCAGGCGCTGTTGGAGTGGTAATTGAGACCAATCAGCAATATAAGCACTTACCGGTTGTATCGGTTTTGTTAGATGCCGATAAAAAACCGCTAGATAAAGCGTTAGTCTATAGTCTTTCACTCATCGAGACCGATGAGTTAAGTAAGGACTTCCTTGTTCGCCGTGTACATGCCGACGGCTCCTTTGGTTTATCTTTGAGGGAGTTTCAAGAAAAAGGCTTGTTAAAATATACAGCGTCTTAATCGTGTGCTTTTTAGGGCCGAAGCAATAGCCGAAGCAATAATAGTTTGTCCCATCAGGCATGGTGGTTTGTTTTATCGGCAAGGCGCTCGATGGGGCATATACCAGTGTATGTAACGCTTTGAGCAACGCATCGGGCAGGAGCCCCTTGTTAGACATTGCGCGAGCATAATGTCGAGCAGAGGAAGCGCAAAACAAGAATTATTGCCTAATGTATTTTTCCTCGCCCCTTACCTGTTAAACAGCGGTTAGTGGTATCTGATAAAACTGCGAGGGTTTGATAATATCCAAAGGTTGCGCGGTGATAGGGTGCTCAAAGTGCAGTTGTGCTGCGTGGAGCATCAGGCGCGGGGCTCTAAGGTGAGAGCCTTGTAGATTGTAGAGTTGATCGCCCAAAATGGGGCATCCTAGTGCCAAGCAGTGTACCCTGAGTTGATGTGAGCGCCCGGTAATGGGCGCTAAGCGCACAAGGCTGGCCTGCAAATGTGCCAGCGGGCGTATGACCCGATAGTGAGTGGTCGCAGGCTTACCGTGCTCAATACACACTTTTTGTTTAGGTCGATTGGGCCAGTCACATATCAGGGGGTGCTCTACCACGCCTTCACAGGTGGCGGGCATACTATGAATAACGGCATCATAGGTCTTTTTGACCAATCGTTTTTCGAAGCATTGCCCCATGGCCTTTTGGCTGGCGTGGCTTTTAGCAAAAATCATTAACCCTGATGTCGACATATCAAGCCTATGTACAACACGACTATTGGCGTTATAGCGCAGCGCTTGTGCAGTAAGGCAAAAAGGCTCTGTCTTGCCTGGTACGCTGAGTAAGCCCGAGGGTTTGTTTAAGATTAAAAGGTGTTCGTCTTCAAAGACAATATCAATGGGTTGAGCTTGGTGTTCGGTCAGGGGTTGCATAAAGAATAGTGTGCGCTTTTTAAAAGGGCCTCAATTATCGCAAGAAATAGGCTTCGCTGGTATGCTGGCGGCCTCATTGGGCTGTAAATGATTGCGGTCTTTGCTTTTATTTTGGATGTTGTTGCTTATCATGACCGCTCAAGTCTCTTTTGTTCAGCCACCTTACCCTTGGTTCTTTGATTATTGGCAGCAGTTTGTTGAGCAGGTCAACACTCAGCGCTTGCCTCATGCGTTGCTGCTAAAAGGTATTGAGGGTATCGGCGCTGAAGCTTTGGCCATGGCAATGGCGCAGTACTTATTATGCCGTGCACCCGCAGATACGCACTCGTGCGGGCATTGTCGCGGGTGTGAATTACTGGCAGCGGGTACGCATCCTGATTTTGCCCAGTTGGTACCCGAAGAAAAAAGCCATATTATCAAGGTTGCCCAAGTGCGAGAGTTGACGGCAAAATTGGCGAATACCGCTCAGCAAGGCGGGCGTAAAGTGGTGCTGGTGGCACCTGCTGAGGTGATGAATATTGAAGCTGCGAACGCGATTTTAAAAAATCTCGAAGAGCCTGCCAATGAGACGGTGTTTATTTTGGTTGCTTTTCAGTCGGCGAGAGTGTTGCCGACTATTCGCTCAAGAACGTCACAAATTGCTTTAGCTACACCACTATGGGGCGATGCTTTAGCATGGCTTGAAAGCCAGCCAGTGACACGGCCGGCGGCATTATTAGAGGCGACGGGTGGGGCACCGGTTAAGGCGTTGGCATGGTTTAATAATAAGCAGTTAGAGGCGCATGATGATATTGCTCAGTGTTTGAGTCGCGGCCTAAAAGGCGAAATCTCACCCGTTGATGTCGGCAAAAAGCTGGCGAGCTATGATTTGCCGGTAGTGTTTGGCCTGCTTTTGTTGTGGCTGCAGCGCGCGGTTAAATTGCAGTGCGCACAGCTTAATGATGACTTACCCGTTGTGCAAAATCTCGCAATATTACCCGCTATGCGTTTGTATGCCTTACTCGATACGGTGCAAGGGCGCATGGCGCAACTGTATGCCGGGAGCAACCCGAATAAGGTACTAGCTACTGAAGAATTAATGCTGATTGTGCAGGGTTTTTTGGCCGAGCAGGCACGTATGCAAACTCGGCGATAAAAATTGTCGCAGTATAGAGCGGCGACTTTTTAGAAAAGATAAAGGGTTTGTATTATGTTAACTTTAGCTTAACCTTTATAAGGGCTAGACACTGGCTTGTTAAGGGATTATTGTTCGCCCGTTAGCAAGGGTAGTGAATTGCACTGAGTCCGAGTAGAATTATATAAAGAGGCAAGAGTATGCAGGGGATTGGCGGAGCTCGTAATGGTATATTATCGTTAACTATTCGTGATAAAGCAGTATTATATGCCGCTTATATGCCGTATTTAAAAAATGGTGGTTTGTTTATTCCAACCAATAAAGCCTATAGCTTAGGCGATGAAGTGTTTATGTTGCTGAGCTTAATGGACGAACCAGAGAAAATTCCTGTTGCGGGAAAAGTGGCTTGGATTACACCAAAAGGCGCACAAGGCAATCGTGCCGCAGGTATTGGTGTGCAATTTGAAGGTGATGATGATACGGCTAACCGTAAAATCGAAACCTACTTGGCTGGTACTTTGGAGTCTGACAGGCCCACTCATACCATGTGATGCTGATGAGGCATCAAAAACCGTATTTTAAAGGGGGTCGCTTGCGGCCTTTTTTTACATCTTATTGTTATGCCATTACAGGTCTTTTTAATAAAAGATTACGAGGTGTAATATTCGTTAATGACATTTTAAAGAGCATGATATGATCACCGATTCCCACTGCCATTTAGACCGTTTAGATTTAAGCAAAAGCGATAATAGTCTTCAGGTGGCGTTAGATGACGCCGAAGCAAAAGGTGTTAGTCGCTTTTTGTGTGTCTGCATTAGTGAAGAAAACCGCCAGGCGGTACTTGATATTGCCGCAACGCGGCCAAATGTGTTTGCCTCTGTTGGGGTGCACCCTTGCGATGTTACCGATAGTGCAGTGAGTGTTGAGGCGTTAACGCAGTGGTCGCAGGCGCCAAAAGTGGTTGCGCTAGGCGAGTCGGGTTTAGACTATTTTCATAGTACCGAGCATGTGGCACAGCAAAAGCAGAGTTTTATCAATCATTTTCAGGTGGGGCAGCAACAAAAATTGCCCGTTATTGTGCATACGCGCAATGCAAAAGACGACACATTGGCGATTATACGTGATCATGCTTGTCGAGAAGCCTCGGGCGTATTGCACTGCTTTACCGAGGATTGGGATATGGCTAAGGCGGCCATGGATATGAACTTTTATATCTCGATTTCGGGTATTGTCACGTTTAAAAATGCAGAAGATATTCGAGAGGTGGTACGTAAAATGCCGCTAGAGTACCTGTTAGTTGAGACCGATTCGCCGTACTTGGCGCCAATCCCTTATCGCGGTAAGCCTAATATGCCTGCTTATGTACGTGATGTGGCTCAGTTTGTGGCTGACTTAAAAGGGCTTAGCTTAGAGGAGCTTGCCGAGATTACGACAAACAATTTTTTACGGTTATTTAATCGCGCGCAATGACACGTTCGCCTTACATTACGCGCAAAGGCTACGAAGCTTTAAATACCGAGTTAAAATATTTGTGGAAAGTTGAGCGGCCTCAGGTCACACAGCAAGTTCATGATGCCGCGGCTTTGGGCGATAGAAGCGAAAATGCTGAATACATTTATGGCAAAAAGCGTTTGCGTGAAATTGATCGGCGCGTGCGTTACTTGGCAAAGCGCCTCGATATACTGTGTGTCGTCGATTATTCGGCTGTGCAAGAGGGTCGAGTATTTTTTGGTGCCTATGTTCGGGTAGTGCGCGAAGGTACCCGTGGGCTCGATGAGTATGCGGTATACCGTATTGTTGGCGGTGACGAAATCGCAGCAAATTCAGTCGCCATCTCTGTTGATTCCCCTATGGCTAAAGCGCTGATTGGCAAGGCGGTTGATGATGAGGTCCGCGTTAACACGCCGAGCGGTTGGGTTGAATGGGCTATTGATGCTATTAGGTATGAGCCATTTTAATGTGAACTATTTTAATTCCAGCTATTTTAATGCATTGACACGACGTAATCGTTGATTGGGTGCCTCGGTTACACAAAAACAAGCTTGTTTTTGTGTAACTATATTAGTGAAGTTAACAAATCCCTCTTGGCAGGGTGCTGATGGGTTGTTTTTTGGGCATTTAAGCGCCTGAGCGTTTATATAGCGACCGCCCCAGCATGGATGCGCGGGGGTAGACTTTGCACCTGCATAAGGATATGCAAGATTAGACTTTGCAGGAGTACAAAGTCGAGGAGTACAAAGTCGCAGATGGCTTGAGCTGCCCAGAAAATGATTCATTAGCACCCGATTACGGCCCCTCTGAACAGTTACGTTTTTGTTCAACATTTGAGCTGGTTGCAGGGGTTTGGTACCATGCGCGCCTGCGCCCTTTGGGGTAACCTTTCCTTTTGTTGTGAGCCGTATGTTTAATCTTATCTATCGCACGCCCTCTAATTTAAAAAACGATGTCCTGTCGGGCGCCACTGTCGCTCTGGCGTTGGTGCCCGAAGCCGTAGCGTTTGCCTTTGTGGCAGGCCTTGAGCCCATGATTGGCCTGTATGCGGCCTTTATGATGGGCCTAATTACCTCTGTTATTGGTGGGCGTCCAGGTATGATTTCGGGTGCCACAGGCGCAACTGCTGTTGTGATGGTGGGTTTGGTTGCCTTGCACGGCGTGCAATATTTATTTGCCGCAGTGTTGCTTTCTGGTGTGCTGCAAATACTGGCGGGTATTTTTAAGTTGGGTAAATACATTCGTATTGTCCCACATCCGGTGATGCTGGGCTTTGTGAACGGTTTGGCGATTGTGATCTTTTTGGCGCAGTTGGGCCAATTTTACATTAAGAGCGATATTGGCGATACGGTGTTAATGGAAGGCAATATGATGGTCACTATGCTGGCTCTTATTGCGTTAACGATGGCTATCATCCACTTTTTACCTAAATTAACCAAGGCTGTACCGTCCTCATTAGTGGCTATTTTAGTTGTCAGTGTATTAGTGCATGCGCTCGGTTTAGAGGCGCGAACAGTGATTGATTTTGTACGTGACATGTTGCCTGCTGATCAAGCCGCAACGGCAACACTGGAAGGGACGCTACCGACGTTCGCTATCCCCAATGTGCCCTTTACCTTAGAAACGCTCAAAATTATTTTGCCCACCGCGCTTATTTTGGCTGCCGTGGGTTTGATTGAGTCGCTGCTAACGTTAACCTTAATTGACGAAATTACCGGTACCCGCGGTCGCGGTAACCGTGAATGTATTGGTCAGGGTGTGGCGAATGCTACCAATGGCTTTTTTGGCGGTATGGGCGGTTGTGCGATGATTGGTCAGAGCATGATTAACATCAACTCTGGCGGCCGAGGCCGTATGTCTGGTGTGACGGCGGCATTGGTGTTGCTGGCCTTTATTCTTTTTGGTGCCTCTTTGATTGAGATGATTCCGCTGGCAGCATTGGTAGGTGTGATGTTTATGGTTGTCTTGGGAACTTTTGAATGGGCTTCTTTGCGGATATTCCGCAAAATACCTTTATCGGACGCTTTTGTGATTGTATTGGTATCGGGCATCACAGTCGTTGCTGATTTGGCTATTGCGGTGATTGTGGGTGTGATTGTGTCGGCGCTGGTGTTTGCGTGGAAGCATGCTCAGCATATCGAGGCAGAAAAAAGCATCGATGACCAAGGAATGAAAGTTTACCGGTTGCGCGGCCCAGTATTTTTTGGCTCAGCATCAAATTTTAAAGAGCTCTTTACGCCAGAAGAGGACCCCGAGCATGTAGTGATTGAATTTGCGCGTTCACGTATTAGCGATCACTCGGGTATTGAAGCATTGGATAATTTAGCCGAAAAATACACGGCGCTCGGTAAAACATTGCATATTCGACACTTGAGCCCGGAGTGCGTGGCGCTGTTGGCAAAAGCAGGTGATTTATGTGAGGTCAATCAGCTCGAAGATCCTGAGTATCATGTAGCGAGCGATAAACTGGGCTAATAATGGCTTAGTGCTTATTAGTAAGAATTAGCAAAAAAGCCGGCGCCCCAGTAAGAAGGCGCCGGCTTTTTTTTGCCTAATAATAAGTTGTTTAATTGGTTCTATTCAATAATAAGCGTTGTTGGTTAAGGCGGCTTCTAGTGAGTGGGTTCTGAGCAATCATCATATTGTTGGTAGTAGGCCTTGAGGTACTGTGCAAACGGTACTTGGGGCTCGGCCTCTTCGTTTTGTTGCAACTGTAGGGACTCCGCGGCGATATCGCGGTAGCGCTGGGCTAGGGCTGAATCCAAAGGTTTTTGGGTGAAAAATGCTTTATGGGCACGAGCCTGCTGAAGGCCAAACTCCACATGGCTTACGCCATTGTTAATATGTTGCATAATGAGTGCAGAGGGCACGGTGCTCGGTTGTGCAACACGACCCTGTGCAATTTTTAAGGCATCGCTGTAGCTGTTATCTTGGTGCGCGGTTTTATCGAATAATTGGGCAATAGGCTGCATACCTTCGAGTAGCTCATTAGCCCATTGCGCCATTGGGCGCTCCTGGCCATCCGTAGTTACCAGTGTAAGACCGGGTTTACGGCCTTGTGTAACGACCGAGCTTTGGTTGTGGGCGGTATTGGTGAACTCTTGCGTGTCACACTCTGGGCTGGGTAAAAACAAACAGTACATTAAAAAAGTATCTAAAAAGCGCAAGGTGTCACGGGCTATGCCAGCAGGCTCAAAAGGATCGAGATCTAGACAGCGTACCTCGAGGTATTCTACGCCGCGTTTACACAATGCAGTGAGTGCGGTTTCTCCGCTGTGCGCTGTTCTTTTGGGGCGTATGGGGCTATAAAATTCATTTTCTATTTGGAGTAGACTGGTGTTGAGTTGCTTGGCTGTGGCTGTCTCTAAATTTGCATAGTCGCTGTACGGGCTCTTAATGGCCTTATTAAGGGTTTTTATGTAAGTGTCTAGCGCGTTGTAGCAAATGAAGAGTTCGCCTTGTGCGTTGCTTTGATAGCCCAAATCACCCATGCGCAACGATGTTGCAAAAGGCAGGCCCAATGTATTATCGCTTAAGGGGCTTAAATTATGTTCCCTGCCTTTTACAAAGCTGGAGTCTACCGCTGGTGACGCGCCAAAAAGGTAGATTAATAACCAGTAATAGCGCCTAAAATTACGAATCAGGTGGAAGTACTTTTCGGTGATAAAGGTTTCTAATGGCTGCGCACTAAGTTCTTGTTGGTGTAAAAAAGCCCAAAATGATCGCGGAAGTGAAAAGTTATAATGTAGGCCTGCTACGGTTTGCATGGTACGGCCATAGCGCAGGCCTAGGCCTTCGCGATAAATTGTTTTCATTTTGGCGCGGTTACTTGAGCCATACAGGGCAACGGGAATGGCATCGTCTTCGGGGAGTGCCCCGGGCATGCTCATTGGCCAAACCAGTTCATCATCGAGCTGTGTGTAGCTATAGCGATGTAAATTAGTAAGGTCATCGAGAGTATGCTGGTTTAAGTGTGTGGGCGGGGTAATAAACTCGAGTAGTGATTCACTAAAATCAGTCGTGATCTGAGGGTGGGTCAGTGCTGAACCAAGCCCTTTGTGATGAGGTGTTTGAGCCAATAGCCCGCTGGGGGTAACCCGTAGGCCTTCTTTTTCTATGCCCTTTAAGAGGCCGCGAGTTAAAGGGTGGTTTTCGGCTTGTGCCAGTGTGCGCAAGACACCCTGACGGCTAGTAGACAATTGGTATGGGTTCATTGCGCTTCTTCTGTGTCAGCTGATGGGAGGCGGGGGAGGCCTTTTTCGTCGAGTGGGCATAAAATGACAGTAATGCGAGCATCTGGGGCTTTTACGGTGATCTCTACTTTTGTATTAATAGCGTCATCTTTGAGGGGGGTTCGATAGAGACTGGCGGTTTCGTTGCCATCAACCCATTCTTGGCGCTTGTTTAAAAATAAATTTTCGCTATTTTGTAAAAGATAAACTTCTGTCATGATCGATTGTCAACTAGGCTTGTAAGTTATAGGGGATGTGTTTGTTAATTTATAGGGGGTGTGAATTAAAGGCGCTTAGACAGTAACGGTTTGTTATTCAATAAGTTAAGGTATATAAAGTCCATGCATGTGCCGGCTACAGCTAGACAGCATAGCTTTTGCCTCGCGTAGCTACAAGAGTATGAAATGACAGGCATTTATATAAAAAGTTGCGCGCTAAAGGGTTTTAAAAAACAACTTTCTTAGTACGATTGTGCATTGAGCCCCAAAAGTGGCTTTAACCACACTATATTTAAGATTAACTATTTGCATGTGAGCACTATATAAGTGATATTGTGCCGCTTGCAGAGGCGCTACAGGCCTTAGGGCGGTGGTTTTTGAGCAGTTTGTGTAAGGGTTAAACGCTTGGTTGAACTAGTAAACAACAATAATGGAGAGCATCGGTGACTGCACAATCTTTAAACGCATCACCTGCGGTGCAAACTGCAATGGTTTATGTAACCAAGTGCAGCGCGGTTATTCAAAAGGTACCGGTTAAGCGCTGGCGCCAACTTCTTTTATTTTTTGTGGCGCTTTGGTTGTGCCATAGTCTTGCGCGCTTGTTTTGGGTGATGGTTCCTGTGCCCGATCAAGTTGTGCCGCCTGTCGTGCCTAAAATGGCAGCGAGCAGTGCGGATGTGGCTCAGGTGAGCATTAATTTAGCGGCCCTAAATGATTTGTTCGGAACTTTTGATCCCCGATCTTTAGCGGCTGTGCAGCCTAAAGAGCCTGAAATTGACCCAGCCAACGTACCAATTACGCAATTAAATCTTAAGCTGCAAGGTGTGATTGCCAGTAGTGAGCCGGCTAAATCTTGGGCTATCATTGGTGAGGCAAGCTCACAAAAGCTTTATAAAATAGGTGATAGCATTCCCGGGGCGCGCAACGTCAAACTGCGCGACATTGCTGATTTATGGGTTGTGTTAGATAACAATGGTAAATCAGAAAAATTATGGCTGTACGGTGAAGACGGCACTAAGATTGCTGCAGTACCTCGTGCTCGAAACACAAGGCCGCAACCTCAACCAAAAGATGACCGGATAGTCAAAGAGATTTCTCAAGATCAACTAGCAGAAGCAAAATCTATTGGTGATGTTGTACGCTTTATGGTGGCAACAGAGAATGGCCAAATGATTGGCTATAAAGTGCGCCCAGGTCGTAAACGTGAATTGTTTGATCAAGTCGGGTTAAAAAATAATGATATTGTAGTTTCTGTGAATGGTATTGAGGTTAACGAGCCTCAAAAAGTTCGTGAAGTTTATCAAGCGCTTAAAACCGCTACTGAAGCTAACCTTGAGGTTATGCGTGACGGTAGTACACAATTTATCCAAATTCGCATGAGTTCTGGTTAGGAGACGAGTGGGTGTTTAAACAAATAATAAAAGCGGGTTCAGCATTTACCTTATTGACAGCAATAAGTGTTGCCAGCTGGGCTGAGCAAACATGGACAGTCAACTTTAAAGACTCCGATATCCAAGAGGTCATCAAGTTTGTCGCAGATGTAACAGGCAAAACGACGGTGATCGATCAGCGGGTTAAAGGGCGCGTTAAAGTTATTTCCTCTAAACCTTTAAACGAAGAAGAGTTGTTGCATCTTTTTCGTACGGTTTTAGAGATACATGATTACACGCTTGTGGAAGTGGGTGATGTTATTCGTGTGGTGCCGTTAAAAGATGCACGCTCATCACCTGTACCTGTCACGGGGCAAAAAACGCGAGAAGAGGGCTTTGTAACGCAAGTTATCCAGTTGCAAAATATTGCGGCCGCAAAAGTCTTGCCGGTTATTCGTCCGTTAGTGCCTCAGCATTCGCATTTAGCGGCTTATGATCCATCAAACTCAATTGTTATCTCTGATTCAGTGGATAACATTGCGCGTATTCGCTCGCTGATTGAGCGCATTGATAAGTCAGCAACACCCGTCACCGATGTGGTTGAATTGCGATATGCCAATGCGGATGAAATGGTACAGACACTCACTAAAATAGATAAAGATGAGAAGTCGCGGGGCTCGCAAAATAAGGTCACCCTAATTGCTGATAAGCGCAACAATGCGGTGTTAATTACTGGCGAAGAATTGCAGCGTCAGCGTTTAAAATTATTACTTCGTAAGCTCGATAAACCCAAGGCGCAAACAGGTAATGTGCGTGTTGTGTACTTGGAATACGCAAAAGCGAAACCTACGGCTGAAGTGCTGACTAAAATTGTTTCTAACTTATCCAAGCTAGGTCCCGGTGGTAAAGCTGATGCGGCTAAAACAAGTGCTACAGTTGAAGCCGATGAAGATACTAACAGCCTACTGATTACCGCCGAAGGCGATACGCTGAGTTCGTTATTGGAAGTAGTTGAAAGATTAGATATTCGTCGTGCGCAGGTACTGGTTGAGGCGATTATTGTCGAGCTGGGTGACAATGTTGATGAGGCATTGGGCGTAGGCTGGATGTTTAGAAACTCAGAAAAAGGCGTGTTTGGTGTCTCTGAAGGCGGCAATGCCTCGCCGACATTAACAGGCGCTGCTTTCCAAGGTGCTATTGCTGACGCCGATGACGACGATAGCATATCGGTACTAACTTCATTAGCTACTGCCCTAGGCGGTACTACTGGCCAGCTGTTAGGTGTTGTAGGTACTAACGACGATGTTGATTTTACCACGGTATTAACAGCGCTTGAAACCGACTCAAATAGTAACGTGCTATCAACACCTTCGTTATTAACAATGGATAACAAAGAAGCATCATTTACTGTGGGTGAAAACGTACCCTTTATTACGGGTAGTTTCACCAATACAGGTACAGGTGGTGTTAGTAGTCCGTTTCAAACGGTACAGCGTGAAGACGTGGGTATTACCCTCAAGGTTACACCGCATGTGAATGAAGGTGATAGAATTTTATTGGATATTTCACAAGAAATTTCTGATGTTAAATCGCAGACAGCCAATGGCCCTGTAACATCACAAACTAAAGTAGAAACACAAGTGCTTTCTTCTAGTGGTGAAGTGATTGTGATGAGTGGTTTTATGAAGGAGTCTAGTCGTCAGTCGGAGCAGCGAGTACCTATATTAGGTAATATCCCCTTAATCGGTCGTTTGTTTAGGAAAAATACAGATAATCAATCTAAGTCGAATTTAGCCATATTTATTCGCGCAACAGTTATTCGTGACGATGAGGCATTAAGTGGCGCTACAGCCGAAAAATATCAACATATTCGCCAAATGCAGCTTGATATGCGAGATAAAGGCTTTTTGCGTGTTAAAGACAGTAGTGCACCGCTTTTACCCAATATGTCTGAGTATGATTTATCTGTGCCTGTGTCGCCAGCTGAGTCTGTGCCTGTCTCTGAAGCGGCGGCCGATGAAAGCCAATAACATTATTCACAATAGAGTTTATTGTCATAATATGGTTTTTTTTCGTCATAGCATAAATTTTTGTCGTCATAAGATAGCTTTTTGTTGTCATAACATAGTTTAAAGGGGGCATTGTGAGTAATTTAGAAGCAGTTCTTTCTGATGAGTTTGAGGATATGGAATCGGATGATTCTTTTGCTCAAGACGAAGAAGAGATTAAGTTAGGTCGCCTACCCTTTAGTTATGCATCTGACAATCATGTATTGATTGAAGACGGTGTCGTATTTTATTGTGGTACACCATCGCTAAAAACATTAGTTGAGTTGCGCCGCTATACCGGTGATGAGCTCTCGCTAGAAGCACTTGATGATGAGGCTTTCCAAAAGCGTTTAACTCAGCATTATCAAAGTGGTGACAATGCAGCGCAGCAGGCGGCCGATGATATGGGCGCTGAATTTGACCTTTCTGCACTGGTTGAGGATATTCCTGACGACGGTGAGTTGCTCAGTGGCGATGGCGATGCGCCAGTTATTCGTTTAATTAACGCAATATTATCGCAAGCGGTTCAAGAGCGCGCTTCTGATATTCATGTAGAGCCTTTTGAACACCGTGTCTCGGTGCGCTTTAGAATCGATGGCGTAATGAAAGAAGTGTTGTCACCAAAGGCTCAGTTAGGCCCGGTCTTAACATCGCGCTTGAAGGTTATGGCACGATTAGATATTGCCGAAAAACGTATTCCTCAAGATGGCCGTATTACGGTTAAGCTTGCCGGCCACGCGGTTGATATTCGTGTTTCAACGCTACCGAGCGCGCACGGTGAGCGAACCGTAATGAGGATTTTAGATTCTTCGGCAGGGGCATTGAAGCTCGAGCAGTTGAATATGCCAGATCAAGTGATGGAGCACTTTAAAGCGGCGCTAGCTAAGCCTCATGGAATTATTTTGGTAACAGGGCCGACCGGCTCGGGTAAAACAACTTCGCTGTATTCAGGTTTAAGCTACTTAAATACCCCTAATCGCAATATTTTAACGGTAGAAGACCCGATTGAGTATCTGTTAGCGGGTGTTGGTCAGACGCAAGTGAATAATAAGGTTGATATGACCTTTGTGCGTGGCTTGCGGGCTATCTTGCGTCAAGATCCCGATGTGGTAATGATTGGTGAAATTCGTGACCAAGAGACAGCAGCCATTGCGGTGCAGGCCAGTTTGACAGGTCATTTACTGTTATCAACATTGCATACGAATACCGCAATTGGTGCCATCACTCGTTTAGGTGATTTGGGTATCGAGCCTTTCTTACTTTCGTCAAGTTTAGAAGCTTTAATTGCTCAGCGACTGGTGCGGGTGTTATGCCCTGATTGTAAAGAGCCACACGAAGCGAGTGAATCGGAGTGCGAGAGAATTAAAATTCCTGCAGGTAGTATGATTCATCGGGCTGTGGGATGTGAAAAATGTAACTTTGGTGGCTATCGTGGCCGTACTGGTATTTATGAACTCATTCCTATTGACGATGGGCTCAGGCAGCTGATTCATGAAGGCAGCGGTGAGCAAACAATGTTAGCTCACGCTAGGCAATATTGTGAGCCCATTGAAGCTGACGGTCGAGCAAAGGTATTGGCGGGGATTACCACCGTCGAAGAATTACTTCGTGTGACCTCGTCACACTAATGGTTTTATATGGCAGCGTTTAGTTATCAAGCCCTTGACCCTAAAGGGAAGACAGTAAAAGGTGTAGTTGAAGGTGACAATGAGCGGCAAGTCCGCACTCAGTTACGCCAGCAAGGCTTGCGCCCACTCGAGGTTAAAAGTTCTGTTAAAAGAGCGGGGCAAGTAAAGCCTGGCGCTAAGGCGCAGCCAGTTGAAGGTGGCCTAAAAGGCTTGCTATCAAGCCTTGGCAGTTCTAATGGTATCAAATTAAGCGTTAAAGATACCTCGCTGGTCACTCGTCAGTTAGCCTCACTTATTCAGTCAGGTTTACCTTTGGATGAAGTGCTGAATGCTTGCGCTAACCAAAGTCGCAAGCCACAAATTAAAGCCATGATTTTGCAAGTCCGATCACGGGTACTTGAAGGTTTATCGTTAAACCAAGCGATGGCAGAGCACCCACGGACGTTTGATGAGCTGTATCGAGCGATGGTTAAGGCTGGCGAGGGCGCTGGGTTTTTAGGGCCAGTGCTCGAGCAGCTAGCCGATTACACCGAAAACAGCCAAGAAACAAGCCAAAAAGTGAAAGGAGCGATGACATACCCGCTGATTTTATTTGTGGTGAGTATTGGTGTCGTTATTGCGTTAATGGCGTTTGTGGTACCTAATTTGGTGGGTTTGTTTGAGAACCAAAAAGCAGAGTTACCTTTTTCGACTAAGTTATTGATTGGTATGAGCGACTTCATACTCAGTTATGGCATATTGACTTTAGTAGTAATTGCCGGCTTATTTGCAGGTTTAAAGCACTATTTGAAAGCCCCTAAAAACCAACTCAAATGGCATCGCTTATTGTTGAACATCCCTTTGTTTGGCGAGCTTAATCGCACAGCCGAGGCGGCGCGTTATTCCAGCACATTAGGTTTGTTAGTCAAAAGTGGTGTACCGGTCTTAGAGGCATTAAGTATTGCAGCCCAAGTATTAACTAACCGGCATATCCAAGCAGCAGGCAAAGAAGTCGCTGTATTTGTTAAGGAAGGGATGGGTGTTGCCAAAGCGATGGATCAGGTGGATGAGTTCCCGCCATTGCTTGTGCAGATGGTGGCCAGTGGTGAAACCAATGGCCAATTGTCGGAACAATTAATCCATGCGGCATCTAATCAGCAGCGTGAGCTCCAGTTCACCTTAGCCACAATGATGAGTTTACTCGAGCCTATGACCATTTTATTTATGGCAGGTATGGTTGGTTTTATTGTTATGGCGATTCTTAAACCCATGTTTCAACTCAACCAAATGGTTTAGTCGAACACATTATCTATTGAAAGACCTTAGGAGGTTTTATGTTACGTAAGCGGCAGGGCGGCTTTAGCCTTATCGAAATTATGGTAGTTATTGTAATTATTGGTTTGATGGTAGGCGTTGTTGGCCCAGCATTATTCGGTAATATCGCAGAGGCTCAAAAAGAGCGTATCAAAAATGACTTTGCGTCAATCAAAACAGCGCTACAAACTTACAAGCTAGACAACTACACATTCCCCACGACCGAGCAAGGTTTAGCCGCTCTAGTAAGCAAGCCTGATGCAGATCCTGTACCGCGTAAATGGCGCGATGGTGGTTATTTAGAAAAAATGCCTAAAGATCCTTTTGAGCGTGAATACATTTACCTAAGCCCTTCTGATGATGGCAAGCCGTTTGATATTATTAGTTATGGTGCCGATGGCTTACAAGGCGGTGAAGGTGAGGCTGCCGATATTAGTTTTTGGGCTGAGGCTGCAGAATAAGTGAAGTTGCTGGCATTGAGGTTGCAATGAAAACGTTAAGGAGGCAAGTAGGCTTTACATTGCTTGAAGTGCTCGCTGTGATTGCAGTATTGGGCATTGCTATGGGTGTGGCCTCTTTAACGATTGGGCGAGGTGGCCCCGAAAACCGTCTAACCGATAAAATCGAGCAGTTCATGGCGCTTAGTCAATTCGCCTCCGATAGAGCGATACTATCGGGGGATGCAATGGGCTTATTGCTTGAGCCGCCTCAATGGCAGTCTGAATCGGAGTTCGATTGGGAAAATTTGGGCTGGCGTTATCGCTGGCAACAAGGTAATCCGCAAGGTATGTTTGTCAATATTCCCGAGCTAGAACCAATTTCTTTTGACCCTGAGACACAAATTGTCGTATTAATTGATGACATTGAATGGCGTTGGGAAGAGCTACTTGATCGCAGTCATCCTGTGACGGCCTATTATTCATCGGGTGATATCTCTCCTATAGAAATCATAATTACTGACGAGCGTTTGCCCGACTACGAGCAAACCATTCATATTAATGAATACGGCGAGCTAGAATGGAAAGAATTTGCTGAGGAGCTAAAAGCCCGTGAAGACAGCAAGTAAACGCTCATTGATGGCTCGTCATATTCAAGGCTTTACCTTGATTGAGGTGATGGTTGCACTGGTTATTATTGGCTTAGCATTGCCCGCATTGATGGGTCGCATGAGTAGTATGGCGAATACGGTAGGCTACAGTCGTGATATGACTATGGCTTACTGGGTGGCCGAAAACAAAGTACAAGAAATCTACTTAACCGAGCGATTACAAAATTTAGTCCCTAAAGGCCGGCAAGCCGGCGATGTCGAAATGGCGGGTATCGTATGGGACTGGAAAGTAGAATCAGAAGAGCAAAAAGGCATTTACGCCGGTGCTCTCAGAGTTTGGGTGCGCGTTGGCAAGCAGGGGCAAGAGCCTATTGTTGAGTTATCGACAGTGATGGTTGAGCGATGAGACCCATGATGATGGTATGTAAAGTGGGCATTGCGTGTCAAAAGTCAGCTCAGCGAGGGTTTACTTTAATCGAGGTGATGATTGCCATTGTTATTATGGCGATGATTGCGGTTATGACAAGCCAATCGTTTACTGCCGCTATTACTAGCTCTGAGGCCACACAAGAGGCTATAGCGCGTCTGGCGGCGGTGGATCGTGTATGGGTATTATTAGAAACCGATTTACGCAATGCGGTGCCGACTATCCCTCAGGTACAAGGTCAAAATGCAATACCTCCGCTATATGTTGACCCGAGTGAAGAGTACCGGTTGTCTATTTTGCGCGGTGGCTATGCCAACCCCTTAAGGCTACCGCGGACCGAAATGGTACGTGTGGGCTATCGCTTTGAAGATAATGTGCTGTGGCGTGATACTTGGAATAATATTGCCGACAATGACGAGCGCAATGCAAGGCCTCAGCGCATTCTTGAGGAAATAGACGATATATTGGTTAAAGCCCTTCCTAATAGTAACAGTGCGAGTGTGACCGGTGGCCCATGGCAAGAGCGTTGGCCTGCCTCAGGTGTACGATCAGATACATTCCCAGCGGCAATAGAGGTTACGTTGATACTCCCTGATTTTGGTGAAATTAAGCGTATTTATTCGATATTACCAGGGATTAAAGGGGGCTAGCATATGCGAATCACACAACCGCTCGGCCAGCAACTCTCAGGGCTTAAAAAACAACAAGGCATGGTACTTTTACTCGCCATGATGATTGTCGTATTGGTAACCTCTTTAGTGGTGGCGACAAGCTGGCGCTTTGAGTTGGGCATGTCGCGTAATGAAAACCGCTGGCACGGGTTGCAAGCGAGGCTCGTATTAGATGGTGGCGAAAAGCTAGCGGCAAAACTCTTTTTGCTTGAAGACCTTAGAGATGAGTCCATCGACGGTAATGAGGAGGTCGATAACACGCAAGAGATGTGGATGTCACCTTTTTCAGAGGGCATTGATGGCGGTACTATCACGGTTCAAATGGAAGATGCGCAGGCGCGGTTTAATATTAATTTGTTGGCGCCGCCAGTACCTCCGGCACCAGGCCAGCAGCCTGCACGGGGTAATGGTGCATCATCATCGAGTGGGGCTTCTAATAAGCCGCAAGAATGCATTAATGACCCTCAGTTATTTGAGTGTCAGTACAGCGTATCGCAAAGGCGCTTTATTCGCTATTTGCAAACCTTACCCATGAACGAGCAACCCATTACACCTTTTCAAGCGCAAGAGATAGTCAATGCATTAATCGATTGGATGGATAGTGATCCTGAGCCAAAAAATGGCGGTGCAGAGCAAAGTTATTACAGTGGTTTAGAGGTGCCTATTGTGGTGAGTAACGCCCCAATGACTACAATTAGTGAACTAAGTCTAGTTAAAGGCATTACGCCCGAGATATACGAGCGTTTACTACCTAACGTGATAGCATTGCCAATCAGCGATACGAGTCCGGCATACCCTAACATCAATACTATGCCAGAGGCCATGTTACGCATGTTTAACTTGAAGTCTGAGATACTCCCGCTCGATGAGGGGCAGGCCAGTGACCTGATTTTTGCCCGTAACGAAACGGTAAACCCCAATATTCAGCCCGCGCAAGGTTATCAAAATACAGACGATTTTGTGACAAGCCTAACCGATTTAGGATTGAATAAGACAGACCTCGACGCTACGGAGCTATCGGTGGGCACCAATTATTTTATTTATAATGGTGAAGTGATCATTGGTGATAAGACTCGTCGCATTAAAACATTGATGCGACGTGATAGAAACAAAAGTAGTGTTGAAGTGTTATGGCGCACTGACGCCAATTTTTAACCATACTGAGAGAATATTGGGCTATTTTGGCCGAACATAATAACAGCAGCTTTGGCTGCAAAATATAAGATAGGTGATGCAGTGGCAGAACGAATTCTGGTGCGCAAAATAGAACCCGGGCTTTGGCAGTGGCGTGTTGTGACTGGGCAAAACCAATGGCTTAGCGAGTCATTCTATACCGGCGATATCAATTTATTGGCAGAGTCTATAGCGGGTAAAGCGTGCTGGCTATTGCTTGACGGCCGTACGGTGTCCTCTCAGGTTGTTGATGTGGGGGTTAAAGACCGTAAGCTGCTCAGTAAGCTGGTGCCCTTTGAAGTTGAAGAAACGGTTGTGACACCCGTTGACGAGCTTATTTTTGCTTATGGCCCACTTGAAGAAGGTCGGGTGAGTACGCAATACGTTAAAGAAGATAGTGTTGCCGAACTGATTACTGAGCTAGAAGACTTAGGTGCAGAAGTCCAGAGCGTTGTATGTGATTATGCCGAGCTTGATGAAGGTGAAGGCTGGGTATTTTTATTAGAAGATAAAACTTTTTTTGCTAAAACAGGTTCGCATCAAGGCTTTAGTTGTGAAGCGGCAGCGGCACCTTTGTTTATTCAGGCATTGTGCACCGAAGCCGATAAAAACGAAGGTATTAGCCACCCAGCAGCCTTACACTTGGTCGCCGAGACCGAAGACTCCTTGGCAACTTTACGTAATTGGCTACCCAAAAATGTAGAGGTGTCCGAGACCTTAAGTATTTACGAGCAAGAGGGTGGGTTTTGGGATGCTGTTGCTTTGCGCATCAAGCCTGTTATGGAGTTTCGCTCGGGTAATCTTTCGCGCAAGCTACCTTTTGGTGTGTGGTGGAGCGATTGGAAAGTCCCTGCTATAGCGGCCTCTATCGCCTTTATTGTTGCTATTGGCACGACTTGGGGCGAGTTTCATCAAGCTAAAAAAGAGTCTGCACAGCTGTTTTCTGACCGTGATGCGGTCTTTAGGCAGGTTGTGTCGTCCGGATCAATCACCGATCCTGTTAGGCAATTAAAGGCAAAGTTACAAAAGCAAGAGTCAACAGAGCCGTCAAATGTTGTGTATCTTGTGTCTAAAGTAGCGCCTGAAATCCGCAAGAATAAGAACTTAAACATGACCAGCTTCCGCTACACTCAAAATAATGGCGCGCTACAATTTAGTGTCGAAGCCAAGGATTTTGCAATGTTAGAAGCTTTACGTGGCGATATTGCCAAGGCAGGGCTCGCAGCAGAAATTAGAAATTCCAAGGTTTCTGGCGACATACATCAAGCGCAAATTCGAGTGACGGAGAGCTAACAATGAATGAGTTTAAAAACTGGTTCTTACAAAACTCACCTCGCGAGCAATTACTGCTAGGTGTAGGGGCAATCGCATTGGCACTAACGGTACTGTATGCAGGCTTGTTATTGCCATTAACAAAAGCTCGCGACAAGCAAGTGACGAATAATCGTGCTGTATTATCGCAGCAGGTTGAAGTGCGAGAGCTTGCTGCGAGGGTTTTAGGGCAGGAGCGCGCCGGCGGCGGCAGTCAGAGAAGCTTAGCGCAAGTGACCAATACCACGTTGCGCAATCATGGCCTTAAAATGGAAGATTTTCAGCCTACAGGCAATAATAACGTGCGTGTTAGGTTGGCCAAAGTTGAATTTAATAAAGTGATGGCTTGGCTGGACGATCTTGAAAACAAAGAAGGCGTTCAAGTAAAAGAGGTTTCTGTAACGGCGGATGACGTTAAAGGTTTACTCAGTACAGTGACAGTCAAGTTAAACAGGAATTAATGCATGCCTCCATTTATTAAACGCTTACTTAAAATATTAATTGTTTTAGGTTTATTGATTTACCTCGTATCTTTAATCGTTGTAAGGGTTCCAGCGACATTGGTAACCTCAAACTTGGCAAAAGCATTACCACAGCTACAGTTGGCGGTAGTGAGTGGCTCGGCTTGGGAAGGCAAGTCGGGTGATGCCAATGTTGAAGTACAAGGTCAATCGATTCGCTTAGGTATCTTACGCTGGAAATTTCAGCCGCTTAAGCTGCTGGCCCTAAAAATGTGCCTAGACCTAGAGAGTGAAGTCTTTAGTGGTAATGTTTGCCGCACGCTGACAGGGCGTAATCAGTTTTATAAGTTTCAGGCTGAGCTACCTGCGAGTCTCGCCAATAACTTTAATCGTGACGTGCAATTTGCGGGTATGGCGAGTGTTAATATTTTGCGAGGTGAAGTGACAGATAAAGGCTTTGTTAAAACATTAGATGGCAGTGTGAGCTGGCGTGGTGCACGTGTTAATGTGCAAAACATGTGGTTTACTTTAGGTGATTTTGCCGCTGATGTTATCAATGCAGGAGATGGCAGTGTGAAAGCGACGGTGTTTGATTTGGCCGGCCCCTTCGGCGTTAAGCTTGATGCTGTGGCGGGTGTTAACACAGCACCCTCTGCTCAGGGGACTATTTTGCCTAAAAGCAATGCTCAAGAAGAGATCAAAGACGTCTTAGGCTTATTTGCGGTACCCCAAGAAAACGGCGCCTTTGCCGTTAAATACCCATTGTAATAATGATCGAATAATAGGTGGTTTTGTTGCCTGATTTTAAAAAAGCTAAAGTTTTGTACTTTGGCTTTTTCTTTTTAATTGGTGTGTGTTTTTGTGCGCGTACACATGCACAATGGTTTTATGACAGCCAAGCGATTATGGGAACGAAAGTTTCGGTGAGTTTGTGGGCGAATAATGCCGAAGACGGGGCGGCTGCCGTAGCTGGCGTGCTAGCTATTATGCGAGGTGTTGACCAGCGCCTGTCGCCTTATATTCCGAGCTCCGAGCTGTCTATCTTGAATGCAAATGCAGCCAGCAAACCGGTGGTGTTATCGGATGAGTTACGTTTACTGTATGAACGCTCACAGCGTGTGTTTAGTTTAAGTGAAGGGGCTTTTGATATTACCTTCGCCTCGATTGGTCAGCATTACGATTACCGTGAAAAGGTATTGCCTAGCGATCGTCAGGTCACGCAATTGTTGCCTGCGCTTAGCACCAAACATTTAGCGTTTGATTCGAGTAAGCAAACACTACAGTTTTTGCACCCTGATGTTGCGATTGATTTGGGCGGTGTAGCTAAGGGCTATGCGGTCGATTTAGCCATTAATTACTTAAAAGCACAGGGTGTGAAGCATGCTTATGTGGGAGCCGGTGGCGATAGCCGAGTCTTAGGTGATAGGCGCGGCCAGCCTTGGGTTATTGGCATTAAAAACCCACGACTACCGAGTGCTAACAATGATAATGCCTACGTGTCTAGTAGCCAAAGCGACAGTCTAAATAAGCGCCTTGATAACCCATTACCCGACTTTGTGATTCGGTTGCCTTTGGCCGATACGGCTATTAGTACGTCAGGTGACTACGAGCGCTTTTTTATTGACGATACGACAGGTCAGCGCATTCACCATATTATAAACCCTCAAACAGGTCGCAGCGCCACAAGTGTTATGAGTGTGACGATTTTGGGTGATACAGGCCTAGGTACCGACCCGTTATCGACTGCCGTGTTTGTTATGGGTGTAAAGCGAGGGCTCGCACTGATTAATCAGTTACCCAATTATGATGCGATCATTATTGATAGCGCTGGCCAAGTGCACTATAGCAATGGTTTAATGCCGCCAGCTCCATAGGTACTGTACAAAGCAGTCAATCCCGCACAACAAATTAACAGCGTGTGAGGTAATTGGCAAAGCTGCTTAGGCTGCCTTGAAACTTATAAATGATGTGGGAATATACTCATATACGGGTATTCCCACATACACAACAAACCGGCGCGCTCCTTGCTTGGCAATTGGCTTGATCCATGAGCTTTATATACAAAGAGATGCGTAAATCACCTAGTTTATAGGCCGTCAAAACGGGAGACTCCCTTGTTAAATGCCGTTAATAGTAAAAGCGCTATTTTACTCGCTACATGGCTATATGTTTGTAGCATGCCACTTATGGCTCAAGATCAGCCCGAACAGCTACAGTCGCAAGTCGGCACACAGGATGATGCGCCAAACACTGAGCTGCGTATAGAAGATAAAACACAGTTTATTGAGCGCAATGAAAATGCCACACCATTGAGTGAGCAAGTTGAGGCTCTTAAAAGAGCTGCGCTAGAGCTCAATCGCGACTTACTGTTATTAGAAGAAGACCTTTTGTTCCCTGCTAATACACAAGTGGCGGTATATGTATCGCTAGATGTGGGGGAATACTTTGCGATGGATGCTGTTAAGCTCACCATCGATGGTGATTTGGTGGCGAGTCACCTGTATACACAAAAACAAAATAGCGCCTTAGTGCGTGGTGGTATTCAGCGACTGTATTTGGGTAACCTCAAAACAGGGCAGCATGAAATTACGGCTTTTTTTCATGGTATTGGTCCTCAAAACCGCGAATACAAGCGCGGTGCTAGCTATACACTAACCAAAGATCAAAAGCCTACCATGCTAGAAATCAAAGTGCGCGACTCTTCCCGCAATATGCAGCCTACGTTTGAATTTAAAGAGTGGCACCTATGATCAATCGCCTTGTATGGGTGGTGTTTTTAGGTTGCCTCAGTGTGGGGGCCCAGGCTAAAAAACCGCCTTTATCTGCTGTGGCTGATTTACGCTACGGTGTTGCTTTATATCATTTTTATCAAAATCAGCACTTTCAAGCATTAAGTGATTTGTTGGTGGCCGAAAAAAAAGGCGGTATACAAGGCCATGGTGATAATCCAGAAATCATGCTGGGTGGCTTTTATTTGGCCTACGGGTTAGACCGCACAGCCAGCGATATATTTGAGCGATTGTTAGATACTAACAGGCCACAAAAAACCCGTGATGCCGCGTGGTTTTATTTAGCCAAAATTCGTTATTTACGTGATGATATTGCGGGTGTTAAAGAGGCCTTAGCGCGCATTAGTGATAAGCCACAAGCTCCGATTGCGAATGAATTACAGGCGCTGATTATTAACCTGGCGATTAAAGATGGTGAGCTCGATAAAGCCAGTCGCTTAATCGCAAAAGTCGATAGTAACGAAGTCTTAGCGCCTTATTTATATTTTAATATGGCAGCGGCTTATGCTCGGGCCCAGGATTACCCTCTCGCCATTAGCTATTACGATAAATTGGCTAAAATACCACAGCGCGAAGCAGAGTATCTAGCCTTATACGATAAGGCGATGACAGCAGCGGGTTATGCGTATCTATTTAATAAGCAGCACGACCAAGCGATAGAGCAATTCAAACGTGTACGCCTAGACAGTCCTATGTCAGGCCGAGCACTACTGGGTTATGGTTGGGCCAGTGTCGATGATGGCGAGTACCGCAGTGCTTTGGCGCCATGGCAGCTATTAGCGCAAGACCCTTTAATTGATGAAAATACGCAAGAGGCGCTAGTCGCTATACCTTATGCCTATGAGCAAATGGGCCTTGCCAAAGTCGCTTTAGATAAATACCGCGATGCCGAAGCGAGTTTTGAGTCCGAAATCGTCACCTTAGATACCTTTGTTAATGACTTGAATAGCGAGGCGATGTTAGATGCCCTTAAAATTGACCCGTCAGAAGATATTAACTGGTTTAACTACGCACAAAAAAATAAGCTAGCGCCACAGCTCAGTTACTTGACCGCGCTATTTGCGCGCAATGAATTTCAAGGTTTAGTGCAAGAGTTACGTGACTTACTAGTCCTGCAGCGCAAGCTTACGGTATGGCAGGGCCGAATGCAGTTTTATTTAGATATGCTTGATGAGCGAGAAGCCAATCGATTGTTGGAAATGAATTTTATTGCTCAGCAAGAGGCCTTCGAAAATTTGAATAAAATGAAAAGTGACCGTAGAAGCCTATTAGCGACTTTAAATCGATTTGATCAAACAGATGACTTTTTATCGATGTTGCAAGGCGAAGAGCGCGAGCGTTTAGCGCGTATTAAACAAGCTGAAGGTAATTTGTTGATGTTGCTAGATAGCGGTCATGATGTGGCGCTTGAGCGTGAAAAATTAGCGCGTTTGCGGGGTTTATTGTTGTGGAATGCGGGCGAGCTTTTTGCTGAGCGTATATGGCGTGGACGGAAAACCCTAGAAGAATTAGATCAGCGAATTGATGGTGCTGTCGAGGCCCAGGTGCGTATTCAAACCATTGTGGATGAGGGCTTTGATTTGGCCCCGTACCGCACACAAATTAATGAGGCTAAGCAGCGCATTACACGCCAACAAGCCAATATTAAAGTGGCCGTAGAGGGTGCACAAGATATACTTCGTGCCAAAGTGGTTGCCGCCTTGGCCCAGCAGCGTAGCCGCTTGCAATATTACCTTGCACAAAGCCGCTTAGCCATTGCGCGTATCTCCGATGAAGCTGACGGGGAGCGTTACTAATGAAAACTTTTTATATGTTTTTAATCGCTATTTTTGAGCGTACGGCTTTTGTACGTATTGCTTGTAACAGCATCACTGCGTTTTTATATTGTTCATTAACTGCCTGTAGCTTTTTTAGTCAAGATATTACCGATCTTGGCCCGACCTTAGCCGATTTGCCCGAAGCTGAAATTCCTGAACAACTAGAACCGGTTGCCGTGGTTTCGCGTGATGAAGTTGAGGCAATGTATCTTTCGGCTCTGGCTGTCGCCGAAGACATTGAGGTGCGCCAAAAAATCAATATTCGCCTAGCCGATATTGCGATGGCACGTGGCGAAGACCTGCAGATCGCCAGTGAGACAGGTGGGCAATTTTTTGATCAAACGATTTCAATGTACGATCAGCTCATTCAATTGCAGCAAGCGCAACAAGGTGAGGTTGATGAACGTTTGTTATACCGAGTTTCTAAAGCCTATGCCTTAGATGCAAGAATGAATGAGTCAGATGCGGCACTTGAAAAGTTGATTGCTCAAAACCCCAACTCTGCGTTTGCAGCCGAAGCACAATTTAGGCGTGCCGAGCAAGCCTTTAGCTATCAAGATTACCCGACAGCTTATACCTTGTACGGTGCTGTTGTTGATATTGGCGATCAAACGCCCTTTTATTTAAATGCTTTGTATATGCAGGGTTGGGCTTTATTTAAACAAGATCAATACCTAGCATCGCTGAGCCCTTTTCATTTAGTGATGGATAAAGTCTTACCAGCAAACAGTAACCCCGATTCACTGAGTAAATCGCAGCAAAGTTTGGTGGCCGACACATTAAAAGTGCTGGGTTTTGCCTATTCTTATATTGATGGCCCGGCCAGTATTGCGGCTTTTACGCAGGCTCATGGCGAGCGTGATTATACCCACCTAATTTACCGCCAGCTAGGTGGGTTATATGTCGAAAATAAACGCTATTATGATGCCGCTAATACGTATGAAGCTTTTATTCAAGATTATCCAAACAGTGACTTTAATCCGGAATTTGCAGATACCGCAATCGCGGTTTATTTGAAAGGGGGTTTTGACAAAGAAATACTACCGGCTAAAGAAGCCTACATTCAGCGCTTTGGTTTGGCGAGCCTTTATTGGCAAGAGCGCAAACCTGCGCAACGCGCACGTTACAGTGCCACGCTAGAGTCTTATTTAGATGAGGTGTCTAGTTTCTATCATGCGCAAGCGCAAACCTTAGTTGCAGCCCAGCAGCAATACGCCAACAAGCAACTCAAAAAACAGCCGCCATCGCCTATACCCTCGTTTGTGAAAGCGGCAGGATATTATGATGAAATGTTACGCAGCTTTCCTAATAATCCCCGCGTTGCGGAGCTGACTTTTTTAATGGCTGAAGCCTTACACGATGCTGGCGCTTTAACGCGAGCTGTCACCGCGTATGAACAAGTTGCGTATGAATACTTAGATGCACAGCGCGGCGCCTCAGCGGGCTACGCGGCTATTTTAACACTCGATAAATTATTAGAAGCCGAGCAAGCGATTAGCGATTCAGCGGGTAATAATATAGCAAGTAGTGCATTAAATAAGTTAAAGCTACAGCGTATTAACAGTGCCATTAGTTTTGCCGATTATTACCCCGCCGATGAGCGTGCAGTGGCCGTATTAACCAATGCTGCCGAGCGTTTATATAATGACGGTAATAAAGAGCAGGCAATTGTAATAGCAACGCGACTCACACAGTGGCAACCCACACAGACCCCAGCGCTGCAAAAAACAGCTTGGCTAGTACTGGCACATAGCCTTTATGACTTAGAGCGATTTGCCGAGGCAGAGGCATCATACCGCACGGCCCTTATGTTACTACCCGATGGCGACAAGGATCGTATGCCTGTGACTGATCGCATTGCGGCGAGTATGTATAAACAAGCCGAGCAAAATATAGCCGCGAATCAATTGCCCGAAGCTATTGATCGCTTACTCAGTATTGCCTCAATTGCACCCGATTCTGAGATTAGTGTTAATGCGCAATATGATGCTGCAAACCATTTAATGACACTCAAAGATTGGCCCCGTGCCGAAAAAGTGTTGCTGGACTTTCAGCGTCAGTACCCAGAGCATGAACTACACAAAACAATCACACCCAAATTGGCCGTACTGTACCAAGAGACTGAGCAATGGGCCAAAGCGGCAGCGCAGTTAGATATTATGTCGAGCAGTGAGTCTGATCCAGAAACACGCCGTAGCGCATTGTATTTATCGGCAGAGCTTTACCATAAATCAGGTAGCCAGGCGCTCGCCGAAAAAACATATCGCGCTTATATCAAGCGCTATCCTGTGCCGTTTGATTTAGCGCTTGAAGCACGAGTGCAGCTATTAGAGATGGCAAAAACACACGGTACCCTTCGTAAGCAAGAAGCGCTTATGCAAGAGCTGATTAGCGTCGACGCTAAAGCCGGTGGTGCACGGACAACAAGGTCTACTTATTTGGCCGCACAATCACAAACGTATTTTGCCGATAAAGACCTTGCCCAATTTGAAGGTATTCGCTTGCGAGCGCCCATTAAAAAAACGCTTAAAGCTAAGCGCAAGGCTATGGATAAAGCGCTGCAAAGTTATAAGGCCGTGATCGATTATGGTGTGGCCGAATTTGCGACACAGGCGAACCACCGTATTGGTGAAGTTTACGCTAACCTTTATGATAATTTATTAAACTCTGAGAGACCCAAAGGGTTAGATGAGTTAACCATGGAACAATATGAAATTATGCTAGAGGAGCAAGCTTACCCGTTTAAGGGCAAGGCGGTTGATATGTTGACCCTTAATGCCGAGCGCTCGTGGGATGGCTTTTATGATGAATGGGTAAAAGAAAGCTTTAGTGCCTTGGCCAAGTTGTTGCCTGCGCGTTACGGTAAAGAGGAAACTGTTATAGAGGTGAGCCGTGGTGTTCGTTAATCAATATATGACGTACTGTAAATACAGGGCAGTGCTTGGCTTACTGCTGGCCTTGGCTTTTGTGAGTGGCTGTGCGGTTAGCCCTAAAAGCGACAGCGAAAAAATGCCCGAAATTGTCTTAGAGGATACAACCGGTGAGCCGGTTTTAGTGTTGATTCCTGATCCGTATTTGCTATCAAACACCGAGGTTTCAGCCGCTGTGAGTACCCAGTTTCAGCAAGGTATTGCGTTAATCGAAGCGCAAAAATGGCCTCAGGCGCAGGTGCATTTTGAGCAGTTGACGCAACAAGCGCCAACTTTTTCGGGCCCTTGGGTCAATTTGGGTTTAAGTCTTTGGCGCCAAGATTTGTATGAGCCTGCAGGACAAGCTTTTGCACAAGCTATTTTAAAGAATAATAAAAATGGCGACGCTTATAACTTGTATGCCGTTATGATGCGTGAGCAAGGTGATTTTGAAAAAGCAGAAGCCTTATATAAACAAGCCATTACAGTGTGGCCACATAATGCGACCAGTCATCGTAATTTAGGCGTGTTGTACGACATGTATATGGGACGCTTTGACGAGGCTTACTATCACTTCGATCAGTGCGCAAAAATCATGGGCACACCCGATAAAAAATTACGCGGTTGGATGATCGATATAAAGCGTAGGCAGGCAAAAATGGCTAAAAAGCAAGCGAGTCAAAAACCCCAACCCGCCACTCCCTCTGAACCGACTCAGCAAGGTGCTGCGAATGAATAATAAAATGCAACACACCATAGGCCTTATGCTGGTAGTCACAGGGGGTTTTTCGGGTGGCGCGTACGCGGCCGACGATGTCGTTAATTTAAGTACAACAATTAAAGGCAATCAAGAACACCCCAGTGTGAGTTACATCGTACCTTGGCAGCAAGCGGCTGACGAGTCAAAGCTTACTATGTCTTTTAATACGCGAACTCGCTTAGGGGATGTGTTTAATCATGTCGAGCGTGCCGAGCATCGGCGGCAAGTCGACTTTCTCACCGACATGAAAAAACAATCGCAGCCTAATAAATAGTGACTTAATCAATGACAGCACGATTAGCGGTAGCGCAAAAATAGTAGCGAAAATAATAGTAGCCCAATAAATAAACCCCCCATTCACTGATATGGCTTAAGTCATATTAGAATTTCAGTAACCTTTAAGACTAAATTATTAGTTCACTCTGCGGAGATATAGCATGTTAGATACAGCAATTGGCTTTTTTCAAAACGGCGGCCCCTTTATGTACCCCATCGGTTTGGTATTGGTCGTAGGTTTGGCAGTTGCCATTGAGCGCTGGGTTTTTTTGACCGTAGCCAAAACCTCAAATCGTCGCGCTTTTGACCGCATTTTACCCTTGCTACGTAAAAAAGATTACAACGGTGTTATTGAGGTGTCTCGTAGTTCGCAAGCGCCGGTAGGCCGTATTATTGCCTCTGGTTTGGCGCGTATGCAACAAACCCCTCGTCGTGAAGAAATCGAATACGCGATGGAAGAGGGTGTTATGGAGGCAGTACCACGCTTAGAAAAACGCACAGCCTATATAGCGACGCTAGCCAACATTGCAACGCTGCTGGGTTTACTCGGTACCATTATGGGTTTGATTGCAGCGTTTACGGCTGTGGCCGAAGCCGACCCTTCTGAAAAGGCAACTTTACTGTCGCAAAGTATTTCGGTTGCAATGAACACCACAGCCTTTGGTTTGATGGCGGCCATTCCTTTGCTGCTACTGCATACATCTATTCAGCATAAAACCAATGAAATTATTGATAGCCTAGAAATGGCTGGTGTGAAATGTTTGAATATTTTATCGGCCGGCACCTTATCGTCGGGTGCTAAACCTGCTGCACCCAAACCTGCTGCACCCAAACCTGCTGCACCTAAACCACAAGCTCCTGCTAAGTAATTGGGCGAATTGTTATTATGAGAATCAGACGCAGAGCAAAAGAAGAGGCTGATTTAGATATCACTTCTTTTATGAATCTGATGATCATCCTTGTGCCCGTTTTATTGATGAGCATGGTGTTTTCACACATCACTGTTCTCGATTTAAAGCTCCCTGATTTAGCGCCTAACAGCACTAATGATAACCCGGAGCCAAATGATGCATTAGAGGTGGTTATCTACACCGATAAACTTGTGATTAATTATCCCGCGGGAGTGAGCGTTAAGAGTATTGTTAATATTGATGGCGCTCACGATTTCAAAATGCTGTCTACTTATTTGCAAGAAATTAAAAGGCGCCTTGCTCTTACGGGCAAAGAAAAGCGCGATATTTTTATTTTGTCACAAGCCGATACGGACTACCAAACCATTGTCTCCACTATGGATACCGTACGCTCTTATGATGCGGTGGTTGTTGCATCGGTCGTTGAAGCTGAATTGTTTCCTGAAATATCATTAGGCGATGCGCCTGTGCCGGGTACCAATAATGTTAATGCACAAGCAACACCCGAGGTGGCACCATGAAACAGTCACTTCGTGCGCGTAGAATGGCGCGCTTGCACCGTAGGCACAAAGGTCAGCCAAAGCTGAATCTAGTGTCGCTAATGGATATTTTTACCATCTTAGTGTTCTTTTTGCTGGTTAACTCTTCAGATGTTGAAGTATTACAAAACAATAAGGCTATTAAATTACCCGACTCAGTGGCAGAGCAAAAACCCGACAATACGTTGGTGGTTATGGTGAGTGCACAAGATATTGTTATTTCTGGCCGCTCAATTATGACGGTTGAGACGGCATTATCGGGTGAAGATGATGAGATTGCATTACTGAAAAAAGAACTAGAATATTTGGCGTCGCGCAAACCCTTCGCTAATGACTCTGATGCTAAAAAAGGCCGCGATATCACGATTATGGGCGACAGTAGTATTCCTTACACATTACTTAAGCGAATCATGACAACTTGCGCACAAACCGATTATCGCAATATTTCATTGGCTGTGAGTAAAATCTCTAGTTCCCCTGATAGTGAGGCGCCATGAGCATGACTAAACTCATTTTAGCGCCTAATTTGGTGTTGCCTTGGTCCAGTGAGGCAGAAGATAGCAAACGCTACTGGAAGACTTTTTTGAGTCTTTTTGTTCCGTTTGTGATTTTAGGTTATGTGGTGGCGAGCGTACAGTTGCCCGAAAAAACACGCGAAGAGCGGGCTAAATTACCGCCGCAGTTGGCGCGTGTCGTTCTAGAAAAAAAAGAGCTACCCAAACCGCCACCACCGAAGCCCAAACCCAAACCTAAGCCCAAAGAAGAACCAAAAGAAAAGCCCAAAGAAGAACCTAAAAAAATACCCAAAGACGAGCCCAAGCCCAAGCCAAAAGAAGAGCCTAAGCCCGTCCCTAAAAAAGCGCCAGACCCTGTAAAACTTAAAAAAGCGCAAGAAACTGCGCAAAGAAGCGGTGTATTACAATTTGCCGATGATTTAAGTGCAATGCGTGAATCACTGGATGTGAGCGATATAAAAACGCAACAGGTGACAAGAGCACAAGGGGTAGCGGCCACGGCCAATCGTAAGCTTATTGATAGTGGCGCTCAAACAATGAGTGGCGGTGTGAATAATGCGGCGCTGAGCACTGATACCGGTGGTCAAGCGTTGTCGGGCCGTGAAACAACGGCAGTTGATAGTAAGTTGGCTGAAGCCAGCAAGCTAGTGGCTGAAAAAATCAGTGAAGATGCGGTAGGCCGAGAGAAAACCTCGCGTAATAAAGCATCGATGGGGCAAGTCATGGATGCCCACAAAGGGGCTATTCATAGTTTGCATCAACGCGCGTTGGATGAAGATCCTACGCTGGAAGGTAAAGTTGTTTTTGAGCTGATTATTGAGCCGAATGGTGTGGTTTCGGCTGTTAAAATTGTATCGAGCGATTTAGACGATAAGAAGCTTGAACGTAAAATTAAAGCGCGCTTACGCTCTATTAACTTCGGTACTGCTGATGTCTTAAAAACAACATTGCGTTATACCTTCGACTTTTTGCCTTACTAGCAGCCATCTCAAAATACCAAGCTCCGCTTCATTAGGCGTTTGGTGTTTTGAAATTTGATTTTTAAAGGCGCTTAAATGCCCAGGAAATAACCCATCAGTAACCCTATCAGGTGAGGTTTGTCAGCTGAGCTGAATAGTTACCCTATAGTTACCCTATTTTTTACTTTTTCAATAACCAAAAAAAACCCTAACACAGTCATGTGTTAGGGTTTTTTATTAGCGCTTCTAAAAAGTGAGTAGCTTACCAGCCGGTCACTTCTTTAAGAGCTTTACCAATATCGGCTAAGCTACGCACGGTTTTAACGCCCGCATCTTGTAAGGCGGCAAACTTCTCATCAGCCGTACCTTTACCGCCAGAAATAATCGCACCGGCATGGCCCATGCGCTTACCAGGAGGCGCAGTAACGCCAGCAATGTAAGAGACCACAGGCTTAGTGACATTAGCTTTAATGTAAGCGGCTGCTTCTTCTTCAGCAGTGCCACCAATTTCACCGATCATCACAATCGCTTCAGTTTTATCATCATTTTGGAACATTTCTAAAATGTCGATAAAGTTAGAGCCAGGAATAGGATCGCCACCAATACCTACACAGGTTGATTGGCCAAAACCAAAGTCAGTCGTTTGTTTAACGGCTTCATAGGTCAAAGTACCCGAGCGAGAAACAATACCCACTTTACCCGGTAAATGGATATGACCGGGCATGATACCTATTTTACATTCGCCGGGTGTAATAACACCTGGGCAGTTAGGGCCAATCAAGCGTACGCCAAGCTCGTCACACTTTACTTTTGCATCAAGCATATCAAGGGTAGGAATGCCCTCAGTAATACAAACAATAAGTTTTACGCCACTATGAGCCGCTTCTAAGATCGAATCTTTACAAAACGGTGCAGGAACATAAATAACACTGGCATCAGCACCTGTTGCTTCAACCGCTTCGATCATGGTGTTAAATACAGGTAAACCTAAATGTGTTTGACCACCTTTACCAGGGGTAACACCACCAACCATTTGCGTGCCGTAAGCAATCGCTTGCTCAGAGTGGAAGGTACCTTGTGAACCAGTAAAACCCTGGCACAATACTTTTGTATCTTTATTAATTAAAACGCTCATAAATTAAGCCTCCGCTGCCGCTTTAACGACTTGCTCGGCAGCATCCGTTAAGCTGGTTGCTGCAATAATGTTTAAACCGCTATCGGCAAGAACTTTTGCGCCAAGTTCGGCGTTATTACCTTCTAAACGTACAACGACGGGTACGGTGACACCTACGTCATTGACTGCGCCAATAACACCTTCGGCAATCAAATCACAACGTACAATACCGCCAAAAATGTTAATTAATACTGCTTTTACATTGTCGTCAGACAAAATGATTTTAAACGCTTCAACAACACGTTCTTTAGTAGCGCCGCCGCCCACATCAAGGAAGTTGGCAGGTTGGCCACCGTGTAACTTAACGATATCCATTGTGCCCATAGCAAGGCCTGCACCGTTAACCATGCAGCCGATGTTACCGTCGAGAGCTACATAGTTAAGCTCCCATTTGGCGGCACGTGCTTCACGCTCGTCTTCTTGTGAAGGGTCATGCATTTCTTTGATTTTTGGTTGACGGTAGATCGCATTGCTATCGATATTGATTTTACCGTCTAAGCAATGAAGATTACCTTCTTCGGTGATCACCAAAGGGTTAATCTCGAGCAATGCAAAATCATAGTCTTGGAACATTTTTGCCAAGCCTAAAAAGATTTTGGTGAATTGCTTAACTTGGTTGCCTTCTAGGCCCAATTTAAAAGCTAATTCACGACCTTGGTAAGGTTGTGCGCCAGCAAGTGGGTCAATAATAGCGCGCAAGATTTTTTCTGGCGTCTCTTCAGCAACTTTTTCAATTTCTACACCGCCTTCGGTCGAGGCCATGAAAACAATGCGACGTGTCGCGCGGTCTACAACGGCACCAAGATAAAGCTCTTGGGCAATATCGGTACAGGTTTCGACTAAAATGCGGCTAACAGGCTGGCCATTTTCGTCTGTTTGATAGGTTACTAAATTTTTGCCTAACCAATGACGAGAAAACTCTTCAATCTCGGCTTTTGAGCTAACAAGTTTAACGCCGCCAGCTTTGCCGCGGCCGCCTGCGTGTACTTGTGCTTTAACGACAAATTTATCGCCGCCAATAATATCGGCGGCAGCGGCTGCTTCGCTAGGGGTTTCTGCTGCTACACCATCAGATACGGGTAAACCGTATTCGCGAAAAAGCTGTTTTGCCTGATATTCATGCAAATTCATGACTTAGTTCCACTGTAATTAACGCCTTAATGCGTTGAATGAGTAAACCCAGTAGGATACTGGGGCCGATCAAAATTTAGCTTTTTTGAGTATTATGCTATGGCTGATGTCAGGTGCAAAAAGCACAAGTCAGTCACAGCAATAGATAACACAATAATACGATACGCAATAATATTCTATTGAATACGCCGCTGTTTAATGGCGCTGTATTCAATAAAAAGAGACCGCGATAAACGCGGTCTCTTATAGAGTGTCTTATTTACGTTTTTTGCGGTTAGGCATGTGAATGGCATGGCCATGCACAGCAAGCGCGGCTTCGTGTACAGCTTCAGATAAAGTAGGGTGACCAAACACCATCATGCCTAAATCTTCGGCGCTAGAGCCAAACTCCATAGCAATAGCGACTTGCTGGACAAGGTCAGCAGCGCTTGGGCCTACAATATGCGCGCCCAAAATACGATCTGTTTTAGCGTGCGCTAAAAGCTTAACCATACCGTCTTTTTCATTAGCGGCTAAAGCGCGGCCAATGGCTAAGAAGGGGAAAGTACCCACATTGTATTCAATGCCTTCGGCTTTTAATTGCTCTTCGGTTTTACCCACCGAGGCAACCTCTGGATGCGTGTAAATAACATTGGGAATAATGTCATAATTCATTACGCTTTTTTGGCCTGCAATGCGCTCGGCAACCATAACGCCTTCTTCTGAGCCTTTATGCGCTAGCATTGGGCCACGCACTAAATCACCAATAGCGAATACGCCCGGTGCGCTAGTGGCACAAAGATCATTAACGTAAATAGAGCCGCGCTCATCCAGTTTTACACCGCTGTCATCAGCTAATAAATTGGCGGTATAAGGACGACGGCCGACGCACACGATTAACTTATCAAATGTTGCAGTTTGGCTATTGCCGTCTTTGTCTGTGTAGGTAACATCGACTTCTTTCTTTTTGCCATTGGTTTTTATTTCAGAGCCTGTTACACGGCAATTAAGGCGAATATCAAGGCCTTGTTTGGTCAGTATTTTTTGCGTTTCTTTGGCGATTTGCTGATCCATGATGGCCAAGAACTTATCCATCGCTTCAAGGCAAACTACTTCAGAGCCTACGCGGTTCCAGACAGAACCTAACTCTAAGCCAATAACGCCAGCGCCAATAACACCCAAGCGCTTAGGGACTTCGCTAAACTCTAAAGCGCCAGTCGAATCAACGATAATATCGTTATCTACAGGGGCGACAGGGATATTAACAGGTACAGAACCCGCTGCTAAAATAATATTATCAGCGTCTAAAATTTCAGTTTTACCGTCAAAATCTACATACTCGACTTTACGACCCGCTAAAAGTTTACCCGTACCGTAAAGCGAAGTGACTTTGTTTGCCATAAACAGACTAGCAACGCCACCGGTTAATTTTTTCACGACATCATTTTTACGCTCGATCATCGTGGGGATGTCAATTTTTAGCTCTTTGGTGGTAATACCATGAATGTCAAAATGATCTTTAGCATCGTGATATTTATGTGAACTATCAAGCAAAGCTTTAGAGGGGATGCAGCCCACATTGAGGCAGGTGCCGCCATTGACGCCTTTACCTTTAGCGTCTTTCCATTTTTCGATACAAGCGGTTTTTAAACCTAATTGTGCGCAACGTATAGCAGCAACATAACCTGCAGGACCAGAACCAATAACAATAACGTCGTATTTATCGGACATTGTAAACACCCCAAGTGAGAGTTAGCGAAAGAGCCAGGATGCTCGGGTGTGCGTCCCGCCTGGCTCAAACTAAATTTAAAGTAATTGTACTTTTAAGAGATAAAAGATGGGCTTGAGGGTTAAACCTCAAGCAACATGCGTGCAGGGTCTTCAATCATATCTTTGATCGCTACCAAGAACTGTACAGCCTCTTTACCATCGATTAAGCGATGATCATAAGAAAGTGCAAGGTACATCATCGGTAAGATTTCGACTTTACCGTCAACGGCCATGGGGCGCTCTTGGATTTTGTGCATACCTAAAATAGCCGCTTGTGGCGGGTTAAGAATAGGTGTGGACATCAACGAACCAAAGACACCACCATTAGTAATGGTGAAAGTGCCGCCAGTCATCTCTTCCATGCTGAGTTTGCCATCTTTGGCGCGCATACCAAAGTCACGGATGGTGTTTTCGACATCGGCAATACCCATGTTTTCGGCATTACGTAACACGGGTACAACTAAGCCTTTAGGGGTCGAAACTGCCACGCCAATATCTTGATAACCGTGGTAGACAATATCACTACCGTCCATGCTAGCATTTACGGCGGGTATACGGCGCAGCGCTTCAACGGCGGCTTTAACAAAAAAGCCCATAAAGCCTAAGCGACTGCCGTTGTGTACTTTCTCGAAATGATCTTTGTATTTCTTACGCAGATCCATAATCGGTTTCATGTTCACTTCATTAAAAGTGGTGAGCATGGCACTGTTTTGTGAAGCATCTAGCAAACGCTCGGCAATGCGCGCGCGTAAGCGAGTCATAGGAACGCGCTTTTCAACACGCCCGTCATCACTGACATTCACAGAGATATTCGTATTTGAAGCAGCTGGCGCTACCGGTGCTGATTTGGCAGCAACGGGTGCATTTAGCACATCTTCTTTAGTGATGCGGCCATCTTTCCCCGTGCCCTTAACGCTGGCCAAATCGACACCTTTCTCGGAGGCAATTTTTTTGGCGGCTGGGTTAACGAGGCTCTCGGTATTTGAGGCCTCAGCGGTGGCTGGCTTGTCGCTAGCTTCTTTAGGTGCGTCAGCCGTTGGTGCCGCCGTGGCACCGGCTTCAAAGTGTGCAATGACCTCATTGCTGAGGATGATTTCACCTTCACCTTTAATGATGTCTTTTAGCATGCCATCGGCAGGGGCAACAACTTCGAGTACGACTTTGTCTGTTTCAATATCTACAATCAGCTCGTCGCGCGTCACGGCTTCGCCTGGTTGTTTGTGCCAAGTGGCGATGCTGCCATCTTGAACAGACTCGGGGAATGTCGGGGCTTTGATTTCTATGGTCATTCCAATATGGTCCTTTAGTTAGGCTCTTTCATATAGCGTTTATTGTGAGCGATCTAAGTTATGTAAAAATATGTATGAGCAAAAATACAGTATTAAGCGCTAAACAGTGACATCTAGCGCGGCATTGATAAATCTATTTTGTTCTTCAAGATGCGTTGAAAAATAACCCGCTGCCGGTGCCGATGAAGGCGAGCGACCAGCATAGCGTAAGAAGGCATCGTTATTCACGCCACCTAAAGCTTCACGCATGCGATGCTGGTTCGAGTTCCATGCGCCTTGGTTCATGGGTTCTTCTTGACACCAAATAATATCGGTGACATTGGCAAAGGGTTCAAGTGCTTTTTGCAGTTCTTCTTGTGGGAAGGGGTAAAGTTGCTCAATACGAATTAATGCTACATTTTTTTGCTCGCGCTCTAGGCGTGCTTCGAGTAAATGGTAATACACCTTACCGCTACATAAGACAACACGGCGCGCGTCTTCGCTGGTGATGACATCATCGCCAATCACATTCTGGAAGCTACCATTAGCAAGCTCTTCCAAGGTTGATGTAGCAAGCTTGTGGCGCAAGATCCATTTTGGGCTCATAACAACTAGCGGTATACGCAGCGGACGAATCGCTTGTCGACGCAACATATGGAACACTTGTGCGGGTGTTGTGGGTATACAAACCTGAATGTTTTGCTCGGCACAAAGTTGCATAAAGCGCTCAAGCCTGGCAGAAGAGTGCTCAGGTCCTTGGCCTTCGTAGCCGTGAGGCAATAACATGGTTAGGCCAGATAAACGACCCCATTTGTGCTCGCCACTGGTAATAAATTGGTCAATAACGACTTGTGCGCCATTGGCAAAATCACCAAATTGCGCCTCCCAAATAACTAATGCATTGGGTTTGGTTGTCGAGTAGCCATACTCAAAAGCCAGTACGGCTTCTTCTGAGAGGTAGGAGTCGTAAATGTGTAAGTTAGGCTGATCTTTAGCAACATGCTTAAGCGGGATATAGCTTTCACCGTCTTTTTGATTGTGAATCACAGCATGACGATGCGAGAATGTACCTCGGCCGACATCTTGGCCGGTAATGCGAATAGCAATGCCTTCGGCTAGTAGTGATCCGTACGCTAAGATTTCGGCCATGCCCCAGTTTAAAGGGAGCGAGCCGGCAGCCATCTTGCGGCGATCTTCGTAAATTTTAGAGACTTGGCGCTGAACCACAATACCATCGGGAATATGAGTGATCGATTGCGCCAGTTCTTGTAGTTGCTTTAATTCGTAGCCGGTATGGGCTTGCTTTTCCCATGTGTGCCCAATGTAGGGGCTCCAGTCTACAAATAGTGACGAATCGGGCTCATTGACGAGGTCGCGTGTTACGTGCTCGCCGGCATCGAGTGCTGCGCGGTAATCGTTCATCATTTTAGCTGAGTCATCAGCGCTGTAAACGTTCTCGTTAGCGAGCTTCTCGGCGTACAGCGTACGCGTTGTTTTGTGTTTGCGAATAACAGAGTACATTAACGGCTGAGTGGCTGATGGCTCGTCGGTTTCGTTGTGGCCGCGACGGCGGTAGCAAACCAAGTCAATCACAACGTCTTTTTTGAATTCATTGCGATAATCAACGGCGAGGTTGGTGACAAAGGCTACAGCTTCGGGGTCATCGCCATTGACGTGGAAAATAGGCGCCTCGATCATCTTCGCAACATCTGTGCAGTAGCGCGTAGAGCGTGAGTCTTCTTTGAGGTTTGTTGTAAAGCCGACCTGGTTGTTGATCACAATATGAATGGTGCCGCCTGTTTTATAGGCGCGTGTTTGTGACATTTGGAAGGTTTCAAGAACAACACCTTGACCGGCAAAAGCTGCATCACCATGGATAACGACAGGTACAACAACGTTGCGTACATCATCGCGACGACGATCTTGGCGCGCGCGTACAGAGCCCTCAACAACAGGCGATACAATTTCAAGATGTGAAGGGTTAAAGGCCAGTGCTAAATGAATCTCGCCGCCTGGCGTCATTACATTAGACGAGAACCCTTGGTGGTATTTAACGTCACCAGAGGTGTCAACGAGCTTTTTGCCTTCAAACTCTTCGAATAAGTCGGTTGGGTTTTTACCCAAAATATTCACAAGGGTATTTAAGCGGCCGCGGTGGGCCATACCCAGTACCATTTCTTTGGCGCCATGCGTACCAATACCTTTAATGAGTACGTCGAGCATGGGGATCAGGCTTTCGGCGCCTTCAAGGCCAAAGCGTTTGGTGCCGGGATATTTACTATCGAGATGACGCTCTAAGCCTTCGGCGGCGGTCAATCGCTCGAGTAAATGAATACGTGCCTCAGCCGATAAGGCTGGTGTAGAGCGCACACTTTCTAAGCGCTGTAACAACCACTTGCGCTCGGTGTAATGGGTAATGTGCATTACCTCTGTACCGATACTTGCGCAGTAGGTTTGATTGAGTGCCGTCAAAATATCGCGAAGCGGCGCTTCGGGTAAGCCTAGCGACAAATCACTGGTTTGGAAGACGACATCGAGGTCTGAGTTGTTCAGTCCATGAAATTGCAAGTCGAGCTCTTCAAGCTCAGTTGTTTCATTGCTGAGTCCCAGTGGGTCGAGTTGGGCTTTTTTGTGACCACTTAAGCGGTAGGCATTAATCAGTTGAACAACTTCAACCTGCTTGCGCTCATGAGTAATATTGCCGCTGCCAGAGCCAGGTGCTACCAGAGGGCGAGCTCGGTTTTTGCCGAGTAACTCAAAGTATTGAATGATTTCGGAGTGCGGAATGTCGGGGTTGACATTATTCGCTACGCGAGGGAGTTTATCGAAGTAATCACGCCACTTTTCATCGACTGAGTTAGGGTCGCGTAAATAGGACTCGTAGACCCCTTCAATATATTCGGCGTTGCCGCCAGAAATATGAGAAGTGCTCCATAAAAGCTCCATGAGGCTCTGTTGCATTATTTGCCCACCATCACTAATGCCGCTGCTGTGCGGATGTTAATGCCTGCCATCTAATGTGTTTGCAAACATCAACAGAATGTTATGCGGTTTTATCCGCTGTGAATAAGGGCTCAGATAAGCCCTTATTTTATTTTTAAATTAATGTTACTAGTATAGGCATAGCGGCTACCGCCTGCCTTAAGTACCTTGCACGCAAAGCGTGCGTGGCGCCTTAAGTCGCATTTTGTAATAACATATGCTTAATGTGGCCAATCGCGCGGGTTGGGTTTAGGCCTTTCGGGCAAACCGCAACACAATTTTGGATGCCATGACAGCGAAAAACGCTGAAAGGGTCCGATAAACTACTTAAGCGCTCTTGGTCGGCATTATCACGGCTATCGGCTAAAAAGCGATAGGCTTGCAACAAGCCGGCTGGGCCAATAAATTTATCGGGGTTCCACCAAAACGATGGGCAACTGGTTGAGCAGCAAGCACACAAAATACACTCGTATAGCCCGTCAAGTTTTGCACGCTCTTCAGGTGACTGTAAGCGCTCAATGGCCGGTGCGGGTGTGTTGTTTTGTAAGTAGGGCTCAATTTTACTGTATTGCTCGTAAAATTGGGCCATATCAATGACAAGGTCGCGAATCACTGGCAAGCCTGGCAGCGGTCGTAAAACAAGCTTGTTGTTTTTAACGCATGCCGATAGCGGTGTAATGCAAGCTAAGCCATTTTTACCAGAAATGTTCATGCCGTCAGAGCCGCAAACGCCCTCGCGACATGATCGGCGATACGACAAGCTCGCGTCTTGCGCCTTAATCATCTCGAGAACATCAAGCACCATGACATCTTTACCGTCAGTGTCTACCTCATAGGTTTTCATGTAAGGCGCTTTGTCGGTTTCGGGGTTGTAGCGATATATTTCAACGTTTAACATTTGTGACCCCTTAATATGAGCGAACCGTTGGTTCAAAAGCGTTCATGGTTTTGGGCGCAAAGTTAACTGCGCGCTTGCCGACGCGTTTTTCGCTTGGAAAGTACAGCGAGTGGCACAACCAGTTTTCATCATCGCGCTCTTGGAAGTCGTCACGCGCATGTGCACCGCGCGACTCTTTACGCTCTTCGGCTGCGATGGCGGTAGCCTCGGCAACTTCGAGTAAGTTTTGTACTTCAAGCGCTTCGATACGGGCGGTGTTAAACGCGTTGCTCTTGTCTTCAAGCTTAATGTTACTGATGCGAGCGCGTAAGTCGGCAATCTTTTTGATGCCTTCTTGCATAAACTCACCCTTGCGGAATACGCCAAAGTGGTTTTGCATGACGGTTTGCAGCTCTTTGCGCAGGGCAGGAGCCGACTCACCATCATTGGTATTGTTTAAAGCGTTTAAGCGCGAGCTTGCAGCTTCAATATCGGTTTGTGATGCTTCGCGCAGTTCAATGCCTTCGCGCAGGGCTTTTTCTAGGTATAAACCTGCAGATCGACCAAAAACAACAAGGTCGAGTAGCGAGTTACCGCCAAGGCGGTTAGCGCCGTGTACAGATACGCAAGCAACTTCACCCACCGCATAAAGGCCGTCAATGATTTTATCGTTGCCGTTGGCATCTTGCGTCATCGCTTGACCATTAATGTTAGTGGTCACGCCGCCCATCATGTAGTGACATGTAGGGACTACAGGGATCGGGGCTTTTACGGGGTCAACATGCGCAAAGGTACGTGATAATTCTAAAATACCGGGCAACTTGGCATTGAGTGCTTTTTCGCCAAGGTGGTCAAGCTTAAGTAAAACGTGATCGCCGTCTGGGCCACAACCGCGGCCTTCAAGGATTTCTAATACCATAGAGCGAGCAACAACATCGCGGCCCGCAAGATCTTTGGCGTTAGGCGCGTAGCGCTCCATAAAGCGTTCGCCGTCTTTATTGACGAGGTAGCCGCCTTCGCCACGACAGCCCTCGGTGACGAGTGTGCCGGCACCATGAATGCCCGTTGGATGAAACTGCCACATTTCAATGTCTTGCACTGGCGCGCCGGCGCGTAGCGCCATGCCAATACCGTCGCCGGTATTGATGTGTGCGTTGGTGGTTGAGGCGTAGATGCGGCCTGCACCGCCAGTTGCGAGCACGGTGGCCTTTGATTTAATGAAAACGGTTTCACCATCTTCAATATTAATGGCAATAACGCCCACTACGGCACCGTCTTGGTTTTTAACAAGATCTACAGCAAACCATTCGTTAAAAAAGGTGGTGTTGCTTTTAATGTTTTGTTGGTAAAGCGTGTGCAAAAGGGCGTGACCGGTACGGTCAGCAGCAGCACAGGTGCGAGCTGCTTGGCCGCCACGACCAAAGTCTTTTGATTGGCCGCCAAAAGGACGCTGATAAATACGGCCCTTTTCAGTGCGTGAAAAAGGCAGGCCCATATGCTCTAGTTCAAACACGGCCTCTGGGCCAACAGAGCACATGTATTCGATAGCGTCTTGGTCTCCGATATAGTCAGAGCCTTTAACGGTATCGTACATATGCCAGCGCCAATCATCGTTGGGATCGTCGCTCGCGATGGCGCAGGTGATACCGCCTTGCGCAGAAACAGTGTGTGATCGAGTGGGAAAGACTTTAGTAATTACTGCCGTTTTAAAACCCGATTGCGCCATTTGCAAAGCCGCGCGCATACCCGCGCCGCCGCCGCCAATAACGATGCCGTCAAAAGTGATTGTTCTCATAGTGCCCATTATTTAGGCTCCCCACAAAATGTCGATACCCCAGACGAGGTAAGCGATGGTGATGATTGCATATGTCAATAATACGAGTAAACGCAAGCTTAAGGCCTTGCTGCCAACCATGCGCGGAGTGAGGTAGTCAGTGACCACGCCCCACAGGCCAATCCAGCCGTGCGCCGCAATGCTTAGCAGTGCCAGTACGCTAAAAATGCGCATCCATAGCTGGCTAAACAAATTTTGCCACGTGGCGTAATCTACATCGGGCGTAGTGATAATAAAACCCGCCAAAAAGAGCGTATAAGCGGCTAAAATAACAGCGCTAACACGCTGAATAATCCAGTCAGAAACGCCATTGCGACCAAAGGTAGTGGCTTGTGTAACAACATGATTTACCATAGTAAAAAGCCTCCAATAGCAAGAATAGCTACAGCCGAGAGAACAATAACAATTTTAGCGCCGGTGCGCCCGCCTTCTAAGGTTTCGCCAATACCCATATCCATAATAAGGTGCCTAATGCCCGCAACTGTATGGTAAGCCAGTGCGGCCAATACGCCCCAAACAATGAATAAGGCAATTGGGTGAGAGAGCGTTTGTTTAAGTTCGTTAAAGCTTTGCTCAGACGCTAAGCTGTTATCTAGCATCCAAAGTAAAACCAAAACACCGCCCAGCATAATAAGCCCAGATACCCGATGGGTAATGGACACAAGAGCAGTGACTGGAAGGGAGATTGTTGAGATGTCGAGATTGACTGGCCTGTCTTTTTTCACGTTCGTACCACGTTTTGTTAGTTAAAATGGTTGGTTTTGTGAATAAACATTATTTTTTAAATAACCCGAAGGTTGAAAATACTGAGTTTGTTATTACACTCTGTGAGTGCGAAGCGTACTTTTTGGCTATCTATTATGCATCGCGTGCAGTCATTGAGTGTTTGGTAGGGCGCCAGCAATAAAATTAAGCCTTAAAACTGTACACAACTTTCCTTTATTGCTTTTAAAAGCCCTAAAAACGCGCAAGATTATAGAGACACACCATACAAATTACAAACAGACTTTCGCTTCTTGTATTGTTACTGTTCAGGACTGCAAATGGCTTTAAAGGCGAGACGTAAATAATCTTTACGAACTTTTATGGTGTCTTTTTGCATGCCCTTATTCAATTAAAGCAGACAATTCCTTAGCTTGTATGATTAATTAGTTCCTATCAATGCGGGTTTTTCACTATACTAGGCGCCTTTAGTTTCGAAGTTGCAATACTCAACAGAACAAAAAGCGACACAGTTTAGGTTGATCTTATGAACGGATTGGCGCATAAAGCTGTTTAGTGGAATGAATCCCTTCGGCGTATTTTATTGCTTTAAGCGCAAATAAAAAATGAGCTTTAGTGTGGTTGATTGTATATTGTCTGTTTGGTGTATTCATTTCAGAAGTTATACACATTATTTTACTTTTTACTTAATGATAAATCAGTTACAGGAGTCGGGAATGACTGAAAAGAAAGCACAACTGACCATCGAGGGTACCGATCTAGCGATTGAATTGCCCATTCGCTCTGGTACCGTTGGCCCAGACGTCATTGATGTGGGCGCATTAACAAAGAATGGCTTTTTCACTTACGACCCCGGGTTTGTCTCTACTGCGGCTTGTGAATCGTCTATTACTTACATTGACGGCGGTAAGGGCGTGCTTTTGCATCGCGGCTTCCCGATTGATGTATTGGCCGAAAACTCTAGCTATCTTGAAAGCTGCTACCTCTTACTGCACGGCGAGCTACCGACTGCTGAGCAATTTGAAGAGTTTGAAAGCGCTATCACGCATCACACCATGGTGCATGAGTCTATTCATCAGTTCTTTGAAGGCTTCCATCACAACGCGCATCCAATGGCTAAAATGTGTGGCGCGGTAGGATCTTTGTCGGCGTTTTATCACGATGATTTAGATATCACCAATGAAAAGCACCGCATCACAGCAGCTTACAGGTTAGTAGCTAAAATGCCTACGCTGGCGGCTATGTGTTACAAGCATCATGTTGGACAGCCGTTTTTGTATCCCGATAACAGCCTGGGTTACGCTGAAAACTTTTTACGCATGATGTTTGGCACCCCGTGTGAAGAGTATAAAGTGAACCCTGTGCTAGCTAAGGCTATGGATCGCATCTTTTTATTGCATGCCGATCACGAGCAAAACGCCTCAACGTCAACCGTGCGTTTAGCTGGTTCTTCTGGCGCTAATCCTTATGCGTGTATTGCTGCGGGTATTGCGACTTTATGGGGCCCAGCTCATGGCGGCGCCAATGAAGCCGTTTTGCAAATGCTAGAAGAAATTGGTGATGAAAGTAATATTGATGCTTACATTGCTAAAGCGAAAGACAAAAACGACCCGTTCCGTTTGATGGGTTTTGGTCATCGAGTGTATAAAAACTTTGACCCACGCGCTAAAGTAATGAAGCAAACGTGTAGCGAAGTATTTGCAGAGCTCGGCGTAGAGAACGACCCTCTTTTACGTATTGCTAAGCGCTTAGAGCAAATTGCTCTAGAAGATCCATATTTTGTAGAGAAAAAACTGTATCCGAATGTCGATTTTTACTCGGGTATCATCATGAAGGCCATTGGTATTCCTACTGAAATGTTCACAGTGATATTTGCTGTTGGCCGTACCGTAGGTTGGATTGCGCATTGGCATGAAATGATTTCTCAGGGTACGCGTATTGGGCGTCCTCGTCAGCTGTATACCGGCTATGACGTACGCGAGTATGTTCCTGTAGAAAAACGCTAAGCACTAAGGTGTGGCATAAAAAAGCGCTCATTGAGCGCTTTTTTTATGCCTGTTACTTTGTTAAGTGCTCTTAGTGTTAAAACACGTCATTGGGTGTGTTTTTGTCGGGCGAGGGCACTTAACATGCAATGAGGCTAAAGGACGCGTGTTACCCTAATACTCATTAACGCACACATATAGCTGTTGTTACTTGGCGTGTGCCATATTTAATTATTCAGTGGTTGGGAATGCTATGAAGTCAACATTGCAGGATGTTTTAACACTAGAGCCTTTAGGGGCAGATGTTTTTCGCGCAATACACCACAAAGAAAACTTCCAAAGTTCACTATTTGGCGGCCAAGTATTGGCGCAGTCGCTAATGGCCGCCGGTTTAACCGTTGATGGTAGTCGGCCGCATTCGATGCATGCGTATTTTTTGCGTGCCGGTAGCAGCCAAGCGCCGGTCGATTATACCGTTGTGCGCAACCGTGACGGCCGCAGTTTTAGCCATCGTACCGTCAATGCTGAGCAAAATGGCAAATTGATATTTACCGCTATGGTGTCATTTCATGGCGAGGATCAGGGTTTTGAGCATGCCGACTCTTGGCACCAAGAGCCCGCGAGGCCCGAGCTAGCTAAAGTGCAGGCTTCTCCCGAGTTAGCCCCAAACCAGCCTGAGCTCGAAGTTGATGCCTTTGCATTTTACCCCTTAACAAAAGGCATGCTATCTACTAGTAGCGAAAAAGAGGCCGCCACGTTATTTTGGATGCGTTGCGTAGAGCCCTTACTGGATACGCCGCTCATGCAAGCTTGCGCCTTGGCTTATGCCTCTGACTTTGGTTTGCTGGCAACCTCGCTCACAGCACACCCTGCATCATTGTTTAGTGGCGAGGTGATGGGCGCGAGTATCGATCATGCGCTATGGTTTCATCGGCATGATTTTTCTTTGAATGATTGGTTGTTTTATGAAATTGATAGCCCTTGGGCTGGCAACGCAAGAGGGTTTTCGCGCGGTAAAATATTTAATGAGCAAGGTCAATTACTGGCCAGTTGTTCACAAGAAGGCCTTATTCGTCCAAAAACCACTCCCTAGGTGCGACTAAGAGACGAGAAAATAATAGTTTGTCCAATTAAGGGGCGAGGCAATAAGAGTTTGTCCAATTAGGCGCAGGGCCCTGTTTTCTCAGCAAGGCGCTCGAAGAGGCGCATGCCGGGGCCTGTAACTCTTCGGGCAACGCATCGGGGAGGAGCCCCTTATTAGACATTGCAGGAGCATAATGTCGAGCAGAGGAGACAGAGAACAAGTATTATTGGATAAAGTATTTCTTCCTCGCCCCTAAGCATCAGCACTGCCTGCCTTTATGCTTTTTTTGGGCGCTATATTTGGTAACTATTCAGAGGTACCGAAATTGGGCGCTAATGAACCATTTGCTGGGCGGCTCAAGCCATCTACGACTTTGTGCTCCTCGACTTTGTGCTCCTGCAAAGTCTAATCTTGCATATCCCTAGTGCAGGTGCAAAGTCTAATCTTGCATATTCTTAGTGCAGGCGCACTGCCTAACCCTTCTTTCCCTGCAAAGCCCGGCGCTTAAATGCCCAGAAAATAACCCATCAGCACCCTGTTTAGAGGTTTTTTTGGTTCGGCTGAATAGTTAAGTTACCTTATATTTTAATATTTTGGGGCAGTATCATCCTGAGAGTGCTCCTCTATTTTTTCTAAGCTTAGCTCGCCAAGGCCAGATTCGGCGGCTGGCGAGTGACCCTCTGAGGCGAGTTTAATACGCAACCGTAGGTTATTGGGCGAATCGGCATAGGCCATGGCATCTTCAAAGCTGACTTTGCCCGCGTGGTGTAATTTGAATAATGCCGCATCAAAGGTTTGCATGCCGAGGTTTTCGGACTTTTCCATAATCTCTTTGATTTCGGGTAAGCGGTTTTTTAAAATGAGTTCTTGAATAGTTTTGGTTCCCAGCAAAACTTCAATGGCTGCACAGCGCTTACCATCGACAGTAGGCACCAGTCGCTGCGACACAAATGCCTTTAAATTTTGTGATAAGCCCAGCATGAGCTGTTGGCGGCGCTCTTCGGGGAAGAGGTTAATAATGCGTTCAAGTGCTTGATTGGCGTTGTTCGCATGCAGGGTGGAAATAGCTAAATGTCCTGTTTCGGCAAACTCTAAGGCGTGCTCCATAGTTTCGCGATCGCGTATTTCCCCAATCAATATGACGTCGGGGGCTTGCCTGAGGGTATTTTTGAGTGCAGCTTTAAATGTGCGCGTATCTACACCCACTTCGCGTTGATTAATCACGCTTTTTTTGTGCTTGTGTACATACTCAACAGGGTCTTCGATGGTAATAATATGGCCGCCAGTGGTGCTGTTTCTATGGTCAATCAGCGCCGCTAAAGAGGTTGATTTGCCCGAGCCTGTACCGCCCACAAAAAGCACCAAGCCGCGTTTGGCCATAACGACTTCTTTGAGAATTTCGGGTAGGCCTAGGTCATCAAAATTAGGAATTTGAGTATTAATGTTGCGCGCCACAATCGAGACTTCATTGCGCTGTTTAAAAATATTAATTCTAAACCTACCCACATTGTGAATAGAAATGGCCAGATTCATTTCTAGCTCTTCTTCAAACTCTTTTCTTTGTTTGGCGTCCATGATGGCATTGGCTATATCCTCTATTTGGCCGCCTGTAAACGGTGTTTGCGCAAGCGGCTTAAGGGTGCCCTGAAACTTAGCACAAGGCGGGGCGCCAGTACTGAGATAAAGATCTGAGCCATCTTTTTTGGCTAAGACGTTTAAGTATTCATCAATTGGGGTATCCACAGTTTTCATGCTCCTTGAAAAAACCGCACACAGAGGTTTAAGTGCGGCGGCCATTACTGTGAGTATAGACGGGGTTTGGCTGTGTAAAGCCCGGTTTTTATTCGTATTGGTTATACTTTTTAGCGTTGCCCTTTACTTTGTCTATGGGGTATTTCTGCTCGTTTTTGTGTGTTTTGTGTGCGATGGCTGCTGGCAGGTCAATATCGAGTACGCTCGCGAGCCTAAGGGTGTATAGCAGAACATCAACCACCTCTTCGCTAACGGCTTGCTGAGTGTGAGGATCTAATGCGCCAGAGGCTTCTTCTGTGAGCCACTGAAAATGTTCCATTAACTCCGAGCACTCTACGCTCAGCGCCATACTCAAATTTTTAGGGCTGTGAAATGGCTCCCACTCACGCTCTTGTGCAAAGGTTTGAAGGTATTGAGTGATGCCGGCGAGGCTTTCAAATTGTGTCATAGAGAGGGCTATTGTGAATTTTGAGTGTTACTGTGATTGATGATTACGGTTTTGTGCATTAATCAAAGTTATTTTTATTGCGCATTTTTTTGACGCTACTGCGCTGCGTTTTCGCTTTAATTCGGCGCTCAACACTGCCGCGGGTAGGCTTGGTGGCGACTCGGTATTTGGGCTTGTAGCAGGCCTTGATAAAAATAGCTTTTAAGCGCTCAAGGGCGTCGCTTTTGTTTTTTTCTTGGGTGCGATGGCTTTGTGCTTTTATGGTGAGTATGCGGTTGGTACTAATGCGCGAATCATTTAGCGCATAAAGCCGTTCGCGAATAGCCGGAGGCATAGGCGTTTGACTAAGGTCGATTTGTAGGCAAATGGCTGACGAAACTTTGTTGACATTTTGCCCGCCTGCGCCTTGTGCGCGTATGGCCGATAACTGAATGCATCGCCAAGGGATACTTAAAGACGCGTTGATTAAAAACATAAAACCACCTAGATAAATCAATAGTGCGCAGCTTAGCAGTTTTATCGCGTTTTTCGTAGTTTTGCGGTGCGCAGTATGGCCGAGGCATCATGCTAAGGGACGAGGAAAAAATACATTATCCAATAATACTTGTTTTCTGCTTCCTCTCCTCGACATTATGCTCCTGCAATGTCTAATAAGGGGCTCCTGCCCCGATGCGTTGCTCAAAGCGTTACATGCCCCGGCATGTGCCCCTTCGAGCGCCTTGCCGAGAAAACAGAACTCTACGTCTAATTGGACAAACTATTATTACCTCGCCCCTAATGACTTGATCAGCAATGATCGAGTCATTAGGGATCAATCCTCAATCGACAACGACCGGCAAAAGTGCTGAAAGTTATCGGGTGTAAGCGGTTTTGAAAAATGGTAGCCCTGAATCACATTGCAACCCATATGTTTGAGCAGTGCTAAGGTGGCTTCGTTCTCGACGCCCTCGGCTATAAGGTCTATGTTTAGGTCGCGGCTTAAGTTGATGACGGCCTGCGTAATCGCTAAGTCGGTAGGGTTTTCGACGATTTCTTTGGTAAAAGTACAATCGAGCTTGATGCAATCGAGGGGAAAGTGCTTAAGGTAACTAAGGCTTGAATAACCTGTGCCAAAATCATCCATCGATAGCTTAAACCCGCAACTTTTAATGTATTTAAGGTGGCTAATATTACTGTCTGGGTCGACGAAAAGGTTTTCGGTGATTTCAAAGTAAATAGTGTTTTTGAGGGTGTCGGGCAATTGTTTTAAGGCGTTAAAAAACACTTTAAAAGTAGGTTGGGCTAAAAAGCTAGGTGAAAGGTTAATCGATAGGTGGCTGCCTGGTGGGGTAATGTTGCGCTCGAGCCACTGCTGCCATTGTTTAATGGCTTTATGAATAATCCATTCGGTGACCGGTGTAATAAGGCCGGTGCTTTCTAAAATAGACATAAATGCGTAGGGTGTGAGTGTTTTTTGCTCTGGGTGCTCCCAGCGCAGCAACACCTCGGCGCCATGAAGTTGCTGTGTGAGGACATTAATTTGAGGCTGAAACACAAGAAAGAACTCATCATTTTGCAGGGCTTTATACAGCTCGGTTGTGAGCTGATTATTTAATGAGGCTTGAACGCGTTGGTCTAAACTAAACAGGCAATGGCGATTACCGCCTTGCTGCTGCGCCAATTTGGCCGCTTGCGTCGCTTGATGGATCAGCTCTTTGGCATCTTCCCCTTTGGGGGTTTGAATGCTCACGCCAATGCTGGCCGTACTAAACAAAGTGGCGCCGTCTATATTGAGTGCTTTGCCGAGTGTCTCGATGATATGCGCGCTCACTTGGGTAATGGTATCCATGCTGGGCATGGCATTAAGCATAATCAAAAACCCCCCATCATTAGCGCATGCAATGGTATCGTTTTGCCTAAGTGCTTGTTGTAGCTTGGCGCCATTGGCATGCAAATAGGCTTGGTAGGTGGCGCGCTCGTTGGTTGACTCGATACGGCTAATGTGGTCGAGCTGTACCGCTAACACGGCACTGACGTGCCCATTGAGCCTTTCGGTGTGCAAGTGCCGCGTGAGGTGGTGTTCAAAATAATTTTGGTTGGGCAGCTGTGTAATGGTATCGAGCTCGTTAAGTTGTAGGTGCTGCTTGGCTTGCTTGCGCTCGACGCTGTAGTGAAGCAGCTTGGCCAGTAGCGGTGTCGTCATGTCTTCGGCGGTAATATAATCATCGACACCCGTTTGCAAAAGTTGCTCAATAAGCGCGTTGTAATCGGCTTTGGTGTAGCCATTAGGGCGCGTTGTGGCGCCGGGTTTTGGCTTGGATTTGAGCCTGGGTTTGGGTTTGGGCTTAGGTTGTGAATGAGGTTGTGAATGAGGTTGTGAATGAGGTTGTGAATGAGAAAGCGCCCCGTGAATAATTGCGATAATCGCGCTGTTACCGCTCCATTGGCTGATGGTATCTAAGGTTACAGTATCTAGGGTTATAGTATTTAAGGTGTTGGGCATGCCGGTATCAATAGGCTTAGCTTGAGTGTTAGCGCTTACACGCTCCAAGCTATTACGCCCTGAGCCATTTAAATAGCAGTGTATAAAAATGGCATGATAATGTTGCTTATTGAGTATTTGCTTGGCCTGGCTAATGCCTATAGCTGAGGTAATAATGACATCATCTTGAGCTTGATTGTGTAGATTGCGATAAACCCTAAATATATCGCGCGGTTGCTCGGTGATGTGCAACACTTGTAATAGCTCAAAGGGTTGTTGGTGTGGTGGTAGTTGATACTGTGTTGATTTTTGTAAAGAATCCATAATTATCACAAGGCCCATGACGGTTGCGCTTTGATCCAGTATAGTCCAACTCCTATTGATTACTTGTTAGGCAGCAGCTTGACCTTTTTTACTTTTCCATCAAATGCGGTATCAGGCGCCACGCAGGCCACTACTTTTGAGCATAGCCATCAAGACCTGATGGCTTGTGATGAGTGTGGCCAGGTGCAAAGTGTTCCGCTTGTGGGTGCTTGTACCCACAAAGTACTGACCTGTGTACGCTGTGCTCAGCCTTTGGCATTGGGGCAGGGGCAATGGCGCGAAAAAACCGCCGCCTTGGTGATTACCGGCTTGGTATTGTTTGTTATTAGCAATTGCTTTGTTTTTTTAGGGTTGGATGTTGGGGCTTTTCACCATGAGGCCAACCTGCTAAGCGGCGTATGGGGTTTGATTCATAGCGATAATATCCCGCTGGCTATTTTAGTGTTTGTAACGATTTTTTTATTCCCTTTATTTGAGCTTGTGGCGCTTTGTTATTTGGTGTTGCCTTGTTATTTTGGGGTGCGCTTGCCGTTTCAGGTGACGTTGCTGCGCTGGTTAATTAAGGCGGCTCCTTGGAGTATGCTCGAAATATTTTTGTTAGCCGTTTTGGTAACCTCGGTTAAGCTCGGTGATATGGCCACTATTGTATTGGGCGTATCGATCGTGGCTTTTTTTGCCTTGGTTGCCGTGCTGGGGGCAGCCTACTGGTGCATTAATAAGCGTGATTTGTGGGCTTGGCTGCAACCGAATAACTGCTTTGTGGGGCATGATGAGCAAGGTAAAAAGCTGACCGAAAGGCTCTATGATTGTGAAATATGCCACGCATTAGTGGGCGAGTCTATTATTGCGCACCATGGTTTTTGCCCGCGTTGCGATAACCAATTGCATACGCGCAAACCCAATAGCCTACAAAAAACCTTAGCCTATACACTGGCTGCAATTATTTTGTATTTACCGGCTAATATTTTGCCCGTTATGGCGATGAGCACGTTAATGGGGGAGCGTAACGATACAATATTTTCGGGGGTGGCAGCATTGATGGCACATGGTTTATGGGGTATTGCGGCAGTGGTTTTTGTGGCTAGCCTTGTAGTACCTGTGGCAAAATTGGTTATTTTAGTTTATTTGGTTTGGTCGGTGTCCCAAGGGTATACAACGGGTATGAAGCAGCGCTTGTGGTTATTTAAAGTGACGGAGTGGGTTGGCCGCTGGTCTATGGTAGATGTATTTGTAGTGACCTTATTGACAGGTTTAGTGCAGTTTGGCTTTTTAGGCACGATCACCCCAGGCGGTGCCTTATTGCCTTTTGCGGCGGTAGTGGTATTAACCATGCTTGCCGCACATGCCTTTGATCCGCGTCTAATATGGGATGCCGCTGGGGCTCAAGAGCCTGTTTTTATGGGCGAGCCCGCGAGTAGTAAAAATGCTCGGTAATGTACTCGTCTTAAAACAGGTTAATACACGGCTCGGCCTATTATTTGTACAACATAACGGAGTAAATATTCATGGCAGATAGCCATTTAGTTGATGGTCCACAAAGCCCTATTGCGGTGCCCAATGCCAAAGTGCGCCGCCAGCGTATATCGCCGGTGTGGTTCATCCCGTTTTTTGCGCTGGTGATTGCTGTAGCTTTAGGGGTGCGGGCTTGGCAGCAAAAAGGCGAAGAAATCGAAATCACCTTTGAAGCGGCTGGCGGTATCGAGGTAGGCAAAACAGAGGTGCGCTTAAAAGATGTGCCCGTGGGTAAAGTCACGCAATTGCGGCTTAGCGAAGACCTAACCAAAGTACATGCCACTATTACACTCGATAGAAGCATGTCACGACACTTAAGTAAAAAGTCACGTTTTTGGTTAGTTACGCCACGCATTAGTGCGTCGGGTATTTCTAATTTAGGTACGCTGGTATCGGGAGTTTATATTGTTATGGACCCCGGCAAAAAAGAAGGCTATAGCGATAGCTTTATTGGCCTAAGTGAGCCGCCGGCGGTGCAATCTGATGAGAAGGGCACGCAATATATCTTGCGCGCACAAGCGCTAGGGTCTTTAGATATTGGCTCGCCTGTGTATTTTAGGCAGCTGCGTGTAGGCGAGGTGGTTAATTATCAGCTGAGTGAAGACGGCACGCATGTGGATACGCGTATTTTTATTGAGGCACCGCATGATGCACTGGTGAATGCCCGCAGTCGTTTTTGGAATGTGAGTGGCGTTGATGTCTCTGTGGGTATTGATGGTGTGAAAGCAGAGCTTGCCTCGTTATCTTCTTTATTGCTGGGGGGGGTTGCCTTTGAAACGCCTGTGCTGGCCAATCAGCAAAAACTAGCCGAGGCTGATCATACGTTTGCATTGTATGATAATCATGACGATGCGACCGAGGGGCGCTTTACGCTAAGTTACCCGTATATCTTAAAATTTAGTCATTCAGTGAAGGGCTTACAAGTGGGGGCGCCGGTCGAGTTTAGAGGGTTAAAAGTAGGGCGCGTAGTCGATGTTCAATTGATGTCGCTAGGGAGTCCAAGCCAAAGTTTAGAGGTCTATATTGCTTTAGAGCCGCAGCGCTTTGACCCTAACACTGCGCCTACACACGAGCAGCTCAATAACCTATTAAACCCATTAATTAAAGAAGGCTTAAGGGCGCAAATTAAATCGGGCAATTTGTTGCTGGGCTCGCGCTTTATTGAGTTGCGCTATGTGAGTACCGAGGCTGATGCCAGCGCAAAAGAGGGCGATCAGCCTATAGTCGGTTTGATCGCACACCCGAGTGCGCCGCAAATCCCCACGATTGATGAGCCCCTCGATAAGCTCGAGCGTCAGCTGGCTAATGTAGCTAGCGCTATTAGCCGCTTCCCGGTTGACAGTATTGGCCAAGAAATGAACCAAAGTTTGCGGGCCTTAAGTAATATTTTAAACGTGTTTGATCAAAAAAAGACAGCACAAGCATTGCATGGCACCATTGCTAATACCCAAAAAGCGACAGCCAAAATGGAAGGCGCTGTCGCCGATGCACGAGTCACATTGCAGCAGCTGACGCAAACCCTAAAAAGTGTCGATCACACCATCGCGCCAGATTCGCAGCTACATGCAGAATTTTTAGAAACGCTGCAATCGGTGAGTGAGGCATCCGATTCGTTTGATCGTTTTGTTGAAGAGCTATACCGCTACCCTAGCTCTTTAGTGTTTGGCTTAGGAAAGGATGAATAACGTATGAACTTAAAAATAAGCTGCTGGGCGTGCACTCAAAGAGCTCTGCTGTTACTGGCTGTCTTAGTATGTTGTGCTTGTGTTAATAGCCCAAAAACCTATTTTTATGCACTGCAAGGTTTTGGTGATCAGCCCGCGCCGGTACGCATTGATATTGATGACAGCCATACTTACGGTGTTGGCCCTTTATTTTTACCCGAGGCGTTAATGCAGCCTGGGGTCGTCTCGCAGCGAGCGGGGCAGCAGGTGAACTTGTCGCTGTTTAATATTTGGGGGGGCAACTTGCGCGAAGGTATTACCCGTGTAACGGCAAGCAATATTAGCGAGCTAACAGGCGTTGATGCGGTGTGGCCCTTTCCTTGGGATAACCGCAACCGCCCCACCCGGCAAGTGCGCATAGTGGTTGAGCAGTTTGCGGGGCGGCTAGAGGGCCAGGTAGTGCTAAAAGCGAAGTGGGCACTGACAGAGCTCAATGGCGAAAAAACACTGCTACAAAAGCGTGTGCACTTTACCTCGCAAGCACAAGGCAAAGGCTTTGGTCCTTATGTTAACGCATTAAATGACTTGATTAATCAGTTATCTATTGATGTGGTAGCCACGATTGGCGAGCTAGATAATACGCTTAAAACACCCATTAAAAGGCGCTAATACAGCGCTTGAGGTATGACCTGATGCGCTGGCTGGGCTTTTTCTCGTTGTGCTTTTTACCAGTAGGGCTTTTTACTTTTGAATAGTGTGGCGGGTACGCCAGCAAGGCCGTGCCACAAAAATAAATGCGTTTGGCTAGCGCGGTAATTTTAAAGTAAATATTTATTTGGCACTGCCTTTGCTAAAACTCCTGTAATTGCAACATGATGACAGTAACTTGTCGGGAGTTAATTATGCAGCCAGCCGAACCACTGCTTCACACTAAATCGCCAAATATTGAGCCTAATACCTGTGATGTTGACAGTGCCTTAGATTTTTTTAATGAAACAGCAGGGCAGTTAGGCCGCTCTTACCAAATGCTAGAAAACCGCGTTGCACAGCTCACCCAAGAGCTCGATGAGGTGTCGGCACAAAAGCAAGAGGCCAATGAAGAGAAGGCCCAGCTTGCCCAGCGCCTGCAAAAGCTATTAGATTTATTGCCCGGCGGCATTGTAGTGATTGATGCCAAAGGTGTGATAGTGCAAAGCAACCCTGCTGCCCAAAAAATGCTTGATCACACGCTAGATAATAGCTTGTGGCGCAACATTATTAGCGAGTGCTTTGCCCCGCGTGGCGATGATGGGCTGGAGATATCAACGCGTGAGGGCTGCCGCGTGAGTATGGCGACAAGCTCGCTCGATAATGAGGGCCAAATTGTACTGCTGACCGACCAAACACAAACCCGCAAGCTGCAGCAAAAGGTGAGCCGCTACGAAAAACTCTCGGCAATGGGTAAAATGGTTTCGGCGCTGGCCCACCAAATACGCACGCCGTTATCGGCAGCTATGCTATATGCCGACCACTTAAACAGCGAAGACTTAAGCCCGCAAAATCAAAAAAAGTGCGCCCAAAAAATTCAAAGCCGCCTACAGCACATGGAAAAGCAAGTGCGCGATATGCTGCTGTTTGTGCGTAACGAGCTGCCATTAAATGATGTGATTAGCCTTAGTAACTTAGAGCAAGGTGTGCGTGCCGCCATAGAAGTTACCTTGGCAACAAGCCAGAGCTATTGCATTTACATCAACCCCCAGGCTACCACCGAGCTGCGCTGTAACCGCGAAGCCTTAATTAGTGCCATAGGTAACTTGGTCAATAACGCGGTGCAAGCCAAAACAGCCGCGGTCAATATTGCGCTGCGCTTTGATTGTTTGGGGCTTAATGGGGTGCCACATCTTAGAGTGTCGGTGGTGGATGATGGGCCCGGTATGAGTGAAGAGCAATTGCATGCAGCCAAAGAGCTGTTTTATACCTCTAAACCGCAAGGCACAGGCCTAGGTTTGGCGGTGGTGCAGTCGGTAGCCAGAGCGCATGGCGGCTATATGAGTTTGCAATCGGGTGAGGGGCAAGGCACAAAGGCGCGTGTTTATATTCCGCTAAACCATGGCAGCGAAAGTATTTTGGCGCGTCACTTAAAAGGAGTGAATGTATGAGTCATTCAGCTGTGGTGCGTGTTGAGCCTTTGGCGGGTGAGGGCGTTGCACCAAAAGTGTTGGTGGTTGAAGACGACCCTGCCCTGCGAGAAGCCCTGTGCGATACCTTGGCACTGGCTCATTTTGACGTGATACAAGCGCACAGCGCTGAGCAGGCAATAAGCCTGTTGCCCGAGCATTTAGATATGGCACTGGTCGTATCGGATGTGAATATGGGAGCCTTGAGCGGGCACGACTTACTGCGCCATGTACGTAAAGAATATGCCCATATCCCCGTATTATTAATTACGGCGTTTGCCAGTATTAGCGAGTCGGTAGAGGCAATGCGCCAAGGCGCTGTAGACTATTTGGTCAAGCCCTTTGAGGCCGAGGTGTTAACCCGGGCGGCACGCAAATTTGTCGGGCAAAGCGCGGGCAGTTGCGACGAGCCTGTAGCCATGGCGCCCTCTAGCCAAAAATTATTGCAGCTGGCAAGGCGTGTAGCGCAATCGGACTCTACCGCGTTGTTGGTGGGCGAGTCGGGTACCGGTAAAGAGGTACTGGCGCGTTATATTCACGAGCATTCGCCACGCAAAGCCCAGCCCTTTATTGCGATTAACTGCGCAGCAATCCCCGAAAACATGCTAGAGGCCATGCTATTTGGCCACGAAAAAGGCGCTTACACAGGGGCCTATAGCTCGGCGCCGGGTAAGTTTGAGCAGGCCAATGGCGGGACTATTTTGTTGGACGAAATATCTGAAATGGCCCTGCCTTTACAGGCCAAGCTGTTGCGGGTGCTGCAAGAGCGTGAGGTAGAGCGCTTAGGTGGACGCAAGTGTATACAGCTTGATGTACGAGTGATTGCCACCACTAACCGCGATATGCGCCAAGAAGTTGTCGATGGTAAGTTTAGAGAAGATTTGTACTTTAGATTGAGTGTATTACCTTTGCAGTGGGCGCCGTTGCGCGATCGCAAAGAAGATATTTTACCCCTTGCCCAAAGCGTATTACAGCGCCATGCGGCTAAGCAGCACCGCGCAGGTGTATACCTGAGCGATGAGGCCAAGCAACTAATGCTGCAGTACCCTTGGCCGGGCAATGTACGCGAGCTGGATAACGTCATGCAGCGCGCCTTAATACTGCAAGCGGGCAATGTGCTAGCCGCAGAAGACCTAGGCTTACAAGCGACGCAGCACTTTAGCCAAAAGCCCTCATTGGTGGATGTGATGCAAGCAGAGCTAGCCCCAAAGCCTGCCGATACCACGCCTGCCACTGCGCTCGATAGCGCACCTAGCAGCCCTACGCCCAATGCAGTCGGCGCCGGTGGGCAAGCTTTTGACGCTACCCAATGGGGTGCAACCCCCAAAGATATTCCTGCCTCTTTGAGGGTGCAAGGGCGCGAACCCTTAGCGCCCGTTGCCGAGCTGGGGCATGATTTGCGCCAGCGTGAATTTGAAATCATACGCCAAACCTTAAAAAGCGAATGCGGCAGCAAAAAAGAAACCGCCAAGCGTCTAGGCATTAGCGCCCGTACGCTGCGCTATAAAATGGCCAAGCTACGTGAGGATGGATTTGATTTAGAGGGTACTAGTGAATAGTGCTGCTAGCGGTAAATGCTTGAGCGTAAATAAATGAAGCGGGTGCATAGAGCGGGTAATAACCCATGCGTTGACTGTGCTTGCGCTACAGTATAAAAGAGTCTAAAAAATACGTAAAAGTGTGATTTTTTGACTTTTATACAGCATCAAAAACCGCCATAATCCAAAAAGGTACACGCTTGACTATTATAAATAGTGGGCTGTAATTAATGGCGGCAATTGATTAATTGAGGTAATAGCCGGCCGTGGTTAATAGCGCTATGGCTAATAGCCCTGTGATCAATAGCCTAGTGTACCGAGGCTTACCCCTGGCGGGTTGCTTGCTCTAGTTTTGTTTTTTGTGTGTTGTTTTACATGAGGAGTTTAGCTATGGGTTTAGAGATACTAGAGGGCGATATGAGCCTTCAATTAATGCAACAAGATATTGACGATTTTGTTGAGCAAGAAAGCGATAGAGTGATAGGCGTAGACTCACGTAGGCGCCTAGAAAATAAAATTGATGAGCTGCGCTTATTGCGTGAAATGCAAGAGTTTGATTTTGATGGTTAAAGTGCGTAAATGTTGATGTTCGGCATAATTATTACGCAGATTAAAGCCCCAGTTTTGGGGCTTTTTGGATTTTGGTTTAAGGGTTTTGGTTTAAGGGTTTTGCGGTGTGCGCGCTGATTGAGCTGAGGCTATTGGCCCTTACGGTAAGCGACTAAATAGGCGCATATAGCCGTACTGACTTTTTAATATGATAAAAGTGTTGTATAACAGCACTCTACAAAAACCTTAAGGCACCCAAATGAGTGCCAAATGGATAAGGGGTAGGGTTGAATATGACGGTAACAAGGTCTGAGCTTATAGAGCGCATTACCGATGCGCAGCAAGGTATTCAGGTGCGCGATGTGGAGCTAGCAGTAAAAATGCTAGTAGAGCACATGGCGCAAGTAGTCACGCAAAGTGAGCGTATAGAAGTACGCGGCTTTGGCAGCTTTGAATTGCACTACCGCCCACCCAGGCGCGCCCGCAACCCCAAAACGGGCGAGCAGGTTGCTCTAGAGGGTAAATATGCCGTGCACTTTAAGCCCGGTAAAGAGCTGCGCGAAAAGGTGAATGAGCAGCTAGCCGAAATACGCTAGAGGCGAGGCAGTAATAGCTTGTCCAATTAGACGTAGGGTTTTGTTTTTTCGGCAAGGCGCTTGTTATCCCGTTCCGCGTTATTGGTACTGTATTGATACTGCAATGGTTTTGTGCTGGGGCTATAAATAGTAGTACCATAAACAGTAGTGCTATAACTATAAATAGTGACGCCATAAAATGGTGCGAATTAATAGTGCGAATTAATAGCACCAATCAATAGCGTTACAGGTAAAGTTGTAGTAAAGCAGGCAGTAAAAAGCAGTATCCCATTTCTTAATACCCAGCTAAGGACTTTTATGCCGGCTCTTGTTATACCTGTTGTACTCTCGGGGGGCAGTGGTACCCGCTTATGGCCTAAGTCGCGCCAGCATTATCCCAAGCAATTGCACAAGCTCTATGGTGAGTATACGCTGCTGCAACATACCGTTAAGCGCATAGCCTGCGAGCAGGCGCCTATTGTTGTGTGTAATAACGAGCAGCGTTTTATGGTGGCCGACCAGCTTGTTGCTGTGTGTGCGGCAAAGCCCGATATTATTTTGGAGCCAGTAGGCCGCGACACGGCGCCAGCAGTCGCTATTGCGGCCTTGCAGGCCATGCAGCGCGACCCCGAAGCCATTATTGCCATATTCCCAGCCGATCACCTTATTCAAAATGCCGAGGTTTTTAATACCGCATTGGCGCAAGCGGTAGATATGGCCGAGCAGCAAAAGCTAGTCGCCTTTGGTGTAACGCCTACAAGGGCCGAAACCGGCTATGGCTATATTAAAGCGCAAAATACTGGCAGTGGGCCAAGCCCGGTGGCGCAATTTGTAGAAAAACCCAATGCACAACTGGCCGAGCAATATATAAACAGTGGCGACTATTACTGGAATAGCGGTATGTTTGTCTTTAAAGCCAAAGCGCTTATTGCCGAGCTACAGCAATACCAGCCCGCCATAGTAGCGGCGTGTCAACAAGCCTTGCACGCTAGCAGCACAGATCTTGATTTTATTAGGCTTGATAAAACAGCCTTTGAGCAAAGCCCAGCTATCTCGATTGATTACGCATTAATGGAAAAAACGCGCCAAGCGTGGGTGCTGCCTTTGCATAATAGCGGTTGGAGCGATATAGGCAGTTGGGATGCCCTGTGGGAGGTAAGCCCAAAAGATGATAACCATAATGCCTTGATTGGCGATGTGATTGCCGAGCAAAGTAGCCATTGTTATGTCGACGCGCAGCACAGACTGGTGGCATTGGTAGGGCTAGAAAATGTAGCCGTTATTGATACGGCCGATGCGGTACTGGTGATTAATAAAAATAAAGCGCAACACGTAAAAGCCGTGGTGCAAGCGCTAAAAGACCGCAGCCGCAAGGAGTACACCGCCCACCGCGAGGTGCACCGCCCTTGGGGGTGTTACGACTCAATCGATAGTGGTAAGCGCTACCAGGTTAAGCGCATTAGCGTTAAGCCTGGCGCGAGTTTATCGCTGCAAATGCATCACCATCGCGCCGAGCACTGGATTATTGTCTCTGGTACAGCGCGTGTTCAGCGTGGTGATGATCAAATGCTCCTCACCGAAAACCAGTCGGTTTATATACCCTTAGGCGAAAAACACAGATTAACCAACCCAGGCAAGGTGCTGCTCGAACTTATTGAAGTGCAAAGCGGTAGCTACCTAGGAGAAGACGATATTGTGCGTTTTGACGATGTGTTTGGGCGCAGTTAACAAACTATTGGCATGTAATGTGCGCTGTGTAGCAGTAAGTAGCAGTAAGTGGCGGTAAGTAACAAATTACAGCTTTATTACAGTTGCACAGCTCTGTTAAACTGCAATGTATTCATAACGACTAATACGCCGATGTTTTGCATGCGGCGCCAATTTTTATATTTAACACCTTAGGTGGCTATTAATTTGCCCTAATGCCAACCCAGTACCAATGTGTATCGCTTAGGTGGTGACGTGCAGCGGTTAAACACCGTCACGGTAGTGGCGGTGGGCTATAATGAGCAAAGCGTTAGATTTTACCTATTAAGTTTTTGGAGTACCAGATGGAGTATGGATTTGCGGTATTGGGCGTTGCTTTTTTAGTGACAGTCACAGCCGTAAAAATAATAAGGCCCCTTGCGGTGAGTATTGGGCTAGTCGATAAGCCCGGTGGCCGTAAGCAGCACGATGGCGCCATTCCCTTAATTGGCGGTTTGGCCATGTTTGTGGGGTTGTTTTTATCGTCTTATATTATGCTAGAGCAACCTACGTTTGTACGTGTATTTATGCTAGGTGGTGCCATGATAGTATTTATGGGTGCCATGGATGATAGATACGACATTAGTGCTAGGTTTAGATTAGTTGCGCAGCTATTAATTGCGGCTTTATTTGTCTATGGCCTTAAGTTGGGCGTGGCTAGCTTTGGTAACCTACTGGGCCTGGGCGAAATACGCTTAGGCTGGTTGGGCTACCCGTTTGCGCTAGTAGCCATTATTGCCGTCATTAATGCCGTGAACATGCTCGATGGTATTGATGGTTTAGTTGGTGGCTTAGGTTTAACCAGCTTTATGGGGCTGGCGTTATTGTACTTTGGTGTAGGCGAGCTAAACACGGCTTGGTTATGCTTTGCCTTAGTGGGCGCGCTAATGGGCTTTTTAGTGTTTAACTTGTGGGGCAAGCCCAGCCATAAGCGCTTTAAAAAGGTATTTATGGGCGACGCTGGCAGTATGTTTGTAGGTTTGGCTTTGGCTGTGCTATTGCTGTGTGGCGCGAGCGAGCACACGGCAGCCTTTAAGCCGGTAACAGCGCTATGGTTTGTATTGTTACCCCTCACCGATATGATCACATTAATGTATCGCCGTGTTAAGCGTGGCAAGTCGCCTTTGTCACCCGATCGCACGCATATACATCATATTCTTATGCGTGCCGGTTTTAATGGCCGCCAAACCCTGTACATTATGCTGTTTGTGCAGCTGGTGTTAGTGTGTATGGGCATGGTATTTAACTACCTGCCGGGCGCCGAGGCAATATCATTTAGTTGTTGTTTGGTATTTGTATTGGCCTACCAGCTATTAATGAAGCGTAGCTGGCGCTTTATTCGCTGGAATAAGCGCCGCTTTGCGCAATAATTAAGCCTATAAGTGCAGTATATTCACCCGATAAAAGCAGCCAGGCACAAAAAAACCAAGCACAAAAAAACCAAGCACAAAAAAGCGAAGCCCAAGGCAATAGGGCTTCGCTTTTTTGTATCTGCCCTGTCTGCTGTATGCGCTTGGCGTTTACCGTTTGGTTTGATGTGAGTCTCAAAGCTTAAATATTGGGTGTTCAACACTTGAACGCCCAATAAAACTGCCGTAAAATGCCACCCATGAAAGAAACAGCCATACCCGATGAGGTGCGCTTGGCGTTAATGCGCAAGCTGGCCCAAAACCCCAATGTAAGCCAGCGCGAGCTAGCCGCCGAGCTAGGGGTAAGCCTAGGCAAGGTTAACTATTGCCTAAAGGCGCTGGTAAAAGTGGGCTGGGTAAAAGCCGGCAACTTTGCCCGCTCTAGTAATAAAACAGGTTATGCATATTTGCTAACCCCCAAAGGCATAGCACAAAAAACCGCCCTCACAACGCGCTTTATAGCGTTTAAACAGCAGCAGTACACAGACCTCAAAAAAGAAATAGAAGAGTTGCGGTTAGAGGTTAGAGGTTAGAGGTTAGAGGTTAGAGCATTTTTAATTTAAGTTGTGCAGTGCAATCAACGGTGGGTGCTCGCATCGCGAGTAAAAGCCAATTGCCAGCACCAGCGAGTAGCCAATGAATATTAAAGAGCTAATACAGCAAGGCGAGAACAGCGCGGTAGAATTTAAAACCGCTGATGTACGGCCAGAGTCATTAGCAAAAGAGCTAGTGGCCTTTGTGAATGGCCAAGGCGGCGTGGTATTGGTGGGTGTTGATGATAGCGGTAATGTAACTGGATTAAATAAGCCTAGCGGCTTTTGTGATTGGGTGGCCAATATATTGCGTACAGCAGTCCATCCAGTTATAAATGCCGACATAAGTGTGGCAGTGATTGATGGTAAAAGTGTAGGGGTAATCAATGCACCCAAAGGTACCGATAAGCCCTATCAAACCAACGCTGGCCAATATTTAGTGCGTGTAGGCGCAACTAATAGAGCGGCATCGGTGCAAGAACTCATGCGGTTGTTTCAGCAGGCAGGTGTATTTCATGTAGATGCTAACTCTGTAACAGGGGCGGGTATTAAAGATTTAAGCCTAAGCAGCCTCGATCAATATTTAACAAGGTATGACTTAAGCCTTGCTGATGATACCGATCATGCAGCCTTGTTACAGAATATGGATGTACTAACCGGTGAAGAGCCAACAATTGCAGGTTTGTTGTTATTTGGTATAAACCCGCAGCGTTTTTTGCCTAATGCCTGTGTGAGTTATGCGCACTTTGCAGGCAATACAATAGATGCTGAGTTAATTGATAAGCAAGTAATAAACGGTACCCTGCCCGAGCAAATTGAGCGTGCGTTAGCGGTAATGACCAATAATGTAGCGGTAAGCAGTAATATACAAGGTGCCAAAACCGAGCCTACAACAACTAGCTACCCACAAAAAGTATTTAGGGAGCTAATAGTGAATGCGGTAGTGCACCGCAATTACAGCATTGTAGGTTCACGCATACGGATACTGCACTTTGACGATCGCGTAGAGTTTATATCGCCAGGGCGCTTACCCAATACGGTATCTATTCAAAAGTTACCTTTTGGGGTTTCTTATGCGAGCAACCCTATTATTTTGAAGTTTTTAGAAAACTTAAGGTACGTCGATAAATTAGGCCGAGGCTTACCTATGGTATGGCAAGAGGCTAAAAAATTAAAGCGTAAGGTAACGTTTGAAGAAATAGGCGAAGAATTTAAAGTCACACTGTCGCTAAAAAGCGAAAGCGTGAATTAGACCGCGATAAACAGCAAGCCAAACACCTAAGTGCAGCGAACTGTGAGAGTAAAGAGTATGACAAGGCAGCAATTAATTAATCAGATAAAAGCGCTTATAATTGACTTGGTAAAGCCAGAGCGTATATGGATTTATGGATCTGAGGCTGCTGGCGAGGCTAAGAGCACAAGCGATATAGATATTGCCTTTATAGCAGCCCAAACATATACGGGTGATGCAGTTAAGCAGGCAGCACAAGGTTTTGAAACGTTGCTAAGTTTTGATGTAATTAATTTGGCTCATTGTGAAAAACGCTTTAAAGAGCGTGTAATAGCTACAGGTAAAGTAATTTACAGTAACTCTAAACAATTGCGCGCAGAAGACGCATTACATAATTTTGGTAAAGCGCTAGGGCGCTTAAGTGAAGCCCAAGATTTTGCCCAAGAGCATAGCGAAGAATTTGGCAATATTGTTTTAGATTTGCAGGTCAAGCGTTTTGAATTTACCTATGAAATGTGTTGGAAGGCCATTAAGCGATTGCTTACTTACGTTGGCCTGGAGGCGACTAACCCAAGAGCTTGCTTTAAAGAAGCGTTCGCCCAAGATTGGCTAAAAGATGAAGCTTTATTTTTAGAAATTATAGAAATGCGTAATACAACGGCACATACCTACGATTTAGATTTTGTAAGCGAGCTAACAACTAAGCTGCCTTGCTATCTCATCGCATTTAAATCGCTTTATATCGAATTGCAAAAGCAGATAGAAGAGTAAGCACAAGTAAGGGGCGAGGCAATAAGAGTTTGTCCCATTAGGCGCAGGGCCCTGTTTTCTCAGCAAGGCGCTCGAAGAGGCGCATGCCGGGGCCTGTAACTCTTCGGGCAACGCATCGGGGCAGGAGCCCCTTATTAGACAGTGCAGGAGCATAATGTCGAGGAGAGGAGACAGAGAACAAGTATTATTGGATAAAGTATTTCTTCCTCGCCCCTAAGGTCGTTTAGCAAAAAGCGAGCCCCGTATCCTAACCGTAGCGAGTAGCCAATGAATATTAAAGAGCTAATACAGCAAGGCGAAAACAGCGCGGTAGAATTTAAAACCGCGGATGTACGGCCAGAGTCATTGGCATTTCAGCAGGCAGGTTTGGTGCATTACGATATTGCCCCTATTGCCAATATGCGGGAGGCTGCGTTAAACCCTACAAGGTTAGAGCAGTACTGGGATACCTATTACAGTATTGCTTGGGGCCGTTTAAGCGCAGAAGAAAAAACACGCGTACTTATTAATAGCGATATATTAACGGCAGAAAAAGAAGTAACCGTGGGCGGCGCATTACTGTTTGCTAACAACCCGCAAAAAACCATGCCGCAAGCCAGTGTAGTATTTGCTGTATTTGCGGGGCTGGATAAAACCACAAGTTTAATCGACAAAAAAGAAATTATCGGCACAATAACCGAGCAGGTAGATAACGCCTTAGGCTTAATGCAGCTATACATCAAGCGCAGCTCAACCACCGAAGGGGCGTTACGGGTAGAAAACGAGCTGGTGCCAGCCAAGGTATTGCGCGAAGCATTAGTGAATGCATTGGTACACCGTGATTATTCAATGATTAATCAAAAAACCAGCATTTATATTTTTAGTAATAGAATAGAAATCACGAACCCTGGCAGCTTGCCCAATACCTTAACCGTAGAAAAATTGCAGTACGGCCACTCAGCGCCACGCAATATGTTTTTGTTAAAGTTTATGGACAATTACCGTTACATAGACGGCCTAGGCCGCGGCATACCCACGATGGTGGCCGCAATGGGGCAGCGAATAAAGTTTGAAGAGGTGGGTGCGGCTTTTAGGGTGACAATATCAATATGATGCAGAAGCGAGCCTTGATAGCCGGGCATTATTTGATTCATCTGGATGGCAACCTAAGTTGCTGGAGGCGTTTAGTTATGAAATCTGATGGCATGGATATTTATGTTGAAAAAGTGATGCGCTCTGCTAGTCGAACTGCCGTTAAAGTGCTGACGGAATCATTACTACATAACAGGCCGTTGCCAATATGGGAAGAGGGTAAGGTGACGTATAGGCTGCCGACCCAAGAGCAAATTGATAACATTAAAAAAATGACGACGACAAAGTAGAGTGTTTTTGGAATTCTATGGAGTCAGGAGTATGTTGAAGTCTTAAAAATAGATCCGCTTCACTCGGGAGAGAGTGGAAAGTTGGTGGTGGAAGCTCAAAAATAAGGAGTATTTCTCATGGTATTTGAACGGTTGGATGTTTGGCAAAGGGCAGTAACTTTATCTTGTGCTATTTACCAGCAGTTGCAAACATCTAAAGATTATGGATTTAAAGATCAAATAACACGCAGCGCGCTGTCTATTGCATCAAATATTGCTGACAAAAATGCAGGAGCAATTTTTGAACAGCTTTAGCTGGCCCGTCAGGGTGAGAGGTATGGATGCTTCGAGTAGCGTGAAGGACGTGAAACACTCAAAGATAACATTCGTTTTTTGTATATTGCGCGTGGCTCAGCAGCAGAGCTAATCACGCAACTGCATATAGAAATTCGGGTAGGGTTTATAATGCAAGGCGTAGGTGAAGATTTATTACAGCAAACACAAGTAGTTGTTAAGCAAATACATGCATTGATAAATGCGAAAAGAAAGATGATGGATAAAAAGTAGAGAGTAGAGAGTAGAGAGTAGAGTTCAACTCTCTACTAGCGAAGTTATCCAATCTCCCTTCTCCACATCCATTAGCGCAGCGATCCAAAATCCACTAGCGAAGCAATCCAATATATTTATGACAGATAATAAAGATTTAAATCAGCGCTTTGATCAACTTGAAAAGCGTCTGGATACATTGGCGGTTGGTAATCCACTTTCCACTTTCCAGGATCCAAATTCCAGATCCGACGAAATCGACCTACGCGAGCTTTTCGGCATTTTATGGCAGGGTAAGTGGTGGATTATAGGGATTACCTTTTTGTTTGCGGTAGCGGGCGTGGCTTATGCGTTGAGTTTGCCCAATATGTATGAAAGTGAAGGCATTTATGCGTCTGTGCAGAATGAGGGCGGGGGCGGGGGCGGGGGGCAGTTGGGTGGCTTGGCGGCTATAGCGGGCGTTAGTTTGGGCGCTGGTGAAAGTGATGATATTGATCAGGCGATGGAGTTGGTGGTTAGTTGGCCGTTTCTTGAGCGTGTTATTGATAAGCATAACCTTAAGCCTTTGATTATGGCGGTGAAGGGGTGGGATCGTGAAGCCGATGAGTTGATTTGGGATGGTGAAATCTACGACCCTATTCGTGAGGAGTGGTTGCGGCAGCCCGCAAAAGATATAGAAGCAGAGCCCAGTAGTTATGAGACTTATGTTGCGTTTAGAAGTTTATTTTCAGCTTCATTTGATGAAAAGGCGGGCATGTTAAATGTAGTTGCGGAGCATTATTCTCCTCAAGTGGCAAAGAGGCTGGTGGATATCTTAATAGTGGAAATTAATTATACCTTTCGCTCACGTGACATAATGGAATCAAAAAGGAGTATTGATTATTTAGAAGGGAGGATATTGGAAACAAGTATTGCGGGGATGCAGTCTGTATTCTACGGGATGATTGAGACGCACATAAAAAAATTGATGCTTGCTGAGTTGGATGAAGAATATTTGCTGAAAACAATTGTTGAGACGCGGGTAGCTGAAATTAAAAGTGGGCCGAAGAGAGCTGTGATCGCTTTGTTTTGCTTGATGTTGGGTTTTTTAGGAGTGGTAATAACTTTATTGCTTAGGCGGTTATTGCTGGTTTCGACTGAATAGGGGTATTTTATTTATGACGTTTAAGGTTTTATCTGTTTTTGGGACTCGGCCTGAGGCTATAAAGATGGCGCCCTTAGTGACTGAGCTTGCTCTTGCTGAAGGTGTTGAATCAAAGGTTTGTGTCACAGCTCAACATAGAGAGATGCTTGATCAGGTGCTTGATTTATTTGAAATTGTCCCCGATTTTGATTTGAATCTAATGCAAAAAGGGCAGGGATTACATGAGTTAACTGCAAGAATTTTGACGGGTTTAGAGGGGGTGTTTAATGGCTTTTCCCCGGATGTTGTTTTGGTGCACGGGGATACGGCAACTAGTATGGCTGCGGCCTTAGCTTCTTACTACTGTAAGATACCTGTAGGGCATGTTGAGGCCGGCTTAAGAACCGGCAATCTTTACTCTCCTTGGCCTGAAGAGGGTAACCGCAAGTTGACAGCAGCCCTTGCTAGGTGGCATTTTTCTCCAACACCTAAATCTAAAAGTAACCTGCGGGCTGAGGGGGTATCTCTTGATCAGATTGTTGTTACTGGAAATACAGTTATCGATGCGCTCTTTGCTGCGAGGGAGAAAATATCAAAATCAGAAAAGATTCAAAATGAATTGAAAAAGAAATTTTCGATCATCGATATGTCTCGTAAAATCATATTGGTCACCGGGCATCGTAGGGAGAATTTTGGGGGGGGGGTTGAAAATATTTGTCAGGCTTTGCTCGATATTGCTAAAAGTAGGCCTGATGTTCAAATTGTATATCCTGTGCATTTAAATCCACATGTACAAGAGCCTGTTAGTAGACTCCTTAAGGGTGTGTCGAATATACTATTAATTGAGCCGTTGGAGTATCTCCCTTTTGTGTTTCTTATGGAGTGCGCCTCGATAATTTTAACTGACTCGGGCGGTATACAGGAGGAAGCTCCCTCATTGGGTAAGCCTGTTCTTGTTATGAGGGATGAGACGGAAAGGCCAGAGGCTGTTGAAGCTGGAACGGTAAGACTTGTAGGAACCTGTGCGTCTAGGATTGTTTGTGAGGTATTTAACCTTTTGGATGATGAGGCTGATTATGCTGAGATGAGTGCCTGCCATAATCCATATGGGGATGGGAGGGCCTCGAGTAGAATTGTAGATGTGTTGGTGGGTTATTTTAATGCTGAGAGAGATTAGAGGTGTTAAATATTTTGTGTTGGTTGATTTTTTAAACAAAGGGGTTGGCTTTTTACTCATCCCTTTTTTTACAAGGATTATGGCGCCGGAGGAGTTTGGTTTTTTTGAAAAAATGGTGATGATATATGGCATCATTCAATTGTTGGTGTGGTTTAATCAGAATACATTTTTCATTCGTTCTTATAGTGAGGGGCAAGCGTGGGGCGGCGCATGTTTGGCCGGTGTGAAAATTGCTTTTGTTATTGGTTCGGTTATAACTATTGCTCGATTACTTTTCGAAGATGAATCTATTTTCATTATCCTTTATATGTTTGCCTCTTCGATCTTAAGTTTAGTTTATCAAAATGTTGTATCTAAGAGTCAGCTGGATAAGCTTCCTGGGTTGTATTTTTTCATCCAAACTACGGCGATAGTGCTTGCTTCAATCGCGTCTATATTTTTTGTGTTGTTTGGTTTTGGTGGCCAAGGTCGATTTCTGGGCGCGTTAATTGGTGTTAATGTAGTAGGGGGGATTGCGCTTTTTATCGCATATCGAGAACATTATGGTAGAGCTGCTGGCGGGGTTTCTGAGCGATTTAATTTTGGCATAACTCTTCTCCCCCACAATATTATGAATGGCTGGCTGCGTGATAATTTTGCTAGAATATTTATTATATACGTAGGCTTAGGTGATGCTGTCTTAGGTATTTATGGCGTAACCTTTGGTTTTTCGTTTGCGTTTAATGTACTGATGAATTCAATTGTTAATGCTTTGATTCCCTTTGTTTTCAAAAGAAGCAAAGAGCTTAGCGTTTGGGATGTGGCTTCTTTTTTTGGAATTTCCATGTCGGTGTTTTTTTTGGGGGCCCCCATTATTTGGTTGATGTTCGAATTCGCAGTGGCTGATGAGTATTTAATATATTCATCTCTTGTTTTTGTGTTTTGCCTAGCTTTTTCGATAAATGCTGTAGGTTCGTTTGTTGCAAATTATCTGATCTCGCGCAATCTGCATAAATTTGTATCCCTTTCATCTTCTTCTTCAGTTGTTTTTTACGCTTTATCGGTATATTTATGTTCCCTTATATTTACTGGTGTGGGTGTTTTTGAAGTTGCTTATGCGTACTTGTCTTCGTATGTACTGTATTTTGTGCTGTTATTCATTATTTATTATTTTAAAGGGCGTGAAGAGTGAAATTGGTTGTTGTTCCTTCAGAGTCAATTCAGGAGTACGTAGAGAAAGGGCAAACTCGCCTTGAGGAGTATTATAACCCAGGGGGCAAGTTTGATACTGTGTATGTGGTGTCGCCTTTGGAGTCCTCATCTTCTATATCTCACGGAATGGAAATTATTCCAGTCAGGACTGGGAGAGAATTTACTAATGTTGTGAGTGAGCTTGGTGTAGATGTGGTGCGTGCATACGGGGGGTATTGGGCTGCTAATTTTGTTGCTCGATATTGCCCTGCAGGTGTCCCCTGTGTTGTCAGCGTTCATGATACTAACCCATTAATGCTCTATTCTTCTGTTCGTTATTTTGATGCTGTTATTGCAATGACCAAGGCGGTTCAGCGGTCTGTATTATCTCGTGCACCTGATGTTGATAGGATATCTATTTTACCTAACCGAGTGTCCGTCGATGATTTTTTGTCTGGTGGCTTTCCCGAGGGGATTCCTGAGCGTTATATATTGCATGTTGGGCGTCGTACTGAGCAAAAAAATCTCGAGACAGTTATTCGTTCATTGCAGTACGTTGACGAAAGTATTCATGTTGTATCAATTGGTTTGGGTGACGAGAGTGTGTATCGAAACCTTGCTCTTGAATTGGGTCTTGATAGTCGGGTTCACTTCCTTGATTCGGTGAAGAATAATAAACTGGGGGCTTACTATCGTCACGCAGTTTGCTTTTGTTTGCCAACAAGGTGGGAGGGTTTTGGAGTGGTTTTTCTTGAGGCTGCTGCGTCGGGCGTGCCAATAATAGCAAGTAATATTGAGCCGCTGAATGAGTTTTTGGTTGATGGTGAAAATGCGCTTCTTTTATCAAGCTATGATGACGCAAAGGCTTTAGCTAGGTGTATTTATAAATTACTGAATTCCGATGGTTTGAGAGAGCAATTGATTGCTAATGCTAATACTATGGTTAAAAGGTATTCTCGGGAGGCAGTCAACACCGAAGAGGTGTGTATTTATAATGCAGTTATTGCCGCTGGAGTTGTGAGAAGACGGATGAATGCTGTTAATGCTTTGTGCGTAAGCTTGGAGTGCTTTTATAAAGTGCTAATGGTTAGAGTTGGTTTTCATTTTCGGAGATTGTTTTTGTGAAAGTAAGCGTGGTTCTTCCAGTATATAATGGTGAAAGGTATATTAGACAATCAATTATGAGTGTTCTTGGTCAAACCTATAGTGATTTTGAACTTATTATTGTTGATGATTGCTCTGCAGATGCTACTGCCGAAATAGCAACAGATTTTGCTAGATTGGATTCAAGGGTTATCTATATAAGGAATGAGATAAATAAGAAATTACCGGGCAGTTTGAATGTGGGTTTTGGTGTTGCAAGTGGTGATTTCTATACTTGGACGTCAGATGATAATTTATTAAAACCTAATTTTCTGGAGTGTATGATTGATAAGCTTAAAGAGGGTGTTCACTTTGTGTATTCCGATTACGATATCATTGATGAGGCTGGACAGGTGCAGGAAGTTAAAAGTGTTGAATTATCAGATCTTTTGATGTCTTTCAATGTTGTGGGGGCTTCTTTTATGTATACCCGTGACGTTGCTAATACAATAGGTAGATACGACGAGACTTTATTTTTACTGGAGGATTATGATTATTGGGTTAGGGTTCGAGAGTCTTTTTCTATGCAGCGCTTAAATATTAGCTTATATCAATACCGTGTGCATAAAGAAGCCTTATCTAGTAGGCGCTTTCGTCAAATTGAAGTAATGTCTGCTAAGTATATTTTAAGACGGCTTCGTAAGGGAGAATACTCGAAGTCTGAACGCCGCGAGAGCTTGTTTATGCAAATTCTAAGAATGCGTCGAGCTGGGTGTTATTTTAGAGCCGCAGGCTATTTCTGTCATTGTTTGCTGGCTAGTCCGGTTTATTTGATCTCACGCATTGTTGAAAAAGTAAGCAGGTGAGGTGAATGTATATATTTGTACATACTCAAAAGCCATCGCGCTTGATTGACTATCAAAAGCACATCCATTATATACTGTCATCCGGTGAAAGAGCTTTACTTATTACGGATGATGAGGAAGCTTTGAATCATTACCCAGGCGGAGCAGTTCGTTTGGCTGGTGTTGGTTCGATGGGGCTGGTTAAATATATATCTATTTTGTTCTGCCTAATAAAAGTCATCTTATCTACAAAAGGTAGTTGTTATGTTACTATTTGCTACTCCCTAGGGGTGTCGGTTTATGCTTTAGTGCTAAAACTATTGCGGGTGATTAATCTATGGAATGGTCTGATTGCTTATGATTTGAGGAGCGGAAGCTTGAGTCGTAAGTGGTATCGATTGATAAATTTTTTGTTTGTACTCGAATCTCGTTTTTTTGATTTCACATTTGTTGTAAGTGACTCACTTAAATCGTGGTTGTTTTCAGGTTGTAGGAAGGTCTTTGTGATTGGCCTCGGTGCTGATAAAGTGCCAGCTGTTGACTCTACTATAAGCTCTAAAGGGCATTATGTGCTAGGTTATTGCGGTACTTTCGCACTGCGTGAAATCGCAAGTTTTTTTGTCAATCAAACACTGTATAATGAAGTGCGCTATGTATTTGTTGGTGATGGCGATTCTCGATTTGAGGCTGATGTTCGTGAGTTGTTTTCATCAAAAGGTTTAGAGGAAAATGTTAGTTTTTTGGGGCGCTTGAGTCATGAGAAAAGTATGGAAGCGATAGCTGGTTTCGATGTGTGTTTATCGGTATTGCCTGATGTTGAATTTTATTCGTGCCAGCCGCCAACAAAAATATATGAATACATGCTGGCGGGTAAGCCGGTCATTACAAGTAGGCATAAGGAAAGCTTGAATATGATGGACAGAGAGTCCTATCCTTACTTGATGGCTTCTGGAGGGTGTTTTTTTAAAGATATCGAAGAGCTAAAGATGCTATGTGCTTCTGATACGGCACTTACTCAAACTTCTGTTGAGTCTATCTCTTGGAGCAGGCAAACGGAAAGGCTGATTGGTCTGTTTAATAGTTAATGTTGTTGAGGTATAGATGTTTAGGTATCATGAAGGGGCTGGCTGCCTTAGTTGTATTGGGCTGTATTTTCGAGTTTTCTGCATGCTTATTCGCGGTTATTTTTATCGTTTAATTTCTTTTTCTGGTACGGGTTTTGTGTTTGTTGCAGATTGTGTTAGCTTCCTGGGGCCTAAGGGTAAGCTGAGTATAGGAAATATGACAAAAATTGAGGTTGGTTGTCTTATTCAAGGAATGTCGAAAAATGGTGTTGCGATAGGGTCAAGATGCACTATAGGCAGTTTTGTTCAAATTAGGCCATCAAGTTTTTATGGTGGACCGTTGGGTTTTGGGCTTTCAATAGGGGATAGAACTGCGGTGGGTACAAATTCTTATTTGGGGTGTTCCGGAGAAATAAGAATAGGGAGTGACGTTATTATTGGTCCTCGACTTACGTGCATAGCGGAAAATCATATTTTTAGTGACCTTAATACTCCGATAAAGGAGCAAGGCGTAAAAAATGTTGGAATTTTTATTGAAGATAATGTTTGGATAGGAGCAAATGTTACCATATTGGATGGTGTTACTATTGGCTCTGGTTCAATTATAGCTGCCGGCGCAGTGGTTACTCGTGCAGTGCCTCCATTTTCAATTTTTGGAGGGGTTCCTGCAAAAAAAATTAAGGATAGGTGAGTATGTTTTTTTATGTCGCATATCTATCATTCTTAGTTATCTGGATATCACTCGGGCGGAAAGTAAACAATCCTCTCGCTGCGCTTTTGTTTTTATTGCTGTGGGTTGTTATCTTTAGTGTTAGAGGTGCTGGTTACGGGCTCGATATTAAAACTTACTATGAGATTTTTATTGATCCCTCTTATTATGAATTACAGGAGAAGGGTCTTACATTTATCAATATAGCCTTTAGTTTTTTTTCTAAAGAGTTGATTTGGTTTTCTTTTTCTTATTCGTTTCTATTTTTATCTCTTCTCTATGCTTTGTATCGTATTGCCACTCGTGCGCTATATGTAGAAGCGCTATTTTTATTTAGTGCCACATTTACTTTTTTTCAGGTGGGGTTGAATATATATCGCCAAGGTTTAGCAGTGATATTGTCCCTGATAATAATGTTCGCATGCCGTGATCGAAGGTTTTTGGGTTGTCTTTTATTGATTTTTCCATTTATGATTCATAAGGCGGCAGTTTTTTCTTTGTTGATTTTTATATGTATGAGGTGGGAATTTAAACGCTGGTATATCATTGTTGCTTTGGTTTTTTCTGTTTTACCATTTGGTGACTTAATATTAACGTTGGTTGTTGATCTTGCGTCATTGATTTTTCCTGTGCTGTCGAGTGCTTTAGGTGAGTATCGTAGGGTTGAAGCGCTTGGTTTAATAAAAGCTTCAGGTTTCGATCATCGAAACCTCCCAATTATAATGTCTTTGGTGATCTCTTGGTGTGTATTTAAAAATATTGACCGCCAAATGAAAGCGATTCTCTGGGTTGTGTCAATTAGCTTAATATTTGCAGCCTTTGTTTCGGGTAATGTACTTTTATATGACCGCATTATTTTATGGGCTCAACTGTTGTTCCCTCTGTTGTATGTTTACTTAATGGCGCTTAGCTTTCCTCGCTGGGGAAGAGTATTCGTTGTGCTTACCTATGTGTTACTTAGCTTGTTTACTGTTATTGTTTGGGGGCCTAGAAACTTCTTAGGGCCCTTCGAGTTTATTGATTTGGTCTAAATATGAAGATTTTGGTGATACACCCTATTGATGATTACTATGGTGCTACTCGGATATTATCACACACAATACCTGTGCTGGATGAGCTTGGGGTAGTTGATGTTTGGACGAAAAATGATATTGGGGCTCTTAGTTCTCTTCTTGGGAGAGATGTAGTGGAGGTTAGGAGTATTCCCCTTTTGGTTAAAACGATGTTTACCCCGAGAGGTGTTTTAAATTTTTTATGTGATTGTTTGATGTTTTTGGGTAAGGTTAAGGTGTTGGCCGGCTATGATTTGATTTATATTAATACGATAACCGCAGCTCCACTTTGTTTTTATTTTTGGATTTTGCGTAAAAAGGTTGTCGTTCATTGTCATGAGGTTCAGGATGAGATGCGAGCTGGCCGGCTACTTGCTCGTTTTGTTGCCGGCATGACAGGCTGTGTCATATGTGTATCACGCCGCGTAAGTGATTACATATCTAGTGGTCGTTCATTATCGAATGTGCATGTGGTGCACAACGGTATTCCTCAGGAACTGAGTAAGCGTAGGCTGAGTCGCAGTAATTCTAAGACATTTAATGTGATTTTGATCGGACGGCTTACGCCTGGTAAGGGATATTGGTATCTAGCTGATGCATTATCTTTGATTTCAGAATCTACAAGGGAGTATATTAAGATAGATTGTTATGGTGATGCACCAAGTAATCATCCTGAATATGTACAGGAGTTCGAAGAATATATTGGGAATCTCGGGGTCTCGAAAAATTTTTCCTTGAAAGGGTTTGATGCTGATGCGAATACTTATATCAAAAGCTATGATATGTTAATAGTTCCTTCTGTAATGGCAGATCCGTTTCCGACCACGGTACTCGAGGGGCTAGGGTCTGGAGTTGTTGTGTTAACGACAGATAATGGCGGTGCGGCTGAAATTATTCGAGATGGAGAAACTGGTTTTTTAGTAGGGTCTAATGATCGACAAGGTTTAGCTGCTAAGCTTACTCAAGTGTTGAGGAGTGAAAGCCTAGCTGAAGTAGCTGAAGCTGGCCATAGCCTTTATCTGGAGAGGTTTACTTTAGATAAATATCGTGAACGTCTAACGCTGACTTTGCAAGCTTTCGCTGAGGGCACATAAGAGATGCCGTGCTTAAGTATAAGGAAGTCTGATGCCATCGTATGATTGTGGAGGGTGTTGGAGTGTCATTACCTGGTGACGCAGAAGTCTATGTCTTAATTATAAGGTGAGCGACTTCTTATTCGTAATAGTGACTTTAAGGATATTGCCGTCTTATTTAGATATATAGAAGTGGTGGTGTGGGATTTACCGTCTGCGATAGCCTATAGAGAGGCGGTGGCGAGTATTGAGTTACATCGCAGTAGTGTGGTTTACTGGTTTTGGTATAGTTTAATGTTGTCGTCCTTATTTTATAGTTTTGGAGTTCTTTTGGGTGGGCAGAATAGGCAAGGTTTATTTCTTAAAGTTCATGTTCTTACTGATGCTTAATAGTATTTGAAATGTCAGTATTGGAGAATGTTTTATTGGTTTTTGAGGTGTTTTTTTGATTGCTATTATTGGTTCCGTTGGCGTGCCTGCGTCATATGGTGGCTTTGAGACTTTGGTTGAAAATTTACTTGACGAGAACGATCCAGTTTTGTTGGTATACTGTTCCGGCAAACAGTATAAGGTGCGGCACAAGCGCTACAAGAATGCAAAATTGCGTTATGTTAATCTCGATGCGAACGGTGTTCAAAGTATTCCTTATGATGTTTTATGCATTATAGATGCTTTACGTCAGGGAGTAACAGCTTTTCTTGTGCTGGGTGTATCTGGCGCAGTCATATTGCCTTTTGTGCGTTTGTTTTCCGGAGTTAAAATAATTACAAATATTGACGGTTTAGAGTGGCGGCGTGATAAATGGAGTTGGGTGGCTAAGTGCTACCTTAAGTTTTCAGAACGCTTGGCGGTTAAATCATCACATGTTGTTGTGGCGGATAATGAGGCCATCGCTGACTATGTGAAAAGTGAATACGGTACGTCAAGTGAAGTTATCGCATACGGTGGTGATCACGCTGTTATTGAGCGGCTTGAGCTTAATATTAGTGGTGATTATGCTTTAGGGTTGTGTCGTATTGAGCCGGAGAATAATGTACATTTGATTTTGGCTGCATTCGAAGCGGCTAGATTCAGATTGAAGTTCGTTGGTAATTGGGATAATAGTATTTATGGTCGTGAGCTTAAAGCTAAGTATAACGGCTCGGGCTATATTGAATTGATTGACCCTGTTTATGATGTGGCAGTATTGTTTAAATTGCGAAGCGAATGTGGTTATTATGTGCATGGACATTCTGCTGGGGGTACTAATCCATCTTTAGTGGAGGTTATGCATTTTGCAAAAACTATTCTCTGTTATGATTGCGACTATAATCGTGCAACTACAGAAAATAAAGCAATCTATTTTGAAGATGTTAGTGATTTGCAGTTGGCTATATCACGCCTATCACTGGTAGATAATAAAAGTGTTGGTGCTGATATGCTTGAGATTGCTCAGCGGAGGTATACATGGGGCATTGTTAAGGCGCAATATCTGTCACTATTTGATGTTAATAGGGACTTAATGTAATTATCATAAAAATAACCATATGTTTAATATTTTTGGTCTTGTTGCCTGTAGCAAACAAGGTTTATCTGCGAATTCTTGCTTAAGCGATGTCCTTGATGCAGGCGATTTTTTAGCAGAAGAGCTTTTTGAATATATCGTAAATAAACGCATAGCCTACAATGAAGAGTGGTTAGAATTACATGGTGATGGATATTACTTGGCCCAAAATGGGAGTAAAGGAGTGTTCTGCATTAGAGGGTTGAGTTTAATTTTAGAAAAGAGTAGATTTTTAATCCATTATAATTTTTCAGCTCCGACACCTTTGATCGGAGATATGCTTGATGTTTTCGACTCTTCTGATGTTGGGATGAAATTTTCCCCGCTGCAGGAATTCACGGGCGGGCGCATCTTTAGGCGGTGTGATAATGCCCAGGGAATAACGAAAGTGGCTTTTTTGGGGAATAGCCTTACCGTGCATGGCCAATACCAAGCTCAACTACCAAGCTTAGGATGGTATGGTGAGTGGGGGATGGTTGCATCAGCTAAAAAAAATAACTATGTGCATAAGAATATGTTTTTGTCTGGAGAGGGAATTGATTTTAATATTTACAGTGTCAAGTGCTGGGAGTGCTCTGTAGATAGGTTTAATTATTCAAGCTTCAATGATATAGCTAAAGCTAATCCTGATGTTATGATCATTAACATTGGTTAAAATATAAGTGAGATTGATCACAGTTGCTTTGAAATAAAATTGCATATTCAAGATCTTTATGATCTCCTGACTTTTAATTCTTCGAGTGATATTATTTTTTTAATAGCTTTTGGCGGTATCATTTTGTGAATTCGGCTATCTTTGATTTTTTTACTGAAAATCAGGTTAAGCATATTAGTATTGATGACTTAAGTTTGATTGAGGCTAATACGGTTATTTATGAATACGTTGATGCGGGTGTAAAATCACATCCCTCTGATAAGGGTATGCTGGGAATAGCAAAGAGAGTCGCTGAATTTTTTCGGTAATTGGAGTGTCGCAATCTATTGCTTTTTTAAATAATTTCAAATGTGTTTAAACCTATAAGGAGAGTAGGCTTTGAAGTACTTAATAACTGGTGCAGCCGGTTTTATTGGTTTTAATGTGGCCCAGCGCTTATGCGCTATGGGTCATATGGTTATTGGCATTGATAACCTTAATGATTATTACGATGTTAGCTTAAAGCTGGCACGTTTAGGCGAGCTAAAGCCTTTAAAAGATTTTACTTTTATCAAGTTAGATTTAGCCGACCGCGAAGGTATCGCCGCTTTATTTGAAGCGGAGATGTTCGATCGCGTTATCCATTTGGCCGCGCAAGCGGGTGTACGCTATTCGCTCGATAACCCACTGGCCTATGCCGATAGTAATTTGGTGGGGCACTTAACTATTTTAGAGGGCTGTCGCAATACCCAAGTTAAGCATTTGGTATATGCCAGTAGCAGCAGTGTGTATGGCTTAAATACTAAAACGCCCTTTAGCACAAGCGATAGTGTCGACCACCCCATATCACTCTATGCGGCCAGTAAAAAAGCGAATGAATTAATGAGCCATACTTACTCGCATTTGTACCAAGTGCCTACCACGGGTTTGCGCTTTTTTACCGTGTACGGCCCTTGGGGCCGGCCCGATATGGCGCTGTTTAAATTTACCAAAGCCATATTGGCAGGCGAAGCCATTGATATTTACAACAACGGCAACCTCAGCCGCGACTTTACCTATATTGATGATATTGTTGAAGGCGTAATGCGCATACAAAATGTGATACCCCAAGGTAAAGGCGTGGATGCGCAAGGCAATAGCTGGACGCCCGAAACCGGCAGCCCAGCCAATAGCAGCGCACCTTATGCGGTATACAATATTGGCAACGGCAACCCGGTTAAATTAATGGATTTTGTCACGGCATTAGAAGACGCTTTAGGGGTAGAGGCTAAAAAGAACTTTATGCCCATGCAGCCAGGCGATGTATACCAAACCTATGCCGATACCCAAGGCCTAGAGGCCGCCACAGGTTATACCCCTGCGGTTGGCGTTAAAGAGGGTGTAGCTAAGTTTGTTGAGTGGTATAAAGCGTTTTACGGTATATAAATATTAGCTTTGTGCTTTATTGATTAAAACATGAGAGCTTAATTGGCTATTATGTTTTGATTGAAAAATAGTTATTAAGTTTAAGTAGCCTTTATATGAGTCAGTTATCTATTACGAATATTAAGCCCAATAAGGCTAAGGCCCTTGCTTTACTTAGGCGTGAAGTCTCTGTGTTTGTATATGATGCGGTGCAGCTTGAAGGGCGGTGTTTTTCAAGATAGTTGTCACTGTTTGCTTACAATTTAACTGGCTTTCTGAATATTATCACTAACCGGCTTA